>JANQLQ010000138.1 GCA_028280565.1 Fulvivirga sp.
GTGGCACACTTTCCACCGATAGAGGTGGCACAAGTTAATCCGATACGACTGGCATACTTTACGCCGATATCAATGGCACATATTCACCGATATATCCACCATGCCTGGAACTTTGGTTTGTATTACATCATAGAGACCAGGGGGCGAACATTTCAAGCTCAAATTGTATTAGAGCTCTTAAAGAAATCTGGCCGAATTATGAAAAGGGTAAATTAACCGAATCTCAAAAAGGAGAACTTATTGATAATATTAACGAGGCCAAAGCCAGGGCGAAGCAATTGACCTGTCACGACAACCCATCAACCAGCGTGGATGTATTGATTGAATACATAGAAGAGGCACTCGAAAACAAAAAATAAAGTTAATCGAGTAGACGACCTTATCATCTTTACCAAGTGGAGTGGGGAACTTATCGGGTATGAGCATATTCCTTACGTGAGTTATAAAAATAGGGCTAGATTAAATCGTAAAGAAGATCCCTTAGTGATGCTTTGAGCTTTGGTGCCTTGGTGGCCGGGGAAGCTTCACCACTAAGACGCAAATGTACCAAGGGGCACCAAGCTTACTGGCTAAAACTGCCCTGGAAACATCAAACTGATAAACAATTATCGAGTCCAGTTTCATAGGCATTTGGAAAGTACAAGCCTACAGATTTTAGTTAGGCGTGGGCGGTAATTGGTAGCTACAAAAAAGTGAACAGCCGATCTTCAATGTTCTGTACTTTGAACTCTCCTTTGCTGTTTTGACTTACTTGAAACCCTTCTTTTTCAAGATTTTCAGCACATAGTGTTGTAAAAGGCGAGTTGATCAAAAGGTGGTTCTTTCGAATGACTCTCCAGCAAGGAATGGATGCACTACTGCCAGCAGAAGTTTCCATAATGGCTTTTACCAAATGACTAGTCCGCATGGGACATGTTACATTCGTATCATGATCCCGGGCCAACCTGTGGCACAGGGAATCAATAGTGGCAACCTTGCCAACAGGAATTTCTTTTATCATGGCCTCAACCATTTCTTTGCCCGGATGCAACATTGTACCGATCCCGTAGAACTTTTGCATCTTAGCAGGAATAGCTACCTTTTTCATTGGAGTTCTAATTGTTGGCTGAACAAACCGCTATCATAGAAGCTTTTTATTTCCGCAATTTTGTTTGACTCCAATTTTATAGAGTCAAGTCCCTGTATCTCAATTCTTTTTCCAGTGGGCGGATAGCCAAAAAACTCTCCTGAATTTATACCGGTCATTTGCCACTCTAAAAAGAACTGGTTTTCGCCGGAGGCACTTAGAGAAATAATTTGAAATAAAATATTAGGAAACGCTTTATGGGTGGCAGCTATGGAGCCTGTTAATAGACCTATCGCACCACCTTCTTGGGTGGAGTCCCAGTATCGTGATTTTTTGCTAAATATGTCTTCTAAACTCGAAATACCATTCGAATTCCATACGGCCACATACTTTTCTATTATCTCTTTCATATTCAAAATGTTGTTGATCTAATCATTTGTTTTACTTCTTTTAAAACTTCTTCGGGAGCTTCAAGGGCAGGAACTGACCTGAATACACTTAAGGTTTTATCCAGTGAATCAATCTTATTCATTAAGTCGATGCTCCGGCTGGTATGATGAGCAAACCTCAACGCCATAGGATCTATCATTTTTTGATCAATTAGAAAATCAATCTTTCGTTTGCATCGACACGGGTTACCAGGATCGACAAGTCCACATTTTGCGGTTAAGAAATTTCTCACCTTTTCCCTTGAACGCGACAATTGCTTCCTGAAACTTGCAGGGGTAATTTCTAAAATTTCTGCAGCTTCTACACTGTTAAAACCCAACACATCGCCAAGAATATATATTAGCCGATTGGTGGGATCCAGGCAATGTAATAATCCATGGGTACAACTCACTTTTACTTCTTCTTCCAGCAGGTTAATTTCACCCTCGTTATCGGCGTGCATAACGTTATCGGATTGCCCCTTGTCTATTTGATCGGCATATTCATCGAATGAAATTCTTTTTGCCTGGTATTTTTTCTTTGACCTTTCTGTAACCAAGTAGTTACTTGCCACTCTATACACCCAGGTTTTGAAAGAACTTTTCCCCTGGAACGTGCTAAGATGGGTTATCATTCTAATCAATATCTCTTGAGTAGCATCTTCGGCATCTTCCGGGAAAAGCAGCATTTTAAGCGAAAGATTGTAGATGAGATCTTTGACCTCCTCAACGATGCTTTCTAACGCTTTTTTCTCTCCAGAAAGCGCTTGCTCAATGTGATCTTTTAAATCTTTCTCCATTCGCTTCATTATGCCTCTATTTAGTTAGACTATTTCCATCAAACGAGTGTGACACCTTAGGCTGAAAAATACCGCTAACAAGCATTATCTCCATAAGTTAACGGGGCTATTTGCAAAAGCAAGTGCTATGTTCTATGAACTAGAACAAACAATTAATAGGTCTTGGGTTCTTTGCTCAAAATTTCGAGGGATAAAACGGGCCCATGTCAAAAAGCTACTACTCAATCGACTCAACTCGTCTAATGAAGGGACAATTGAGTTGCCAGGAAGACTTTTCGAGGTAAAAATACTTGGAATTGAAATAGACGGACGATTAATCGATGTAGAAGGGGTCTGTAAACAGGCTTGGGATTATATCCTTTATCAACCTATTTACTATGAAGATGAATATTATGTGGATATAGTTTTGGAGCAACGTTTTACATCATGGAGCAAAGATTTCAAATTACCTGAAACTCAAACCGGAAGTTTGGGGACTGGAGAAGAAATCACTGCAATGATCCAAAAAAAGAGACGAAAATAGGTCATAACAAATGCTATCAACGGGGCTTCATCCGCCAGGGTATTTTCGTCGGGATTGGAAAACCCGCAAAAAGTAATTATTTTGAAATGAGGTGTGGCTGTGTACAAGTAGAAGGGTTATGCTTTCTAATGACCCATCATAACTAAGCATTGGCACTAATTGAAAGAATCATATGAAAGTAACCGCTGAACATAATGAGCGAATAGCAAAAATGACCTTTGGCTCTGTTTATCCTCATTACATAACAAAGGTGGAGAAAAAAGGAAGAACAAAAGAAGAACTTCACCAAGTGATAGAGTGGTTGACAGGCTTTGATGAAGATAGATTGCAAAAATTGATCAGTCAA
The DNA here is from genome assembly GCA_028280565.1 of Fulvivirga sp. Lineage (GTDB taxonomy): Bacteria > Bacteroidota > Bacteroidia > Cytophagales > Cyclobacteriaceae > Fulvivirga. The sequence goes on from JANQLQ010000138.1 coordinate 3,164, forward strand.
AAAGCAACTTTTGACGCCTTCTTTCAACAAGCAGATCTAAATCCAAATGCTCACCTAATAAAAGGTGTAATCTGTGGTTACCGAATTGAGGAAATTGATAACACATTAACCCGGCAGGTAAGATATTTAGACAAGCTAGTAGATGAATTAGCGAAAGGTCGTAAAATGGAGAAGATCTTAAGAGTAGAAAAGAAATAAAAACTGGGGCCAATACGGTGTATCGCTAATAGCGATTTAAGTGGTAAAACGAAATTAAGGACATAAACTAGAATTCCCCCTTATCAGTTGGACAAACAACTGGCTTCGAGCTAAGAAATCTTGTGGTTTCCGTAAACAACGCAACTGGAAAATTCCCCACAATCAAATTTGAAAAATGAAACAGCGATGGAGATTTATGGGGCCGTAAGACTGGGCCTAACTGCGCGGAAAGATGCATATGCCAACGTGCTTCTAGCACTCCTTTTTGCAATCCGTCCTTCATCTGTGCCTTCTTCACGTTTCAGCTTTTTTCAGCAACTTAAAGATGGATAAAAATAAAACGAAAGCCTATTTACTTTTCCTAGGAATTGGACTGATCATTTTAATTCCTGTGATAAACGCTATCTATAATACTTTACATTAAATATTATTTCCAAAAGCCTTCAGAACGCATGAAATTGGCCGAACGATCAAGAAAGCAGGCAAAAAAGTTCAGTGCTAGATGAAACTAACGTTAATTTTCTTCATTCTTTTAATGACAACTCTACACCTTAATGCCCAAACGGAGGAAATGATCGAGGCTATTAGGAAACACTACAGGTATGTCGAAACCAACATCAACAATTTTGAACTCGTAAACGACACGACATTTGAGGGGTCGACTGATGGCGCAACAATTAGGAGCTATTTTGACGATGGAGGGCTGATAAAAATTCGAATCGAGTATTTAGGCGAAACCGGCAAGTTACATAGGGAATTCTACATTGACGAACAACAACTCTTATTCGTATTCGACCAGGAATTCCACTACAACATGCCCTATTACATCGATTCTGAACAGGCCCAGGAAATGGGTTTCGAGGAAGGGTTTGATCCTGCTAAGACAAAGAAACTACAACATCGATACTACTTCTACAACAATAAAATGATCCGGTGGATCAATCCAGCAGGTGAACACCAGGCTTCCGAAAATTCCGAATGGCTAGAAAAGCAAAAATACTACCTAGGCGAACTTGCAAAACTACGGTGAACAGGTGCCTCAACTCGCGCGCATTTAAAGCTTTTTAACCTACAGGCTTGCTGGATTTTATTGAGTGTAAATCAAGGGCATAATTCACAGGGTAGCAAGGAAGTAACTGGAGAGATAGGATTCGGGTAGTGTCCAAATTTCTGGCGGTCCTGTTTTTCATCCGATGGGAAACCACCTGGCAGACGCGGCCAATAGGAGAAGATGTTCCCAACGTTCTCATTATTAGATCCATTTCAGCTCAATCCTAATATTCAAGACCAACACAGCTGTCGGAATTTTACATTTCCATGTCGGAATATTATATAATAATGTCGGAATGTTGTTGTAACCGATGGTATAATCGATTTTAACTTTATAAAAAATAGTATAGTACAATTACTGCCTAAAGGAAAATACATGTACGACTATTAATGAAAATCTTACCCAGGGCCATCTAAATAAATAAACCTATGAAATCGTATGGAACATATTACTGGCAAAGAATAAATTATTTGCTCATCCTATTTTCAGTGTTTTTCGGATCTTTTTTAACTACCATAACCGTTAGTGGTCAAAACAAAAAAGTCAAGATCTTCCTTATGGCCGGGCAATCCAACATGCAAGGTCATGGTAATATTGACGCATTGAAAAGAATTCTATGTGCAAAAGGAGATATAGAACTGCCTAACGACCCACAAGGTTGTTACCGTGAAGAAACAGGAGTAGAAGAGCGTCTTTTTCAAACCATCAGTAGCTTTTACTGGAATGGATCTGCGTACGCTTATGGATACCAAGCATGGCAGGCAAGGCTGGAAGCCATATTGGTTGCCAGGCATGACTTAGCGGATGAACGCCTGCTTGAGCCTTTCCAGGATGTGCAAATGATCAACTTTAATTACAGTAGAAGTAATGGAGTAAGGTCAGCCCCTGGTACCTGGTCCGGGCCTTTGACCACTGGTTTTGGCTTCAGTAACCGTAACGGAAGTTATGGCTCTGAGCTGGTTTTTGGACATCGGCTGGCTGAGCATATGGCTGATGACATCGTGCTCATTAAAGTGGCCGAAGGAGGTACTGACCTCTATGAAATGTGGCGAAGCCCAAGTATGGAGGCCCGGTTAGGGATAAGTGATGAACCTACCAATTATCCATTGCTTGTCCAGCACCTAAACGAGGTTAGGGCTGACATATCTAGCTACCTTCCTAAATATGAAGGAGTAGAAGTAGAAATAGAAGTAGCCGGCTTTGTGTGGTTCCAGGGTTGGAATGATGCTATGAAGACTACATATGCATCTGCCTATGAAGAAAACCTTTTCGATCTTGTAACGGATTTAAGGAATGATTTGGACTTACCAGGACTTCCTATCGTGATCGGGCAAACACAAAATGACAGCCAGGACGGTATGATTATCCAGGAAGCTCAGCGCACTGTAGCCAGCACTATTGAAAATGCCGGTACATTTATTACTACAGATCTTTCTGGCTACTTCCACTTTGATGCAAGCTCTCATTTGATCATCGGGGATAGGATGGCTAGCGCAATGTTGGAGTTGTATAACATACCTACGTTAGAACCCCTTCCTATTTTTCCGTCACCAATAGCTATTTCTTCATCAGGTCCTAATGCACCAAGAGTTACGCTTCAATGGGAAGTACCCCCGTTTTATTCCACGGGGTTGAAAATAATGAGGTCTGTAAATTCTGAAGACAACTTTGAAGAAATTGCCACGCTTTCGCTAAATGACACGGAGTACACGGATAGTGATTTGTTACCGGCATCTACGCACTATTATCAATTGATTAGCTACAATGATTTTGGTGATTCACACAGTAGTGAAATAGTTAGTTACCAAACAGGCGAACAACTGTCAATACTTCCTTCAACGTGGGCTACTGTAGACATAGGTGATCCTGGCCCCTTAGGTTCAGGCGTTTATGAAAATGGAACATTTACGTTACAAGGCCCAGGGGCTGGGATTAACGGTAGATCAGACCAGTTTTATTATGTACATCAAGGGCCGTGGGGCAATGGTGAGATCATTGCAAAAATAGACCATTCCATTGGTTCGGGGAATGAAGCCTTGGCAGGTATCATGATAAGGCGTAATCTCGGCGCCAGTTCTCCCCAAGTGTCAGTTTTAGTGGATGCGGACGGCCAGGCCGTCTACAAAAGCCGGGGTCATACTTCAGGAACAACGGTCAATGCTAATGGACTGGGCACGGCTAACTGGTTAAGGTTGGTGAAAGAGGGGAGTAAGATTACTGCCTATAGTTCAGACGATGGAGCGAATTGGCAACTGGTAAGGGAGAAAAGCTTTAGTAATTTAGGCCATGACTGTTACTATGGGTTGGCTGTAACGAGCAATGATCCAGCGGTATTAGCCAGCGCGGTATTTAGTGAAGTCGTAATAAATATTGAAAACCAACCCATACCTGCGGCACCTTCTGATTTGATAGCAACAGCGGTTTCAGCAGAAGGCATCACGTTGAGTTGGACGGACAATTCTGACAATGAAACCGGTTTTAGGTTAGAACGATCCCTGGATGAGAATGCCGGGTTTGAAGAAATAGCAACTTTAAGCGCCGGTATCACCACATACCAAGATACTGTCTTGGAACCTTCTACTACTTATTATTACCGTATTTTGGCATACAATGGAGTAGGTGGTGTATCGGATTACAGTGAAACAACAAGTGCAACGACAGAAACACTCCCTGTTTTTGCTATCCCCTCCCCATGGGAACAGGTAAACATAGGAGAGCCGGACCTTATGGGTTCGGGGGCTTATGAAGATGGAACCTATACCATCTCGGGTTCAGGGGCTGGGATCAATGGTAGATCAGACCAGTTTTATTATGTACATCAAGGGCCGTGGGGCAATGGTGAGATCATTACAAAAGTTGACCATTCGGTCGGTTCGGGAAATGGCACCCTGGCAGGTGTTATGATAAGGCGTAATCTCGGCGCGGGTTCTCCGCAAGTGTCAATTTTAGTCGATGCGGACCGCCAGGCCGTCTACAGAAGCCGGGGTCACGCTTCAGGGACGACGGTCAATGCGAATGGCACCGGCACGGCTAACTGGTTAAGGTTGGTTAAGAACGGGAGTACAATCACAGCCTATAGTTCAGACGATGGCACGAATTGGCAACTGGTAAGGGAGAAAAGCTTTAGTAATTTAGGCCCCGACTGTTACTATGGGTTGGCTGTAACGGGCAATGATCCGTTGGTATTAGCTAGTGCAATATTTAGCGGGGTGGTGGTAAATACTGAAAACGAACCCATACCCATGGCACCTTCTGACCTGGTAGCAACGGCAGTTTCGTCAGAAGGTGTCACGTTGAGTTGGACGGACAATTCTGACAATGAGACTGGCTTTAAACTTGAGCGCTCTACAGGTCCTGGGAATGATTACGAGGAAATTGCCACCTTAGATGCTGATATCATTTCATACCAGGATATGGGACTACAACCCGCTACCCGTTATTACTACAGGTTAAAAGCTTATAATCACTCCTGGGATTCGGATTATAGCAATAGCGTAAATGTTCAGACAAACACGCCAAGTACAGGGTTGCCTACCCCATGGGTTCAAGGAGGTGTAGGAGAGGAGGATGTTAACGGTAGTGCGAGCTATGCCGACGGAACATTTACGATAGCCAGTGATGGAAAAGCCATAAACGGGAGGTCTGACGAGTTTTATTATGTTTACCAGGGTCCATATACCGATGGAGAAGTAATCGCCAAAATAGAATTATTGCCCGGGCTGGGGAGTCTTTGCCAAGCAGGAATTATGATACGGCAGGGGATAACACCTGCTTCTCCTCATATAGCCATATTGATGAGCAACGACTCCACGATTACGGTCAAGAGCCGTGGCCATAATGGGGGAAGTACTGTAAATCACATCGTGCCGCAAGATTCTGCCAGGTGGGTAAAGCTGGCTAGGGAAGCTAATAAGGTTTCGGCATATATCTCGGTTAATGGAGCGGATTGGCAGTTGACCAGGGAGATGAATTTTAATACCGGTAATTATTATTATGGCTTGGTGGTAACAAGCAACAATAGTACTGTTACATCCTCGGCCAAGTTCAGTGAAGTTGTTGTGACAGGCTTGGGCTCGATTCCCCCGGCTCCTACAGGACTTAGTACCTCTACGGTTTCTTCAACAGGCATAGTGTTGAGCTGGACAGACAATTCCGAAAACGAGACTGGCTTTAAGATCGAACGTTCGTTGATGGAGAGTGCAGGCTTTGAAGAAATAGCCATTCTTGGAGCAAATGTAACATCTTACGAGGATACAAATCTAACGCCCAATACTACGTATTACTACAGGGTAAGATCCTATAACGGTAGTGGCAGTTCAGGATTTGATCAAATACAAGACCAGGCACTTCCCCTGGCCCCGTTATTGCCTACTGGGTTACAAGCCACAGCTTTTTCTGCAAGCGGGATACAGTTGAGTTGGATGGACAACTCAGAAAATGAGACCGGTTTTAGGATAGAACGATCACTCGATATGGACTCCGGTTTTGTAGAGATAGGTGTATTAAATGCGAATACGAATAGCTATCAAGATGATGAACTGGATCCTTCTACCTATTACTACTATCGCGTGAGGGCGTATAATCCAGGTGGCATTTCGGATTACAGTGAGGTGGCCGGTACCCAAACAAAAGCAGTTAGCACAGAATTACCGTCCCCTTGGCAAACTGTGGATGTTGGCGAGCCCTTAGTTGAAGGTGCCGCCGGGTATGATAACGGTAGCTTTTTTGTATGGGGCGCAGGTAACGAGGTAGAAAAACGAAAAGATGAATTTCATTTTGTTTATCAACCCTTGCCGAGGAACGGTGAAATTATCGCAAAAGTAAACCAGTTGACTCAAGAAGGTCGAGAATCAAAGGCAGGGCTCATGGTACGGGAATCGCTTTCCGGCACCCGGACAAGAATGTTTTTTGTTTCATATTCGACTAACGTGAACGCGGATTTTATTGCCAGGTCAAGAGATAGTAAAAGCGGTGGTACACATGGCGGAGGCCGAAATGCCAACGTTTCCCTTCCTCTCTGGTTGAAATTGGTCAAAGACGGTGAATACTTTTCTGCACATTATGGAACAGACGGGGTCAATTGGACTATGATATATGACCGTATTGTACCACTTGATGACGAGGTGTACGCAGGCTTGATGGTAAACAGCAACAATGATTCCAGCGCCAGTAGAGCCGTTTTTAGCGATGTAGCTATACATCCTATAGCTACACCGGCTACCCCAAGGGAACTTACAGCGGAAGTAAATGATATCAATACGATCGTCACGCTTGCGTGGCAAGATTATGCAAAGGGTGAGCATGGTTTTGTTATCGAAAGATCTACAAGTCCAAATGAAGGTTTTGAAGCTATTGACACTGTAGCAGCAGATACCGAATCTTATCAAGATATGGAGGCGCCATTAACTACCTGTTACTATCGCACCAGGTCATATGATCTGCATGGGTTTTCCGCCTATAGTAACGTGGACGATGTATATGTCGGAACAATTCCCCAGCCATGGGTAAGCGTGGGTATTGGACATTCTGCTTCTCCAGATACAGTTACTTTCCGGGAAGGACTGTTTAGCATCCACGAAAGTGGAATGGGTATAGATGGTACTACTGACCAGTTTCGGTACTTGTACCAGGATGCGTTCGGGGATGGAGAGATTGTAGCCCGATTAAGGGGTGTAACATCAACTGGAAACAGTTCTAAAGTCGGTTTGATGATCCGTGAAAACCTGGAGCCAGGATCCAAAATGGTAGCTTTTGGGACCATGGATGGAACCTCGGGATTATTCTTCCAGCGTAGAACGAACAGTGGGAACAATAGCATTTCCGAGCTCATCGGATCGGGAGAAGCACCTATGTGGTTGAAACTTGCCAGGTTGGGTGATGTATTTACAGCTTATCGCTCGGCAGATGGAGTCAATTGGACCGAGGTAGGACAAGCTACCATTGACTTTTCGGATGACATTTACCTTGGTATGATGGCATCGGGCGGCAGTATAAACGGAAATGTTACGGGAGTTTTTGATCAACCCATGATCAACAGGTTCAATGCCGGCAATGGTATCTTGAATCTTACAAGAAAAGCCGGGGATTATGACAGGTCTGGATTAAACAATATAATAGAAGTGCAGGCCACTCCCGATACAGTCAATAGAAGGAATACCTACACGGGAATGCAAGGTAAAACGATAGTGGTTGACCTGGCCAATGCCGTAAGATCTAGTAATGCCACAGTTTCCTTCAAGTTCATTCCGGATAGTCTTAACCAGTCAGTAAACCTGCTGGAAACCGATGATATTGTAGTCCATCTTGATGGAGATCGTTTAAGCGCCACGATTGCCGGCCAAGTATTCAATAGTGACCTGCCTGTTTCTAATATTATTTGTAATCATGTGGCAATAAGGTTTTCCCGGCAGAATATCGGCTTTTATCTTAATGGAGAATGGCAGGTTATCGACAATAACACATCTTTTGAAGTGGATAGATTGACCTTCTCCGGGTACAAAGGACAAACCTGGGATATACAGGTATATGAAGGTCTGCTGAGTAATTCCGAGATAGAGAAGATCAGCCAGCTTTGCGTTCCCGGGGTGGATGCCAGTGAACACTCACCCTATGGAGAAGCCTACACAAAAGCAATTTGTGGTTCGTATAAGTGCCTCTGGGCGAAAGAAGATGTTGATTTGATGCAAGAGCGGTTTTTATATCACCTTTACGAGCAAGATATATCTTATGAGTTGTTCACCTTCCAGGCTGGCATGTATATTCATGAAGATTTAGAATGGAGTTTGGATTACGGTAATGCGCAGAATTGGTGGGTGACGGACAATGAAGCATTTATAAAAGGGAGCTTTGATCAGCCCTTAACCCCAAGCAGCGGACGTCATTGGTTCCATGAAAACTTCCATGGCTACCAAAGTTTCAATCCGGATAGAGACTACGCAGGTGGTAAATGGTTATTTGAGGCTACTGCCAATTGGGGGGCTTCCTACAGGTACAACAACGTGCCAAATTCTGGTGTAACGGGAGTCACCCTATATCCCCACTTGCCGATGTTGGAGTTTGGTAAATACAAAGTCCCTGATGGTAACCGGGACTATCATCATTACATATTGTTTAGTTACATCACCAGGTTTGTCTCTACACCTTTCTTTATAGGAAAACTTTATAACTACCGGTATGTAGCAAGAGATCCTGTGAAGGCGATAAATGACATATTAGCAGGGGAAGGTCATGATTTCCAGGAGGTATTTACCGAGTATGTTGCTCGTACCACGGTTTGGGACTACCTGGACGGGAGTGGACCTAGCTGGAAAGCTACTGAAGCAGGGGGGATACAAGCTCTTGAAAGTCAAGGCTTCGAGAATTTCAATTACAAATTCACCCATGTTATGGATCCGGCGGGTACTAATGGGGCTATGACAGCAATTCCTGGAAACCTCTTACCGGGCGTATATTCTTGGAATGCATATAAGATTGATTCCACGACTGCCGCAACGTATTCTATAAAACTGAAAGGCAGTAGCGATAACCCTGGCGGGACAAATTTTAAAGCAAAGGTGATTAAAGGTCAAGAAGGGAACTACGAATACTTCGACCTGCCTGTAAATGCGCAAGTGGCTTTTGGAGATGCAATAGCCCAATTTGAACTCAGCATGCAGGCAGGAGAGGAACTATACCTTATCGTTGCCAGCACGCCTAACGAATATCCTGATCTCGTTACACCCCGCTATCAGTACGAATATTCGATAGAAGCTATTATACCCACAGGTGCCAGTAGGACCATAAATGATAATGAAAGTGAAACAGTGGAGGCTGCAACACTTTTTCCTAATGCAACGAATGGACAACTGAAAATTGATTTACCCTTTGAAATGGAGGAACAATTGGAAGTAGCCCTGACAAATTCTCAAGGTAGACCTATTCCGTTAGAATTTTGGAGAGAAGGCAACCAGGTCAATGTTGAGTTTGATGCGCCTGAAGGTCTGTATTTTATTAGGATCAGGTCTGCTGATTACAATAAACTATTCCGGGTTATCAATATTAAATATTAAGATGCCTGGGCCTAATTGAACCCAGTGAAGCTTAAGAGAGAAGGTGACAAAACAAGTGTTTGGTCGCTCTCTCTTAAGTTTAGAAACGGATCCTGCTTAATGGATTAAAATAAATTAATATGAGTTTTGGGTTTAATTGCCGAATAGTCAATGGTTTAACCGCGGAGAAAACGGGGAAGACCGCCGAGAGCCATGGAGATTACTCTATGTTCTCTGCGTATTCACTGCGTCTTCTGCGGGTTAAAAGCTGGTTTTCAATACTTTGTATTGAAGTGAAGTATTCTAGGTTGGTGGATTAATCCAAGTCACGTTAAACAAATACAACGCTATAATTCTTACTGGGTTTGAGGGTAGCTTATCTCCTGTGATGCAAAATTGTACTGTAGTGATCACAAGAGCCTCCTGGGCGTTAGTTTGTAAACAAGAGCGCATGAATCAGCCATGCGCTCTTATAAATTGCATCTATTGCAAAATAAATTTCATAGGAATCGTCAATTCACAAATGACGGGTTTCCCATTCTTTTTTGCAGGTGTGAACCGATCAAGGGATTTTACTGCGTGAATGGCCGCTTTTTCCATCTCCTCATTTATACCATCCCTTGTAGCCGTGGTGTTAGTATATCCTACCACTACCATTTCGTCAAGTAAATTTTCGGATACCTTTCCCGCTTGAATACCCGAGACTTCCCCGGATTCCGATACACTGAAAGTAACATAAACTGTGCCTTGCCTATTTTCATTTTTGGCGGTGGTAGGATAGATTATAGCCTTTCCCAATTTTTTGTACATCGCCGAAACGCCTTGTTTATATTTTGGCAACACACCCGGTTGACTGATAGCGTGAAATGAACATAGGAATACAATTAATCCTATTAACGGAACTGCTAAGAGTATTTTAAAATAGTTTTGGTTTGAATTGATATTTACGTTATTCATCATTTTAAATCTTTTTTCTAAACTTGATTCTTTACTTAATTGATTAACCCAATTTGCTGATCCACCTGTGCAGGTTTGAAACAGTAATTGCTGATAATCCAACAAATCGATACCACTTTTCAAAACTTCCCGGTCCGCAATGAACTCGTGGGACAACTTGACCTCTTTCTTTATTAGCCATGAGAACGGGTTGAACCACATGATAATGGTCAGCAATTCTAACAGCAATACATCAAAAGAATGATATTGAGTTTTATGAACTCGTTCATGAGTGATCAATGCTCCCAGTCCCGGTGAGTTCATCACCCCGGGACCTACGAACAAGAAATTGAAAAATGTACTGGGAGAAAGCATACTATTTACCTCTACAACGTAAAATCCCCATTTTTTCAACGTTGGAGAAGCTAAATAGTAATACAACAGGGTAGCTAATCCTGCTGTAGAGCGAAGGGCAAGCAAAATTGCCCCGATTATATAAACAATTGAATATATACTTAAGGAATGGTGATCGTGCCAGGACTCTTTGGTGATTGGCGCCACCATTTTTGATTCCACAAGTGCTCCCACAGACTCGAATGAATAGTGAGAAGAACCAAGTTCGAAATGAAACAAAGGGAGCACAAGTGAGCATAGTATGCCAAATACTAAGATCAACCTGTTGGATTGTGGGTTATTCGTGTTTCTAAGTATTAGCCTATACAAAAGATAAGTAGCTATTAAGCTAATATTGGCTTTGATTAAATAAGTCTCCATTATTTCTTCTTTTTTTCGGACAACTTCTTTTTGAAATACTCTAAAATACTTTCCATCTCTTCGGTTGATAAATTTTCATTTTTAGAAAAGTCAGATATCAAATTCTTAAAAGAGTTTGAAAAGTAGTTTTTAACCAATGATTTCATGATCCCATTGGTATAATCAGACTTCTTAACTAATGGGCGATATTCAAAAGAGTTCGCGATAGGTTTTCTAGTCACAAAGCCTTTCTTTTCTAGTATTTTAAGTATAGTCGCCACCGTAGTATAAGCAGGTTTTGGTTCATCATATCCATTTATAATATCCCTGACTACCCCTTTTTTGAGCTTCCAGAGAATTTTCATGACCCTTTCTTCTGCCTTTGTAAGCTCCAAGTCCATATTCTTAATAGTTTGATACTATAATACTACTAAATGATTAGTAGATCTACTAATCATTTAGTATTTTAATTCATACTTACTTTAAAATGCCGATATCAGGCGCTAAACATCCACAGGCTAACAGGACTATTTGCAAAGGCAAGCTCAATGAGATACTTTTATAGAAGTTTGACAAGCCTGGCCTTCGGATAATAGTGGTACGTTGCACTCCTATAATCCAAAAAACCTTCCTATGACTGCTAACAATGAAATAATCTTTACACTTAACAATGGATTGAAAATGCCGTCCATTGGCCTGGGCGTACTTTTCGCTAAAAATGATGGTGAAGTTCAAAGAGCCGTAGTTTCTGCTCTCAAATCGGGATACAGGAAAATAGATACAGCCTCGGCTTACCAAAATGAACAAGGAGTGGGCAGTGCAATACAAGAAAGCGGGATCCCAAGAGAAGAAATATTTCTTGCCACCAAAGTTTGGAATACGGAACAGGGATACGATAAGACTTTACTTGCTTTCGAGCATAGTTTGAAACAGCTAAAAACGGACTATGTAGACCTTTATCTCATTCATTGGCCGGTGAAATCCAAATACAAAGATACGTACCGGGCCATGGAGCAGCTTTATTCCAGCGGAAGGGTCAAAGCCATTGGCGTGTGTAATTTCAATATTGAGCAATTAGAAGACTTGATGGAGCATTCTAACATTGTGCCCGCCATCAACCAGGTAGAAATGCATCCGCATTTAAGCCAAAGTGAATTGCTAAAATTTGCAAATACTCACAAAATTCAATTAGAAGCTTGGCGGCCCATTATGATGGGAGAAGTCATGGATATTCCTAAACTGGTAGAAATTGGAGAAGCGCATAAAAAGTCACCGGTTCAAATCACTTTAAGATGGCTGATCCAAAGAGGTGTGGCCGTTATACCTAAATCGGTAACACCGCAAAGAATCGTTCATAATTTTGAGATATTTGACTTTGAGCTTACCAACGAGGAAATGGCAGTCATCGAAGGGCTCAATAAGAATAGGCACCTTGGTGAAGATTTATCACATGTAGAGTAATTGTAATACAGGCTACAAGATATAACAAGCTCAATAAGCAGCTTAGTTACTTGCCGATTCCTGTACTCAAAAGCACCTTAAGATTATTAACACCAGGGGTGTGCTCACTGGGCTCGTTTGGAAGTTATTAAAGTTTCACTTTAGTGCAACTTCCTGAATCTTTCTGCCTAAAGCAAAGAGAAAAGGCTCAGAATAAAATAGTTTGGACATTGAATTTGATAGAAGAAATTCAAGACATCCCTGGAACCTATTTAAGGCACTTGAAAGGTACAGGAGGGTTATATGAAATGAGGGTCCAGGTAGGAAATGATATTTTCCGGATTTTCTGTTTCTTCGATGAAGGACAACTAATTGTGCTTATGAATGGGTTTCAGAAAAAGACCCAGGAGACACCTAAAAGCGAAATTGAAAAGGCATTAAAAATTAAAAAGGAATATGAGCAAGAAAAAAAGTGATATTACAACTCTTGATCAGTTCAAGGATAAGCATTTTGGTAAAATTGGAACACCTACAAGGGATGAACTCGAAGCAGGATACGAAAACTTCAAAATTGGAGCTTTAATACATGAAGCGAGGTTAGAAAAAGGTCTCACCCAAGCCCAGTTGGCAGAGAAAATAGGAACGACTAAATCGTATATTTCTAAAATTGAAAACAACCTCAAAGAGGTTCGTTTATCAACCCTAAAAAAGATCGTTGAACTGGGCCTTGGGGGTCAAATTGAGTTATCAATAAAGTTATGAGGAAGGAAACGCTCATAATATTCGATATTAAAGAATAGCTGTATAAGCCAGCACCAAACCAAACTAAGCCTCAAACATGGACGTTATGTTACAGGATACTAAAACAAGTTTTACATGTCCTAGAAAATGCAAGGCGACCATATCAAACGGCTTTCAAGGCTGACAGCAATCCTCACCCAGTTGCAATCAAAGAGAATTGTAACGGCAACCTCCCTGGCAGAAAAGTATGGTGTTAATGTTCATACCATTTACAGGGGTATAAAAGCATTAGAAGAATCCGGGGTTCCCATAGTTACAGAGGAAGGGAAAGGCTATTCCATTATGGAAGGCTATCGCATTCCACCCGTAATGTTTATTGAAAGAGAAGCTTTCGCTTTAATAACAGCTAATCAAATAATAGCCACACAGAAAGACAGTTCCTTTCGAAAGGAGTTTGATCACGCTATTGTCAAAATAAAATCGGCACTGAGAAATTATAGTAAAGAAAAAATTGAAACGGTTGAATCAAACATTTTTGTGGGCAAGAATTTGGAAGAGGAAACCATCAGCCATTCACTCTTGGATATTTAAATGGCTATTGCCACCCAACAAGTTATAAGCATCCACTACAAAGCCAAAAACCAGGAAATTTCGAAAAGAGTAATAGAACCTTACCTGCTATACTGTAGTCACAAGGACTATTGGTTGATTTGCGCTTGGTGCAGAAAAAGAAATGGTTTTCGATCATTCCGGCTTGATAGGATTATCGACTACTCTATTCTCCAACAGGCTTTTACACCAAATAGAAAGCTCTTTAACAAATTTATTAAGGAAAATTTTTTGAGTTGACTCAATACCCTTGACATAAGGCTGTCGTAGTCTCCCATTTTCTTTGCGTTGTTAGTGAAACAAAAGAAAATGAAGACGAGGATTGTCACCGCCTTTTTAGCTGTGGTCATTGGGATGGGTCCTACTGCGGCTCAAAATAAATTGTCTAACTCAAAAAATGAAAGAATTTCAGATCAACATCTCACCCGGAGAGATCAACGAACTCAACACTCGCCTAGGTAAAACCCGCTGGATAAATGAAACTACTGCAAGGGGCTGGGGCGACCCGACATTGGATGTTTCGGCCGTTAAAGAACTAACAGGTTATTTGAGAGACAGTTTCGATTGGAAAAAGCAAGAAACCTACATCAATAGTTTCCCCCAATTCAAGGCTTTGGTCAACAATGTCAACATACATTTTGTGTACCAAAAGGGAAGAGAAAGCAAACACATTCCAATCCTATTATTGCATGGGTGGGCAAGCAACTTTACCGAGTTTTTGAAAACCGCGGAACTACTTAAAAAAGAAAATCCAGCGGTTGATGTAGTTATTCCCTCCCTCCCAGGTTTTGCCTTTTCAGATGCACCCGGGAGTATGGCCTCAGAAACCGCAGCTGAGCACATCCATCAATTGATGACGGAGGTATTAGGGTACAAGAATTTCTATGTGCATGGTAGTGATTATGGAACTTTTATTGGAGAAAAACTCGCGTTAACGTATCCCGGATCTGTAAAAGGTTTGCATTTGTCCGATATCCCATTTTACCATTTTTATGCGCCCAATGAAAATCTCTCCCAAGTAGAAAAAGATCACATCTAAAAGATAAATGACGGGTCTATGCAAGATGGAGCCTATGCCATGATACAAAGTACAAAACCCAAAACGTTATCTACGGGACTTAATGATTCCCCTGCGGCGCTAGCTGCCTGGCTGTTGCAGCTATATTTTGACTTTGGAGATAAGGAACTACCTATCTTTGAAAGGTATTCAAAAGACGATTTGCTTGTAAATATATGTTTATATTGGTTTACTGGATCCATTTACTCATCTCTTCGGCTTTATTCGGAGGACATGAGTGGTTTCGAGGACAAACCTATTGGAAAGGTAGCTGTACCTGCAGCTTTTAATTTCCATGAGTATGATATTACAGGATTTGTTCCTAGGGAATTTGCCGAACGCTTTTTTTCTAACATTGTATCTTGGACAGAATTCAACGAAGGTGGACATTTTGCTGGACTTTCACATCCGCGACAACTAAAAAATGACTTGATCCAGTTTATTGAAAAAGTTGAACAAAACAGGGATAGGTAAGAAAGTACAAACGCTTAACCCTTCACAAAAGAACCAATGATGACACGAAGATTTTTCTCCTCAGCACTCTTGTTTGGCGGTTTCTATGTATTTGTCGCATTAATAACAAACTTTTCAACTTTCCTGCTGGGTCAAAGACCAGGAGAGTTACCATCCTTCGTTACTTGGTACCTTATTCAATGGTTGCTCTCATTCGTTTGGTGGTTAATTCTTCTTAAATATTTCCATGAAAGGGGCTACAGGGTCACATTTTGGAGTTTAGCAGTTTTAACCACTGCAACAATTGCCCATTTTGTTCTTTCAATTAAAGTTTTCTCCACCCATGAAATAACAAATGGCTACGTTATTGCGGCCTACTTTTTGCCTATCACATATACTTTATTTGGTGCTAGCTTGGCACTATCCGAATCGAAAAAAAGATACTGGTTAAAAGTTGCCGGTATTTTTATTTGCTCTTTTGGTCTTATCAACTTCGTGGGTACTGCCTGGATGGCCAATTCACTGACCGCTTTGCATGACGGATCTGGAACCCGGATGACCCAATGGATTTTAACCATAGAAGTAATAATGCCAGTATTGCTATTAATTAACTTTCATAAAGAAAGACAAAAATCAAAGAAACTAGGATCGTATAGCAAAAGTGGATTGAGTAGTGCGATCAATTTCATTGTATTTGCGGCATGCCTGTCTTTGTTTTTCTATGGATACAAGCTTAATGCTGAAGTCAAGAACCTCACGGGAATGACTAGTTACAATGAATACGAGAAGAAATTAGCTGATCCATTTGAAGCTAGAGCGTACA
This sequence comes from Fulvivirga sp., assembly GCA_028280565.1. GTDB lineage: Bacteria > Bacteroidota > Bacteroidia > Cytophagales > Cyclobacteriaceae > Fulvivirga. Next base: position 19,252 of record JANQLQ010000138.1, read on the forward strand.
CGAATGATCATGGAGAAACCTTGCCCTATAGGCTGTTAATACCTGTTAATTACGATCCAAATAAAAACTATCCACTGGTGGTCTCGTTGCATGGGGCTTCCGGAAGAGGCAATGATAATGTTAAACAAGTCTCAAGATCTTTGTTTGCACAGTGGTTATCCGAGCCTCATAACCAAGTAAAATACCCGGCGTTCATCCTTGTGCCCCAATGCCCACGGGATGCGGATTGGGGGGGAATTACCAAGATCAGTTCGGTTGATCATTTAGTGCTAGGGAGTATTTTAGACCTTGAAAAAGAGTTTTCAATAGATAAGAATAGGAGATACATTACGGGTATTTCCATGGGAGGATTTGGTGCATGGCATTTGATCAGTTCACAGCCTGAAATGTTTGCCGCTGCTGTCCCCATTTGCGGAGCAGGAGATCCTGGATTTGCTGATAAACTGGTTAATATTCCAATTTGGGCATTCCATGGAAGAAAAGACAGGAATGTCTTAGTGAGAGGTTCTCGAAATATGATACATGCCATAAAGGATAAGAGTGGAGATCCCAAATATACCGAATATCCGGGCCAAGCTCACCACATTTCAGGCAGTGTAGAGAACACTCCGGGGCTATTGGACTGGCTATTTGCTCAAAAACGTGAATAGAAATGTAAAATGCTGGTAACGGATGATAAGCTCAATGAGCAAACCGAGCCATGAGCAACTTTTACTATGAAACAGTAACTTTAAAAGCAAAAAAGGACAACCATACTCACCGGGCTTATTTGGATATTACTTCCCATTAAGAAAAAACAAAAAATGGATTTGATAAAATGTGATCGTTGTGAATCGGGTTTTAGACCTTCTTCTGAACAGGTGAATTTCATCCTGTCCTCAAAGGAAAAGGGAATGACTTTTATAATGTTGGAATGCGGAAACTGTGGAATGTCATTTCCTTTTAACCCTTCTAGTACTGCGCTTTTCGATGAAGAACCCCAGGAAATTCCCATTCGAACCCCTATCCCCGGTTCTCATGGGTATGTTTCGTTTGTAGATGACGAAGATGAAAAGTTTTATGGATGTGGAGAGACAGGTGCCATTTGGCGGAATAAAGAAAACTTATCCAGGGACATTGAAGCGATAATTAATAAGTATCCTCACAGGAAAAAATGTTATTTAAAGACGGGTTCTGGCTGGATTGCTAATTCAAACGAGCCAAGTAATATGGATGAATTAATTGATCAAGAAGAAGTAGAAGAATTACGAAGGTTTAAAAGAGATTGAATTTAAGAACAGCATACAACAATGGCTAAAATGCCCGCCCAGTCAACCTGGCATTTGCAGGATATTTTAGCCGGAACGTTATCAGCAAGGCATTAGATTAGTTTTGTTTTAAGAGATCTCTTGGTGGTAACTATGAAAATCATGTGCCTTAATGAATGATACAGGTTAAACCTTGAAAAGTAGGTGACAGTCAATGAGCTTTTGCACGCCCATGCCATAGGCATCCCTTTGGGGAAAGAAAACGAAACAAAAGAAAAGGGTGCCGGCAACCCAGCCACTTTTCCTTTCGAAACCCGCTATCTTGCCGCTATAGGCCGCTTACGTACAGCCCTCAAATGGGCTGGGCTGTTCCTGGCTGTCCTTCCTCCCTACGTCACTTGAATTTTCAATGATACCCTAAAAAGAATCCCCTGGAGCAACCTTATGCCCCAGGGGATCTCACAAAATACTAAACAACAACCCTACTCTTTAAACAGTTTGAATTTTTCGTCAAAATGTTCGGATTTGATCCAAACGTAATATAGACCTGATGGGCCTTCAAATTTCACATGAATCTTATCGCCATCCTGTTTCGCTTTGAAAGGAGCTTTGATCCCTAAGGTATTCACAATATTTATCTCTACGTGATCTCCAGGGGCAGTAGTTAACCTAATGGTTATATTCCCGTCTGTTTTATTCGGATAGATCTTAACCCCCTTATCATTAGTTAAACCAGCTGCTTGTTCTTCATCATCGATGAACTTACGTGCGTTAGCTTCCAGCAGTGTACTGGCTCCGTAAGGAATGGCCTCAATAGCATAGTCATACTGGTAAAGCGATCCCAGTAACTCATCCCGGTAGTCACTGGGCGTACTGACCACCACTAGGTAGAGCTCTTCCCCGGCCTCGGTGTCGATGTTGAATTGCGCTTCGCCGCCGCCATAAGCTACCGTTTCACTAACGGGCATTTCAAAATATTCATAAGAGATGCCACTGCCTTTGACGATCATGGCCCGGAAATTTGTGCCTTCCGGGTTTATATCCTTTCCTTTTAGTCTTATGGTATAAGTAGCCGCAGCCGTGGAGTCTACTTTATAGGTATTCCATGCATAAACACCCGGCAAGAGGTCCGCAGGGATAGCTGTCATCACTCCGCCAGTTCCTTCTGCTGGCATTACGTTGGCAAACCTATGGTTAAAATCTACCATCCCCATATTTTCAAAAGCTTCAATAGCCGCCTGGTCACGAGCAGCAAAAGCATCACTGACACTACGATCCGGGTAATCCCATACCGCGGTACGTGCTGCAAATTCTACGAATACGTCTTCGAAATCATGCCCTTCTTTGGATAGCTGATCTTCCAAAGCGGTTATGGCATGTCTTTCTATTTGCGGATTATTATGAAGCCTTCCGATAAATGCCGGTTCAGAGACGAATTTAGTAATGTAACTGAAAATGATAGACCAATGATAGATGCGGTTATACCCGGCGTAATGCAATAGCATAGGTAAATGCGGATCGAAGGTAACTTTGTCCACACCTCTCTGCGGATAATCATACCGGTACCATGCAGCCCAGTTAGCAGAGGCTTCTCTCGTCCATTTACTACCTCCGAATGGAGTACCCACTTGGTAATCGTGGAAGTTTTCGTGCCACCAATACGAAGTGTTATGATCTTCCTTAGTCATAGGATTCGCAAAGGTATACCTGACCCAGCTCTCGTCTTCGTATATCCTTATATCCCTTCTATGCCGGCCTGCTAAATGCCCATCCAGGTCACTATGATCGTACATACCTATCTCGAAAGTGAACAGCTCGTATGATATCTCCTGTTGTTTGAGGTAGTACAGGAACCTCTCCTGGCTTAAGTCTTTGGTATTACTGGCCCAAAGACACACATAGGAACCGCATAAAGAATTAGGCTGGTCTTGGCTGGGTGAGTACACACTTGAATCCACCCCGGGAACACAGCGCTGGCTTAACTTGATGATCTCTTCGTCACTAACCAACCGGTCGACCAGCAGGACATCCCAAAGCTGGCCATTGTATTCACCCAAACTAAACTCGTGGATATCAAATGCCACGTTATTGGACAGCGAGCTCCATTCGCCGTTGACATAGATCTCTATCGATGGGTGGTTTAGACGGAGTGCAATGTGATTACAAGTGATCGTATCCAACCTGGCGCTGCTCGTCCACTGTGATCCGTCAATAGTCACGGTAACCCGGTCATCCACCTGGCGGATAGTAAGCCGTTCTGACCGGAACAGGTCCGCTGCTTGGAATAAATTATCGGGAATTACCTTAAAGGAGATCGTTCCATTGGAAGAAGATAAGGTATTTTCAAGTCCTACAGCAATTTGTTTGCCCCTCAAGCCGGTGTAGGTATTTTGCTCATTGACTTGACCGGGCCCGGTAGTGACCGTAATCGTGTTATTCGCATTCGATTTGTCATGATCACCGGACAACCTTGATAAGAAAAGAATGGTATTTTCATATTCCAGTACATCAGCTCTTTCTACCAGGCTGTAGCTGGAGTTTCCATCTTGGTTATAGGCTCTTATGCGATAGAAATAGGTGCCAGGGGCCAACGTTTGTTCCTGGTAGGAGGTGACGTTAGCCGAGACCGTAGCGATTTCCTCGAAGCCGATACCATCTACCGACCTCTCGATCCAGAACCCGGTCTCGTTATCCGAATTGTCCGTCCAGTGCAAAGTGATCTTATTGGCCAGGTCACTATTGGCTGTTAATGCGGATGGAGGCATTAGTTCGTTTGGAGATAGGCTCACACTTACATTGTTCCACTCACTCTTGGTACTTTTGTTATCATGGAAAGCATACGATACTATCCCCACATACATGGATCTTCCCATCTCCACGATATCCTGGTGTGTTTCTTCCCATGTTATCCCATCTGAAGACCTGGAGGCCGTGAAAGTATTCCCGGACCTTGCCAATTTTAGCCAAACCGGTGCACTAGCATTGCTGTTCTCGACGTTTGAGAATCCTGCTGAACTTCGTCGTTGAAAAAAGATCTTGGCATTGGCATTGACCAATGTCATGGCATACCTGGCGTTAGGATCTAACGTTTCCCGCATCATTAAGCCGGTATTATTCCAACCCGCTTGCTGGACAAAGTCCAGTTTTGCAATAATTTCGGAATCCCCGCCTAACTGCTGGTAGACATAATGAAAACTATCGAAGCTTTCGGTCATGTACCCATTGCCGATTACTGTGAACTCTCCTTCATTATAGGAAGTAGATCCAACGAGGGCAACGTTCCCCACGTCTGCACTTGCCCATCCCTGTGGCAGCTCGCCGGTACTCCAAGGTATAATGCTGGCTACTTCACTGTAACCAGAATCCCCGGTATTGTTAAAGGCCTGTACCCGGTAGTAAAAGGTAGCGCCCGGGGTTTGCGGGGTGTCTTGGTAAGAAGTGGTGTTGGCAGAGACCGTAGCAATTTCCTGGAAGCTTGTGCCATCCAACGACCTTTCTATCCTAAACCCGGTCTCGTTACCCGAATTGTCGGTCCAGCTCAACGTGACACCGTTTGAATAGACCAGGGTCAGTGCCGTAGGAGAAACGGGCGCCGATTGTCCTTGAACTATATCTACATTGCTCCACTCGCTCCTGGTGGTTTTGTTATTATGGGGGGCATATGATACTATCCCCACATAGATGGGGCCTCCCATCTCCACGATATCCTGGTGTGTTTCTTCCCAAGTTATCCCGTCCGAGGACCTGGAGGCCGTAAATGTATTCCCGGACCTGGCCAGCTTTAGCCAAACCGGTGCACTAGCATTGCTGTTCTCTACACTCGAGAACCCTGCTGAACTTCGTCGTTGAAAAAAGATCTTGGCATTGGCATTGACCAGTGTCATGGCATACTTGGCGTTAGGCGCTAGTGTTTCCCGCATCATTAAGCCTGTGTTGTTCCAACCCGCTTGCTGGACAAAGTCCAGTTTTGCAATAATTTCGGAATCCCCGCTTAACTGCTGGTAGGCGTAATGAAAATTATCGAAGCTTTCGGTCATGTACCCATTGCCGGTTACGGTAAACTCTCCTTGGTTATAGGAAGTAGACCCAACGAGGGCAACGTTCCCCACATCTGCACTTGCCCACCCCTGTGGCAATTCACCGGCACTGGGGGGTACGATACTGGCTACTTCACTGTAACCGGAATCCCCGGTATTATTAAAGGCCTGTACCCGGTAGTAAAAGGTAGCACCCGGGGTCTGCGTGTTGTCTTGGTAGGAGATGGTGTTGGCAGAAACCGTAGCAATTTCCTGGAAGCTCGTGCCATCCAATGACCTTTCTATCCTAAACCCGGTCTCATTACCCGAATTGTCGGTCCAGTTCAACGTAACACCGTTTGAATAGGCCAGGGTCAGTGCGGTAGGAGAAACAGGCACTGATTGTCCTTGGACTATACCTACATTGCTCCACTCGCTCCTGGTGGTTTTATTATTATGGAGGGCATATGATGCTATCCCTACATAGATGGATTCCCCCATCTCCACGATATCCTGGTGTGTTTCTTCCCAAGTTATCCCATCCGAGGACCTGGAGGCCGTAAATGTATTCCCGGACCTGGCCAGTTTCAACCAAACCGGTGCACTAGCATTGCTGTTCTCTACACTCGAGAATCCTGCTGAACTTCGTCGTTGAAAAAAGATCTTGGCATTGGCATTGACCAGTGTCATGGCATAGCTGGCGTTAGGATCTAACGTTTCCCGCATCATTAAGCCGGCATTATTCCAACCCGCTTTTTGAACAAAGTTCAGTTTTGCAATAATTTCAGCATCCCCGCTTAACTGCTGGTAAGCGTAATGAAAACTATCGAAGTTCTCGGTCATGTACCCATTGCCGGTTACGGTAAACTCCCCTTGGTTATAGGAAGTAGACCCAACGAGGGCAACATTCCCCACATCCGTACTCGCCCATCCTGCAGGCATTCCATTGACCAGCGGTGATGTAGTAGAGCTGGATATTCCACTATTTGGTGAATCCCCGACACCGTTGTTGGCATGAACCCTATAGTAATACGTGGTACCATGGGATAATTCCGCGTCAAGGTAAGAGGTGGTATTGGCAGGAACAACGGCAATTACTTCGAAACCTGTTTGAGCATTGGTAGAACGTTCCACCCAAAATGAATCTTCATTGTTGGAATTGTCCGTCCAGGACAGTTGGACCTGGAGAACAGGCTGGACTGATGTAGAAAGGCCTGAAGGAGCTACCGGGAGCGTGCTGTGTATGGGTGCCAGGCCCAGCAGTTCCTTCATTTCCTCTCCCATCCGGTGTCCTATGACCAGGTGCGAACCCGAATCGAAATGAAAGTAATCGGACAGATCCTGTGTAAATACGGACGAGGCATTGCCGATGCTGTTACCTACTGCTTCTTGAGCCGCCCGGACGATCAGGCCATTCTCCCCGGTATGTTGTGTTTGCCCGATAACTACCGGGAGTTCCGGCATCCCCAGGTCATTTCTAAGGTCTGTGACCAGGTCAGCCAGGTTTTGTTCATATCCGGAAGCATATTCTGAATTCACCGCGTCATTCCAGCCTTGGAACCACACAAAGCCGGCTACTTCTGTTTCTACCGCTTGTCCCGCATATTTGGGTAATATGCTGCCGATATCAGCTCTCACCTCGTTTAAATGCTGGATAAGTAAAGGGTAATTACTAGGCTCATCACCCGGACCCAGCCGGGCCTCCATACTCGGGCTTCTCCACTGTACATGTAAATTGGTACCCCCTTCGGCGACTTTTAATAATACAATGTCATCCTCACTAAACGACGAAAGGTAATGGCCAAACATCAATTCAGGCCCGTAACTCATTTGATCATTGTCAAATCCATAACCAATAGTTAAGGGGCCTGACCAGGTACCGGGGTCAAACCTAACACCATTTTGCCTGCGATAGTTAAAGTTGATGGCCTGTACTTTATCAAAAGGAAATAAAAGCCGCGCATCGACCTGGTGGTATTGACTGATGAGCTGTGCTTCCAGCCTTGCATGGACAGGATCATACGTAGGATGAGATCCGTAAAAGCTGCTTATGGTACTGAACAAACGCTCTTCCTGGTTTGGCAAGGAGCTGTAGCATCCGTTCGGGTCACCAGGAATACTAATTTCGTCTTTAGCGCAAAGTATCTGCCTCAATTGATCTCCGTTTGCATGTCCTTGCATGTTAGACTGCCCGGCCATCAGGAAGATCTTGACTTTCCTGGTTTGCGCTTGTGCTTGATGATGAGGTGATATAGCGCCAACAATAATCAACAGGAAAACCAGTAGGAATGAATTTATTCCCGGTCTTGTAGTTAGAATTATCTTTTTCATAAAAAGTTTTGTTAACGGTTGATATAAAAGCGTCATTGAGTCAAGTGCTTACACTTAATCAATGGGCATGAATTATTCCAACTAAGACGACGGTTGAAGCTTTGTAGAAAAAGCCGTTTTCAAACCCCATGTTCTATGCTTTACGGTTCACTGGGGGTCATTTTTTCATGCAGTAAAATTTTTATGGTTATTACTTTTTTATCGCCCCCGGAATTATGACTTACATTCCTCGTTTGTGGTCTGAATTACCTTCAGCATGTTTTTCGCTAGGCTATCCCGGGCGCATGTGAATACAAACATGCATCATTGTCCGGCTTCCTTCCTGTCACGAATCCGGCAAATGCTGATAACATTCCGACATGATTTGGGGGCTTCCAGGGAGGCATTTTTTTAACATTCTGATGGCCAACGAGTCGTATAACTCAACCGATACCGCTACCTCGTTTTATCATGAATAGAACTTGGCACTATTTTCTTTCCCCCGCCCAGGCGCCGTGCTAAAAATCAAGTTATCCTGCTTATGGGAATTTGATGGACATGGGAAGGATGATGTTGGTTGCCCCCTAGGCTGTTAATAGATGGCAAAATCTAATAGAAACTGGTTTCCAACAGGAATTCACGCCAAAAATACCCGGACAGGTATCACATTAAGCAAACCAGAAAAGGAAATCAAACTTGAAATCACCGAATGAAGCCAGCAACAATCAATACACCCAATGAGTAAACTGGGCTGCGAGCAATTTTCAATACGAAACATTAACTTTAGAATCATTTAGAACCGGTACGCTCATCGGGCTTACCTGGCCGCTGGCAGTAGTTAAAAATAATGATTACCAATTTTAACACTATATCCGACTATTACGAGAGGGTGAATATCCAGCTACCTTTGCGAATGGAGAATTTCAGTTGTTATAGCTTTGATGAATTGTCTAATGACATAACACCTAATATTTGTGCTTACAGGAATGACTTTTACGAGATAAATTTTGATATAGGTCCAGGGTGCAGTTATAAGATAGACGAATTTAAATTTGATGGCCCGAAAGGTCATCTATCCATTATTAGCCCGAAAAGAATACAATCCGTGGAAGTGACACCCGGGATGACCGAAAATGCAAAGGGTTTCTCCATTTTTTTTGATGAAAGCTTTCTTGCCAATGCCAGCCTTTTACATAATGATTTCCCATTTTTTAAATCAACACATTCACCAGGTATCCAGCTTAGACCCAAAAGAGTAAAAGAGCTTAAAAATATATTTGACCTTATCTTATATGAATACAGGGAATATGGAAGCTCTGCCAGTGGAGTATTAAAAAACATGGTATTGGCGACACTTAATAAGGCACTTAAAGATTACGATCCTAACATTATGGATGATCACCGGGTATCAAGCGAATATTTTATTGCAAATAAGTTCGAAAGCCTGGTCCAAGCGCGCTTTAAGCAATTGACCACTGTAAAAGAATATGCGGCTGAATTAAATGTTAGTGCTAAATATCTTTCTCATTGTATCAAAAAGACCAGGGGCATCAATGCCTTAAGATTGATTAATACTATTCGTATTAGCCATGCGAAGTCCCTGCTGGCGCATACAGATATGACGTCTTCTCAAATTGCATTTGATCTAAATTTCCCAGGTCCAGCCCATTTTTATACCCTTTTCAAACAAATAGAACATAGGACACCGAAAGAGTACCGCATGGAAAATTTGAAGTAAAACAGGACTTTTCCACAGTTGGCTTGATCATCATTCGCTTTATTTTTCCGCTCAAAACACCGCTGAGCGAATGAAGAATATTAATTGGGTACTAGTGCCGCGTCAAGGCTCAAATGACGTTCAAGCTATTTTTTCGGTCTCGTTCCCAAAGTCGGCAGTCGGCAGTAAACAGTCGGCAACCCCCTATATTGCCTACTGCCCTTTGCCTATTGCTAACTTGTCGAGAACTTTCCAACTTAGCAAAAAGAGTTCATTGTTTAATCCTACACGTCAATTGAGCCTTGACACGACACTTCTAGTCTTATGTCCAGCCTCAAATAACGGCCAATCCAGGGTATCTTTTGCGGAATCTCCGCGTTGCAAAAAGACTTACATAGCTATGGCTATGCGCGTCTTTTGTGCCTTGACCTTCCAAAAAATCTACGACCGCCTTGCCCATCATTTGAGGCTTTATACGACACTGGTTTTATGGTTTTTCTTTAGTTCGAGTACTGCTTATGCCCAGGTTCCTGTTGAAGTTATGGTAGGTCACAACCAGTTACAACACGAATTTTTCTTTTTTAAGGATTTAGATAAGAAGCAAAAATGGAATCTATTCAGCATAGGCAGTTTCGTGATGGACTACGAGAGCGAGGACAAGAATTTTTCTCAAATAAGTTCACAGGTTACCTATAACCTCTCAAAAAGTTGGGGAATATCGGGTGGAGCATTTAGCTTCAACCAGGCGATTGCCCCAATTGTAGCGATGTCATATACATATTCGAGCCCAAATGAAGATCTTTATATCAACCTGTTTCCTACTTTCATACTAGGTGACGAATTGAGTTATGAACTTTTTGGTTTATTCTTCTACACGCCTAAGATTAGCGATGAGCTTAGTTTTTTTGGTCAATTTGTTACCAGGACCGTGTATGACAACGAGCTATCAAACCACGTAAACAGTAACCATCAATTACGCGTCGGGTTTAGCTTTAAAGCATTACTGCAATTTGGCGTTGGATTTAATCAAGAGTTTGAGGGAGTTGATTTTAGAAGTAGTAACAATACCGGGTTATTCATAAGAAAGGAATTGTGATAATGGATAAGCGACTGTATATCATTTATGCTATTGTCTTAATTGATATTGCCATTGGTTCTGTGATTTGGCCAATATTACCTGCATTGGTCAAAAATGGAAAGAATCCTGCCTTTTTATTATCCGTTGGCACTGCCATTTTCCTAGGAGTACAACTTTTTACAGCACCACTTTTAGGTAAACTGTCAGACAAATATGGTAGGAGACCCATTTTCTTATTGTCCTCGATCGGGACCCTGTTAGCTAATTTTTTTCTACTGCTAAAAAATACACCGGGCTATTTCCTTAATAGGGGAGCAGACGGACTTACAAATGGTGTTTACAGTACGATACGAGCTTCTATCACCGATGTATCTACCAAAGAAAACTTGACAAAAAATATAGGGCTTGAAGGAACGATGGTTTCCATTGGTTTTGTGGTAGGACCAATGCTGGCGGGCGGACTTATCATTTTACTTGGTGTTGAGGGAGAAGAATCTATTATCCCATTAATAGTTTTGGGCCTTTCACTCTCACTTTTGAATATTTTTCTCTGTTATCTATTCAAGGAGACAAATAACCATTTAAATAAGGGAAAATTTGATTTTCGTTCAACCGTTAACCCACTTTCTAATTTCAGGGAATTTCTAACACTCAAAACAAAAAATACATTACTATATCGTCTTTTGATCTTGAATGCTTGCCTGGTTTTGACTCTAGGTTACTACCATTATTATGTAACATTTATAAGCCTCGGAGAACTTAGCATGTCACCAAAAGAGATTTCGTTTTTCTTTACTTACATGGGGTTAATAAGTATTATAGTTAGTTATATCTTTTATACCAAATTAGCCCACCGGGTAAATCCAACTCGGTTCATCTCAATCATGGCTTTAATCGGTGTATTGGTGCTTCTGAGCTACACTTTTATCGGTGCATCGAAAATGTTGATCTACGTGGTGGTGACGATTGATTGTCTCACGCTTAGTTTAATCCCGGGGGTGTTAGAAAGTCAAATTGGTGACCAGGCGACCAAAGAAAACCGGGGAAAGATTTTTGGAATTAATCAAATGATTTCGAGCCTGTCAAGTATTGTAACGGCGGTTGTTTTTGGACTATTAACAATATTTTCAATCGAATTGCCATTTTATTGGTTTGCGATTTGCCTGGTACCGCTGGTTTTTACCAATAAATTGGTTGATACAAGACAAAAAACTACTGCCGGCAGTGTATGAAAAAATACTAACGGTGTAATCATTCAACGCACTATAGCTTCAAAACAGCCCGGATACAGGCTCACTTGGCTATTGTAAGCTGGCAAAGGATATAGATAAAACCTCCCTATCTAAGACTCGGGCCTAGTCCTTGTTCGAAAACTGCCACTTGCTAATTAGATCAGGATTTTAATGATTGTTTAAGCGGACTAGATCCACGAATTTTTCTTTTTCATCATGTCAATTAAGAAATTGGGCGCTTAACTGATAATACCATTTGACTCAAGGGCTTGGGCCTAAAATTAGGCATAGCTCGATTTAATTTTTCTTTTCTAAGTATTCCAATCTCTTTTTCATTTTCTCCAATTCCTCTAATAGCTCAATCTGGTAAAGTGTTAATTCTTCTATTTTCTTTAAGAGTTTCATGTTCATATCTCCAAGATCGATACCATCCAGGCCAATCTCGGCCGCAGATGGAATTTCTGGAAGGTGTTTATTTTTGGCTATAAATTCTTTAGTCTCTTTTAGTGTCCGCAATTCGTAACCAGGATCGAAAACGTAGTCGGGTACATCTACATTCGCTTGGACTTTGACTTCGGTAGCGCGAATTTGTCCGTTAACCGATAATGGTGCTTTTGGAGTTTCTGTTCCTATTCCCACAAAGCCACTGCCCGGTACAATTACAAAATTATCATAGTCATTTACACCTTGAGACCTCGTTACGATTCTAAACCTATTACCTGATTCGGTGGAAGTCCCTGACCAATCATAATTAAAGCCAATGAATGCTCCATGTGCATTTCCGTCTTGAAGCAATTCGATCCTGGGGTTATCGGCTTCATTATTATTATCGATATCAGCCTCCAATCTCAGCACTGCGTCTCCTGAGGTCAAAGAAGTGACATGGAGTTTTGTCACTGGGTTTGCGGTTCCTATGCCAACCATTCCCGATCTCAGGAATGACGCTATACTAAACGAAGTCCCGTTAGATTTACTTTCAATATATGTATCCCCTTCGACGTCTCTATTGAAATGTATATTTCCACCATTTTTGGAATTCAGAACAGGATGTCCTTCATTGTTTCTAATTCCGGCTAACAATGGATTGTATGATGATGAATTTATGTAAAATTCACTGGGTCCAGACAAAAAAGATTCTTGGGCAAATGAATTAACTAGTAAAAAGCTAAATGCTGCTAAAAGTAATGGGGATTTCATTTATTTATAATTTATGGTTTAAAGTCACAAACGATATAAACTTAAATAATATACTATCAGCATTTGTATGATAAAATTCATGAGTTTTACTGATTAAGTTAAATATTATTCTTGGATCATTAGAGTTCAACTCTTTAAATACACGGTTTGATATTGATCCCTCTTGGGTTCAAAAAGGAAGATGATAAAGAATCCAAAGAATTTGCCTTACCTGACCTCGATTAAAAAATGACCGTCATTCCGCGCCGGTGGTTATGAGAGGGCTCATTGGGAGAGCCGGGATCTGCTGTGTCGTATAACGGAAACTACTCCGCAGTTTAAAGACTGTGAAATTATTCGAAACCTTAGTTAAGCCCAGGCCCACCCATCTACTCATACCTTAGGAATTCTACAGGATTCAAAACCATCGTTTGGTATAGCTTTCTCATGATAACCCCCATAGCGACTAATAACGTGACAATGGCGGAGACGGGGCTCATCCAAAGTAAGTTGTTCATATTGACTTGATAGATAAAACCCTGTACCCAACTTGTGGCAATGAAGTAAGATGCGGGGATCGAAAGGAGATTGCCAAGGATGATCCAACTGATGAGCTGGAAGGATAACTTCCAGAAAATATGTGTAGGGCTTCCTCCAAGTATTTTCCTGATGGCAATTTCCTTGATCTTCGAGTTGATCACGAATATGCTAAGTGCCAGCAGGCCCATAATGGATATGGAAAATGCGACTAAAGTGGCGTAGGTGATGATCGTTTTAGCCAGCAGCTCTCCCTTATAGGCCTGGTCAAATTGATCACTAAGAAATTCATAATCAAAAATATAAAGCGGGTCTACGGCGGATAAGGCCGATTCGACCTTATCCAGGTTTCCTTGAACATCTGCAAGGTCAACTTTGACCAGTAGGGTCAAGTTATGGGGCTCTTCTATGTTGATGGCCAGGGGGCTTATGTGATATCGAAAAGAGCGATAATGAAAGTCTTTAACCACTCCTGTTACTTTACCCACCCTGCCGTTCATATCGATAAGCTCGTCTACAGGATCCATACCCGCTGGAAACAGCTTATTTGCAGCAGTTTCGTTCAATATGAATTGCATCTCACCCCCGGTTTTTTCAACAGTAAAATCACCCCCGGAAACAAATTCGAGATCCAACGTCTTGGCATAGCCATTAATGGTGCGGATATGTGCAATATCTATCTCACTTTCCACGGGCTGTCCTACCCTATGCACAGACTGGCCGCTGGCTCCTTTCCCGGGAGCGCCCTGTGTACCGGCTACACTGATGATCCCCGGGTACCGCTCGAGCCCTGTTTTTATTTGGTGGTATTTTTCCTTGTGCAGATCATTTAGGTTATCAATCGATACAACTTGGCTGGCGTTGTACCCAGTGGGTTGATTCCTGAGAAAATCCACTTGGTGGTTGACAAACAAAATGGTGGTAAGTAAAGCAGCCGTAACCAAAAACTGGAAAATGACCAATGCTACGGTCATGGCTCCCAGCTTCTTTTGTTTCAATTCTTGCTGGGTGATCGATTGCAGTTTGAAGAGCTTCAAGGTGGGGATAACACCCGCAATAACCCCTATTGTGACCAAACTTATGATAAACACCATCCAAAATTGTATATCCCACTCCCTGGTGGTAAGAACATGATCTCCCAGCAGTTGACTGGCATTTGAAATATAGAAAAAATCCAGCAAGAGAAGGGCTGCCGTACCGGAAATGCCGATGATTACAAAAGATTCCGTCACACCTTGTTTAAGCAGAATCCCAATACCAGCACCCATAATTTTTTTAAGCCTTAATTCAGCGGTTCTACTATGGTTATTGGCAATTTGAAGGTTGATGTAATTGACCAGGGCCAGCCCCAAAACAAGAAGAGAGATCGTGAGAATGATCAATAGTAATTGACCATTGCCATTCCCCATTTTGTTTTGAACACTCGGATCGAGGTAAATGTCTTTTAAGGGCAGGAAATAGTGGTCAGATTCGTAAAGCTCCCATGCCTCCTTAGTCAATTTATTGTAGTGTTCCGCCAGCAGTGATAGGGTAGAGGCGTTGTTGCTGTTATCCTTGAGCAAAACATACGTTTCAAATTCTAATCCTCCATCTTCAATCTCTTTAAAGAAGGGGTCAGACAGCAATGGCACCACTATATCAAATTGGAACATAGTATTGTAGGGGATATCCACCACTCCACTGACCAGGTAGGGAATCCCTTCTATTTCGAATGTCGTTCCTACAGGGTCTTTGACTGTGAGCTTATCGGCAAAATCTTTGCTTATGATTGCTTGATTTATGGAATTAAATGCCTTGGGATAAGCCCCCGGAAAATCGAAGATCTCGAAGAAGGAATAATCTGCAAACAAAACCGTGTTGTTGTTCAAACGTCTTTCTTGCAGGTCTGCTTCCATATCGAAAGGTCCGTATAATCGGCAGGTCTTTTCTACTTGGGGGAAGTTCTCTTGAAATTCTCCCGCTACAGTCCCGATTGTGATCCCAAAGGTATTGGGACCTTCCGGGCTGAATTCAATTTTACTTATAAGTTTATAGATCCTGCCTGCCTTATCATGGTAATGATCGTAGGTGGACTCTTGTATGACGTAATTGACCAGGACTATGGATACGAATATCCCGATTGTGAGACCAACGGTGTTGATAATCGTACCCTGTTTGTTTTTGAAAATTCTTCTTAATGTAAACCTTAAGCCAGTCATAGCGGTGAATAATTGCGAGTGAACCTAGTTAATCCAATCATCATGCCATGTGACTTATGTGTTTGATAGTGAGTTACTTACGACTTTCGCTCATTTGATCAATGTTCACTTTCGATCAAGTTAGGTTAAAATGTGGACGTAAGTAAACGCCTTGGAACGTAGCGATCATGAAATTGTATCCGCTCCAAAGCTCAGAAATTGTTTTGTCCCAGGCTATTCGTTAAGCCTTTTCTTTGCGCCCCCGTATAAATGGCCGTTCTTAAGCATTGACCTTGAAAAATGAATGATAATTTCTTGTGGCTTAACGAGAAACCAATGTAAATTTAAAGCTAAAATACAGCAGAGGCTATCGTTCGTATGGCTGGGTGAGCTACTGCCTATTCCTGCTCACTCCACATGGCCAAAGCCGTTGAACCACAGTGTTATCATTTCAAAACTAGAAATAAACCAGTTTAATATGAAAATACCAACTTGGGCAATTGTTATCGGGATCTGCTTAATGCTATTTGGAGGGTGTGGTGTAAGCAAAAACATCCAAGCCATCAATATGCCTAACCTGCTGGAAATGCAGCAAGATATGATCACCAAAATGCATGGTATCGGTGCAGAAACCTCCCCTGATACCTTGGCTACAGTTCCTGGAGATGATGCAGAAGCTTTCAAAAGTATTGCCGAAGGAATGGGTGAAATATTTAAGGTGTCGGAGTTTGCCAAAACATGGACGGTAAGGTTTGGATATATTGGCTTATTTGTGGCCACACTTTACATCCTTTCCGGGGTATTTCTCTTGCTAAAAAGGAGCTTCTCCATCCAACTCGTATATGTGGCCTTGGCAACAAGTATTGTATTCAGTGGCATTCAAACTTTGGTGTTAGCTTCTGACCCCTCTGGCGGACTCATTTCAAAATCAGCTGGATTTGGCAATATATTTGGGATAATTGTAGATATAATCCTGGTCGTGGTAATCATAGCCATCGATAAAACCACCTATGTAAACAACCCTGCAACATCGCAAGAAACCTCGTGAGTATCTAATGTTTATGTGACCTGTAAATGGATAGCCACTTCATAGACCATTGAGATCAAACCCCTATCTTTAAGCGCTAGGATGAACGCGGGGGGTCACGTATTACCCAGGACTAAACAACCAGTTTTCAAGATTTCAATTGTTGGGGATAGTGATCGTCTTTGGATAATTCAGCTGGTCCTGTGTTGGTTTTGGTTACGCAAATACCGACAAAGGCCTTTAGAGTGGGCCTGCAAGAAACTCACTTACGGCAGCTTCCAAAAGCATCTTACTTAGGACTTAGGCAAGGATAGAATGAGAAGAGAACTACATAAACTACTTATGGTCATCCTGGCTTCGAGCTGGACCCCGGGAGCCAGCGGGGCTGGGCTTAACGAATACCCACTGGATGTGACCCGCTACACTTTAACCATAGAGCCCGATATCGACAAAGGATTTATAGACGGAACCCTTATCATTAACTTCCACGTCGACCCGAAGGCCAAAAGCATCGTACTGGATGCCGGGAACCTCAACGTCCATGAAGTGACCGGAAATAATGTTGCTGCATTTAGTAAAAACCAAAACAAACTACATATTGAGCTATCAGGAAGGACGCAAAAAGAAAATGAGATCATTATCAAATATGACGGCAACCCTCAAAATGGACTCCAGTTCCATTCAGAAACAGGGGAAGCTTACACGGTTTATTTCACCAGCCAATGGATGGTAAGCCATGACTCTTTTCATGATCGGGCGTCTTTGCACCTAAATATTTTGGTTCCTAAAGGGAAGAAATGCATAGCCAGTGGCGAGCTCATTGGAACAGGAAAAAGAGGAGATAAAACACTCTTCCAATGGAGACAAACCTACGAGACACCCTCTTACACCTATGGATTTGCCCTGGGAGATTTCAACGAAGCTTCTGACCAGGTTGGGAACATCAAATTGAACTATTACTCATCACGGTTGAGTGGTGAAGTGTTAAAAAAGGTATTTGTGGAAACCGGGAACATCCTGCAATTTTTTGAACAGAAGTCGGGAGTTAGCTACATCCAAAACTCTTATTCACAAATATTGATCGGGCGTCATTACCAGGAAATGTCGGGTTTGTCCGTTCTACATGCTTCCTATGCTTCCTCCGTACTCAAGGATAGTTCCGAGATCCATCTTACCTCGCACGAACTGGCTCATCAATGGTGGGGAAATATGATAACATGCAAGAATTTAGACCATTTTTGGCTTAATGAAGCATTTGCCGTATACATGGCTTCTGCCTTTAATGAACATAAATTCGGGGTAGAGAAATACAATTCGGATATCGCTCTTTACAAGAGCATCTATGATGACCTAGTGGAAAGAAACAAAGACAAACCGCTGGTTTTTACAGGTTGGGAAGCATCAAGAGATAATCGCCACGTCGTCTATTACAAGGGCGCTTATGTTTTGCATTTACTTAGGCAAGAACTGGGAGATGCCGCCTTTTGGGCGGGGATCAAGTCCTACAGCCAAGAGTATTTTGGAAAATCAGTTGAAACGATAGACTTTCAACAAGCTATGGAAAAATCTACGGGCACAGATTTAGATGATTTCTTCCGTAAATGGGTCTATGAAAAATAGAAATAACAAGTAATTTCCAGCGGCAGGTACAGGTATTTACCCGAGGTGTCCTTGAAAATTGAATTTGACTGGAGAACGTTTAATTTTGGCAAATTAAGCATTGTTTTTAAGATGTCTCGGGTAATGCAAACCTCTCAATGAG
>JANQLQ010000190.1 GCA_028280565.1 Fulvivirga sp.
TGTACTGGGTTTTCGTTTCACGACTTCGCAGATTCCTTGTCACGCCTAGCCCAACGCACAGGCTGCAAGGAATGACGAGGGTAGAAAGTAAAGGATGACGTTCTTAGGTATGGGTGTTGGATGGATTTAGAACAGGATGTGGATCACCCATCCTTTGCAACTCGCTGGTAATAGGTTTGAAAATACAAACCTCATTATCAATTATTTAAACCTGGCAAAGTAGTCCTAGTGTTACGTTAAGTGTAATCTGACGGCCCAAGTCTTGCTCTTTTTGCCTTATACTTCACCATAAAAAGACTCGCATAGCTAAGGCTATGCTTACTTTTTATTGCTTCGTCTACTACAAAAATTTCGGCGACTTAACCATCACCTTACACTTAACTTAACACTAGCTTTTACTTCTTGTCAGCCGCCGGTGCTTGGGCTTTCCTGCTGTTCTTGGCTATCTTAAAGTAACGATAATGTTTGTAAAGGGAAGGAATGTCTTTCCACAAAGAAAATAACTACCCCAACTAATTGAAAATGAAAAGATTATATTGGATCATGTTCTTGTTTATGTTTTGTCACTGCAATCCCGGTAAGAACGAAACAGTGGGAATACAGGGAGAAGACCACTTGGTCCCTGCCAAGAACAACTTAAAACTCCACATCCGTGAGCTCCGGCCAGCCTTTACGAAATTTGAAGAACCCTTAGTCATGATCCACGGGGGTGGACCGGGCGCTACCTCGTCTTTTGATTTGCCGGTACCCGGGGGTTCCTTCGCGGGGGACCTGGCAGAAAAAGGTTTCAACGTGTACCTGGTGAATATTCGTGGATGGGAAAAGTCTACACTGCCCGCTTATGACTTCACAGACTCTTCACAAGTGATCGGTTCCCACCTGGAAGCAGGAGAAGACTTGAAGCAGGCGATAAGCTGGATCTTGGAGAAAGAAAATGTTTCGCAGGTCAACTTGTTTGGCTGGGCCACGGGGGGGCATTGGGCATCTTCCTATACCATAAAACACCCGGAGACCGTTAGCAGGCTCATTTCCCTGAATTCCCTGTATGGAGTGGAGGCACCATGGAGCTTACGCAGGTTCTTTTCTAACCCGGGGGATTCTTCGCTCTTTAATAAAACGGCCTTCTTTAGGACATCACCACGCGAAAACCTGTCGCGTACATGGACGAGGACCATTCCCATGGAAAACAAAAAAGACTGGCGCGACCCACAGGTAGAAGAGGCTTACCGGCAGGTAGCCGCTTCTTTTGGTGACGACAGTACGGTTATGAAAGTTCCCGGCGGGTACCGGGAGGAGAGTTTTTATATGTCGCTGGGTGTAAAATATTGGGATGCCAAAGACATTACCGTACCTGCTTTGATAATAAGAACGGAACTCGATTTTTGGTCGCGCCCGGAAGACCTGCAAGCTATACAAAGAGACCTGGTAAATTCACCGGGGTCAAAATTTTTAACCCTCCCGGGGACGCACTATGTATTTTTGGATAGACCGGGGAGAGGGAGGCAAAGGTTGATGGATGAGATCATTAAATTTATCAATTCCTAGGCCATCCCATCAAGATCGGCAAAAAGATCTAACTGCCGGGGCAGCAATTGAAACGACTTACGGTGGAAAGGAGTTACTCCATGGGCCATGATCGCTTCACGGTGCGATACCGTGGGATAGCCCACGTTGGTATGCCAGCCATATTCTGGAAAATCTTTACTGATCTTTTCCATATATTCATCACGATATGTCTTTGCCAGGATGGATGCGGCGGCAATGGAAAGATATTTGCCATCTCCCTTTATGATGCACTCGTAGGGGATATCATTATGCGGCTTATACCGGTTACCGTCGATCAGTAATAACTCGGGTTGCTGTTCTAGTTGGTCCACGGCCCGCTGCATAGCCCGGTAGCTTGCATTCAGGATGTTAATTGCGTCAATTTCCTGCGGGTCTACAAAGGCTACGGCCCAATGCAGGGCTTCTTTTTCTATGTCTTTTCGTATTTCTTCCCGCTTTTTTTTGGGAAGCTGCTTGCTGTCGTTAAGCTCTTGGTGCTGGTAGCCTGCAGGCAGGATTACCGCTGCCGCTACTACCGGGCCGGCTAGGCAGCCCCTTCCGGCCTCATCGCAGCCGGCTTCAACTTTATCCGGGGTGAAAGAAGAAAGCAACACACAGCAAAACTACTTTTTCGAAAAGTCTTAAGCAACAGCACCGACTTGCTGTTGGCTTGGAGGGGATCGAAATCGGGATGGGTCAAAGAAGACCAGCTTCTCAACACTTGAGGGTTCTACCAAATTACCAGGCCGTTAATGTTATCTGAACATTTCTACAAGTCACCTATCTTCGAACTCCTATTTTATGATCCGGGTTAAAGCAGGAAGTTTAGTGCCAAAACCATAGCTTTGTCGGCATGAAAAAAGCTATCAATCCTTGGGTCACCCTATCTGCGAATGAAAAATATGATAACCCTTGGATCAACGTCACGGAATATAAAGTGATCAATCCCGGCGGAGGGAACGGTATCTATGGGAAAGTCCATTTTAAGAACCGGGCTATCGGTATCATTGCGCTGGATGATGAAGATAATACCTGGCTCGTGGGGCAATACCGTTACACCTTAGAGGAGTACTCATGGGAGATCCCGGAAGGAGGAGCCCCAATGGACGAAGACATCCAAAAAGCTGCACAGCGTGAGCTAAAGGAAGAGACAGGTATTACCGCTAAGACATGGGAAAATATCATGTGTATCCATACATCCAATTCAGTTACGGATGAGGTCGGCTATATATTTTTGGCTACAGGATTGGACCATGGTCAGCCGGAGCTTGAAGAGAGCGAGGCGGACCTTGCCGTAAAAAAGGTGTCCTTGAAACAAGCTGTAGAAATGGTTATGGACCAAGAGATAACGGACAGTATGAGTGTAGCCGGCCTGCTAAAAGTAGCTCGAATGAAAGGCTTACGATAAGGCTGGTAACGGCTGCTCTTTTCTACATCACCCATGCAAGATTACAAAGCACATATCGAAAAGAATTTCCTGTTGGCTTACCCAGTCATGATCAGCCAGGTGGGGCACATGATGGTCAATGTGGCCGATAGTGTGATGGTGGGGCAGTTGGGGGCATTACCTTTAGCCGGGGCTTCGCTTGCTAATGTGATCTTTCACCTACTCATGACCTTTGGCATTGGTATATCCTATGCCATTACACCTTTGGTAGCCGCGGCCGACGGCGAAAACAATACCGGCCGATCGGCCGAAGTGCTTAAGCACGGCTTTATCATTAACCTTTCCACGGGGCTGTTACTCTTTGCTATGGTTTTTTTGGGTGGGCCTATTCTTTACTACTTGGATCAGCCCCCGGATGTGGTGGAGCTAGCCCTGCCGTATCTGAATATCGTTACCCTGTCTATGATCCCGCTTATGATCTTCCAAACGGGGCGCCAGTTTGCCGAGGGCCTTTCCTATACCCGGCAGGCGATGGTCATTGTTATCCTCTCCAATGTAGTGAACATAGGGCTTAATTATCTTTTGATCTACGGTAAACTGGGCTTCCCCGCCATGGGTTTAAATGGGGCGGGCTGGGCTTCTTTTATTGCCAGGGTCCTACTGGCTTCCTTAATGTTCGGTTATATTTATTATCATAAGAGCTTCCAAGCTTTTCGTAAAGGGTTCCGCATAGGTATGTACAGCAGGCCTTTGCTCCGAAAGATGTTGGGGATCGGGGTGCCTGCTGGTTTGCAGTTCATTTTCGAGGTCGGCGCTTTTGGCTTTGCCGTGATCATGATGGGATGGTTAGGTACCAAGGCATTGGCGGCGCACCAGATCGCTGTAAACCTGGCGGCGGTCAGCTACATGGCTGCCAGTGGACTGTCCGCTGCGGCAACCATACGTGTAGGCAACCAGCTAGGGAAAAAGGATATTCCTACTTTGAGGGCGGCAGCGTTTACTATCTATGGAATGGTGGCCGCTTTTATGAGTGTATGCGCTATTATTTTTATCACCGGGCGACATTTTTTACCCTCCCTGTACATTGATGACGTGCAAGTGATCACAACCGCTTCATCTTTGGTAGTCATAGCCGGATTTTTCCAGCTCTCCGATGGAATACAGGTAGTAGGATTGGGGGCACTAAGAGGACTAGAAGACGTAAAGATCCCAACAGTACTCACCTTCATCGCTTACTGGATACTGGCCCTGCCTGCGGGGTATATCTTAGGGTTTAAATTAGGGTTTGGGGCGCAGGGTATTTGGTATGGCCTCTGTATCGGGCTTACGATAGTAGCCGTGGTCATGTTCTTTCGATTCAACCTGCTCACAAAAAAACTGGCAAGCGGTAAACTTTAGAGAATATCCGTTAGTTTTACAATTATCAATCATAGTCAAACCATAGCGCTTTACCAGCCATTATTACATTCCATCGCATGGAAGATGGTAGGATCCTTTCATGATGCGGAGGATATCGTGCAGGAGACGTTTTTGAAATGGCTGACGGTTGAAAAAGAAAAGATAAAAAATACAAAAGCTTACCTGGTGAGGGCGGTCACTAACAATTGCCTTAATCACTTGGAGATGCTTAAAAGAAGGAAGGACGAGTACCTTGAAAACCTGAACCCTTCTGACTTGATCGACTGGCATAAGCTTACAGATCTAACCTATATTGATTTGGAGCACGAAGTGTCAGCAGCCCTTAACGTGATCCATAAAAAGCTAGAACCTCTTGAAAAAGGGATCTTCCTGCTACGGGAAGTCTTCAACTTTGACTACGATGAGCTCCAGCACATCTTCGACAAGAAAAAGGACAACTGTCGCCAGCTTTTTTGTCGTGCCAAAGATAAACTCTCGCTGGAAACGGATAAGATAAAGATCGATCTGCCCAAGGCCGGTCAATTTTTAACTAGCTTCAAAAAAGCCTGTGATCTGGGGCATGTCAGCGAGTTTATCCATGAACTAGGGACTGACATTTCTTCCAAATTGAAAAAAAGTTGAAAAATCTTTGTGATCTTGTCACAAACCTCTAACTAGCTTGTCTTGTTAAAGAACGAGAACATAATCTGAATAACAAATTCCCGCTATGGAAGTCATATTAATATTTTTTATTGCCCATTGGTATCTCTCATTATTCTTTCAAACCTTCTTCCTGCATCGCTATGCGGCCCATGGGGCTTTTACCATGAGTAAGACGTGGGAAAGAATATTCTTCGTATTGACATGGTTCTTCCAGGGATCTAACTACTTAAGCGCTTACGGTTATGGCATCATGCATCGTATGCATCATGCTTTTGCAGATACTCCGGAAGACCCGCATTCCCCTAAATATGACGAGAGCTTGTTTAAAATGATGTGGAAGACCAAGACGATCTATTCTGCGATCACCAACAAAAAAATGATTGTAGATAAGAGGTTTACTGAAAATGTGCCGGAATGGACTGCTTTCGACAAATTCGCCAGGAGTTGGGTGTCGCGTATTCTTTGGGGAGGGGTCTATGTGACAGTTTATGCGACCTTTGCCACGCATTGGTGGTTATGGCTGCTGCTGCCGATACAATTCTTGTTATCCCCGATACACGGTGCTATTATCAACTGGTTTGCCCATAAGTATGGGTATAGAAATTTTGAGGTAGGGGATACTTCTAAGAATTTCTTGCCTTTAGACTTTTTGATGATGGGAGAAAGCTATCATAACAATCACCATAAATATGGAAATCGGGCAAATTTTGGAGGCATTCGCTGGCATGAGATCGATCCCACTTATTTGATCATAAGGCTCTTCAACCGGATGGGGATCATACAGTTAGCCAAAGAAAAGCAACTTGTGGCTTCAGAAATCAAAAAAGCAGCGTAGTAATACAGTATTCAAGTATTTTATAAACGGTTGTTAAATACAGGCTCGGTGGGGTGACTCACGAGCCTTTTTTATAGGCGTCCTTGAAAATTAGCTTTGGTAGTAGAAAGTTTAATTTTGACAAGTAGGCTATATTTTTAGGATGTTTCGGGTAATGCCAGCCTCTCGATGAGTAGTTTAAGCGAGGTTTTGTGGTTCTAAGTCCGTGTTCATTTTCTTTTGCACGCCCAAAAGAAAACGAACCCAAAGAAAAAGGCGCCAGCAAC
>JANQLQ010000191.1 GCA_028280565.1 Fulvivirga sp.
TCACCTAGTGCGCATTTAGCGTAGCGTAATGCGTACTTATCGAGGCCATAGGATTTGTAATCCGGGCGTTCTCGTTTATGCCCCATGATCCTATAAAAATACAAAAGGCTGCTTCTTATGAGCAGCCTTTCATCTTTGATCAAAATCTTATTTTTTATCTATTTATAGACTAAATTTTTTAGTTTAAATCGATTTTGCCTCTTCTCCCTGCAGGCTTTGAGATCCCTTTAACTTAAACGTTGTCAGAACCTACTTTTGCCGTGAAATATTCCCTGTTCATCCGTGCGATATTGGTCAGGCTGATCTCTTTAGGGCATTCTGCCGAGCACGCCCCGGTATTCGTACATGCGCCGAAACCTTCGCTGTCCATTTGGGCGATCATTTTTTCCGCCCTTGTTTTCCGCTCTGTTTGGCCCTGGGGTAGCAATGAGAATTGCGAGATCTTAGCGCTTACAAATAACATTGCCGAAGCATTCTTGCAGGCCGCCACACATGCGCCACAGCCAATACACGCGGCGGCGTCCATGGCCTTATCTGCATCTTTTTTGGGAATAGGGATCTCATTGGCATCCGGTACCCCGCCAGTATTTATTGAAATATATCCTCCTGCCTGTATGACCCTGTCAAAAGAGGTCCTGTCTACGACCAAATCCTTCAAAACCGGGAAGGCTGTAGCTCTCCATGGCTCTACGGTAATGGTATCTCCGTCATTGAAGCTACGCATATGAAGCTGGCAAGTGGTAGTTTGCTTGGGGCCATGGGGCTTCCCGTTGATATATAAACTACACATACCACATATACCTTCACGACAGTCATGGTCGAAGTGTACGGGATCTTCACCCTGCCTTACGAGCTGCTCATTCAATACGTCAAACATTTCCAAGAATGACATATCTGGTGAAATGTTGTCTAGCTTATAGGTCTTAAAATTCCCTTTGTCTTGGGTGTTTTTTTGTCTCCAAACTTTGAGTGTTATCCTCATACCGGTAATATTTTATCTACTAATTAAATCTGCCAATGTTATGACAATATGCTATTTGTAACTTCTTTGAGTCAGTTTGACGTTTTCGAAGACGAGATCTTCCTTGTGCAGGACTTCCTCGGCGTTCTCGCCTTGGTACTCCCAAGCTGATACATAAGAGAATTCGTCGTCTTTCCTTTTTGCTTCTCCTTCTTCCGTTTGCGACTCTTCCCTGAAATGCCCCCCGCAAGACTCTGATCTATCCAAAGCATCGTCGATCATCAATTCTCCTAGCTCCAAAAAGTCTGCTACACGATTCGCTTTTTCCAATGACTGGTTTAATTCGTCATTTCCCCCGATCACGTTCACATTTTGCCAAAACTCTTCTTTTAATTTTTTTATCTCCTGTTTTGCTTTCTTTAGCCCTTCTTCATTACGGGACATTCCACAGTATTCCCACATGATATGCCCTAGTGCCTTGTGGAAGTCATCCACTGTTTTTTCACCTTTGATACTTAAGAGTTTCTGTATTTTTTCCTCGATATCGTTTTCCGCCTGCTTGAAGACCTCATCGTCGCTTGACACTTTTTCGTAAGGCAAGGTGGCCAAGTAGTCTCCTATGGTGTAAGGGATCACAAAATATCCGTCGGCCAGTCCTTGCATTAAAGCGCTGGCTCCTAACCTGTTCGCCCCATGATCGGAGAAGTTGGCCTCGCCAATTGCGTAAAGTCCCGGGATATTGGTCATCAGGTTGTAATCCACCCAAAGTCCACCCATGGTGTAATGTACAGCCGGGTAGATCATCATCGGGGTTTCGTAAGGATTCTCCCCTGTTATTTGCTGGTACATATCAAACAGGTTGCCGTATTTACTTTCGATCACTTTACGGCTGTCGCGTTTGATGGCATCGGCAAAATCAAGATAGACGGCTAGGCCAGTCTTAGCCACCCCGCGTCCTTCATCGCAAACATTTTTCGCATTACGAGAGGCAACGTCCCTTGGTACCAGGTTGCCAAAAGAAGGATATCTTTCTTCCAAGTAATAATCTCTCTTGTCTTCAGGCAGGTCCGTAGGTTTCAACTCACCTTTCCTGATCTTTTCTGCGTCTTCCTTGGACTTCGGTACCCATACCCTGCCATCATTTCGTAACGACTCAGACATTAGGGTCAGTTTCGATTGGTGATCGCCTGAAACGGGGATACAAGTAGGGTGGATCTGGGTAAAGCAAGGATTGGCAAACAGCGCTCCTTTTTTATGTGCCCTCCATGCTGCCGTCACATTGGAGCCCATGGCATTGGTGGATAAAAAGAATACGTTTCCATATCCTCCCGTAGCCAATACAACTGCATGAGCAGAATGGGATTCGATCTTACCGGTAACTAGGTTACGCGTGATGATCCCTACCGCCTTACCGTCCTTCATGACCAGGTCAATCATCTCTTCCCGGGCGTGTAATTTAACTTTCCCGTTGGAAACTTGCCGGCTTAGGGCGCTGTAAGCTCCTAATAAAAGCTGCTGGCCGGTCTGGCCCTTTGCATAAAAGGTACGCGATACTTGGGCTCCCCCGAAGGACCGGTTGGCCAAAAGGCCTCCATATTCACGTGCAAAAGGTACCCCTTGCGCTACACATTGGTCGATAATATCGACACTTACTTCGGCTAGCCGGTAGACATTCCCTTCCCGGGAACGGTAGTCACCACCTTTGATCGTATCGTAGAAGAGCCTGAAGACGCTGTCACCATCATTTTGATAGTTTTTGGCAGCGTTAATACCCCCTTGTGCCGCAATACTATGCGCTCTACGCGGGCTATCTTGGAAACAAAAGGCTTTTACATTGTAGCCTAGCTCACCAAACGAGGCAGCTGCAGAAGCACCTGCAAGGCCCGTACCCACTACAATAATGTCATATTTACGCTTATTAGCCGGGTTCACCAGCTTCACGTTGAATTTATGCTTTGACCATTTCTCCGCTAAAGGACCTCCTGGTATTTTAGAATCTAGCTTCATGCGAGCGATAGTTTATTTATACTGATTTCACATACATTATGATCGGAATAGCGGCAAATGCACCGGGTACAATTATGGAAAATAATGTTCCGATCGTATTTATAACAGGGTTATACTTAGGATGGTTTAGACCAAGTGTTTGGAAAGCGCTTTTAAAGCCGTGGAATAGGTGGAACATCACCCCTACCATAGCTGCTACATAAAAAGCGACATACCACCATTGCGTGTAAGCCACCTCTACTACGGTGTATAGATCTTTTACCTCTACCCCGTCATACACGACTTTAGCAATACCGCCCCAATGCATCTCGTACCAGAAGTTTTTCAGGTGGATGATCAAGAATACTAAGATGATCGTGCCCAGTATGCCCATATTCCGCGAGGTCCAACTGCTGTTGGTAGAACCGGCAGTTACTGCATAACGTACCGTTCGCGCTTTACGGTTTTGCGCAGAAAGTAGTATGGCCCATACGATATGGATAATGAAGGTAGCGTACAGTAAATAGGAAGTGGTTTTTATGACCGGGTTAGTGGTCATGAATTTTGCATATAAATTAAAAGACTCCCCCCCGTCATTTGCCAAAAGCTGCAGGTTACCGATAAGATGAACAACCAAGAAACTAATTAGAAAAAGACCTGTTAAAGCCATGAGCAACTTACGACCTAAGGTGCTTGAAATTGCATTAGAGAACCAACTCATTGAGGATATATTTGAAGTTTGAACACCAAGTTTATAAGGTGCCCAAATTTACATTCGAAAGCTCAATGAACCAATTTTGTGAATTATTTTGAAGCTTTCTAAATAATAAGGCCCGGTGGGGCATTGAAAACCAATATGTGCGTCCATGTGTTAAAGCAATTCGTAAATGACTACACCCATCCCGATCAAAAAAACGAGAATGGCCATAAAAAATTCATGTCTATAAAAACTACTCATTATCCTCCAAATTAAACCTAACAATTTCATCCTGATCGCCTAGGGCAAGAGGTGTACCAAAGGATAAACCTTTGAATAACGGGAAAATAGGGCGGTCAAAAGTGAAACTATTTCTTAAATATGGAATTTATCCTAATTTGGGAAAAATATATTCGATTTTTATCGCCTGGTTTGATTAATTTTGATGCTGGAATTTTTTCAAGTATGACAGACCAGCACCTTCTTTACATTATCATTACGATTATCTCGGTGGATTTTGTTTTTGAACAGATCCTTGATTTTATCAACCTAAGATCCCGGAAGCCTGGTATACCGGGAGAAGTAGCCGAGTTTTATGACCGGGAAAAATATATAAAATCCCAACAATACCATGCCACGCTGACCCGCTTTTCATTTTACACAGGTACTGCCAGTTTCCTTTTGTCGCTGCTACTGCTTGTATTTGGTGGATTTGGCTTTATCGATACCTGGCTTAGGCCTCATTTTGACCACGAGATTATTTTGGCACTGGTTTATTTCGGTGTGCTTTTTTTAGCATCGGATGTTTTGAACCTTCCTTTTCAGCTTTACAGTACTTTTGTGATCGAAGAGAAATATGGTTTTAATAAAACCACGATGAGGACCTTTTGGCTGGATAAGTTCAAGGGATATCTTCTATCTTTTTTGATTGGTGGGGTATTGGTCAGCACCTTGTTGTACCTGGTCCTGGAAATGGGAGAAGGTTTCTGGCTTTATTTCTGGGGAATTGCTACCGTTTTTATCCTGTTTGTCAACATGTTCTACACGAGTTTGGTCTTACCCCTTTTCAATAAATTAACACCATTGCAGGACGGCGGGCTAAAAACTGCGATACAAGCTTATAGTCGAAAAGTTGATTTCCCACTGGACAACATCTTTGTCATCGATGGCTCGAAGCGGTCAAAAAAAGCCAATGCCTTTTTTTCCGGGATTGGGAAAAAGAAAAAGATCGTGCTGTATGATACGCTGATCGAAAACCATACGGAGGAAGAGTTAGTGGCTGTACTAGCCCATGAAGTAGGGCATTTCAAAAAGAAGCATATCGTACAGGGGTTTGTGATCTCGATATTACAGGTAGGGGTGATGCTTTTCATTATGTCAAACATGATCTTCAACGAGAACTTGAGCTTGGCCTTAGGCGCTGAACAAATGGGCGTCCACCTTAATCTTATCGCTTTTGGTATTTTGTATTCCCCAATATCCAAGGTTTTGGGAATATTGGGAAATATGCTCAGCCGGAAAAATGAATTTGAAGCCGACGAGTATGCTTCACATACTTACGCCGGTGCACCTCTTAAGGATGCCTTGAAAAAGCTCTCGGTAGATAACCTTAGTAACCTTTACCCACACCCGGCTTATGTATTCTTCAATTACTCCCACCCCCCGTTGTTAAAGAGGCTGGAAGCTATAAAGGACTAACGCTCCCGAGCGATATATTAAATACACCATTCTTATTTAAATATCGGCAAGGAAGAACTTGTTAGTGGAAACCAATTCACCGGTAACTGGGTGATGAACCGGTAATTTTGTGATCGACTATTGATCAACGGATCAACATAAAAAAAGCAATCACTAACAGTACCGCAACAAAAAAGCTGAATCCAATGAGTACTAATAACTCATTTCTCATGGATTGTTCAGAGCGTATTTTATGATCATCAAGCCAAGTATATTTTGTGTTTTTATCGAAAGGCATGCCACTGTACTAGCAACAATAATGCTAGAAAACCTAATACCGGGGCGGGTGAGTTTCCCAGGTCTTGTAAAACATTAGTTATAAGTGATTAAGACATGATAAATAAGTGAATACACGTAAGCCTAAAGTATAAGTGATAGCACTTAATTTTCTCGTATCTGGAAAACCAGGATCATTTTGAGTAGAATAGGTCCGCCCGTACGGCTTGGATCATTGGCGAGGGCGAGAGTTCCCAGTAAGAAATATAATACCCCGGCTGTGTTTGCTTATAGATACCTCTCGGAAAACCATGAATAATACCTAAATTTGCGACTCAAAAAAACAAGCTATGTTTGATAATCTCAGTTTTAAGTTAGAGAAGGCCTTTCAAACGTTAAAAGGGCAGGGGAGGATCACTGAAGTTAACGTTGCCACTACGATGAAAGAAATTCGTAGGGCGTTGATTGATGCGGACGTTAACTACAAGGTGGCCAAAGAACTTACGGATGATATCAAAGAACAAGCGCTGGGAAAAGATGTATTAACGGCCGTTTCCCCGGGCCAACTGCTCACCAAGATCACAAATGATGAGCTCACAACCTTAATGGGGGGCAGGATCGAGGAGATCAACGTGCAGGGAAACCCAGCTGTAGTGCTGATCGCGGGACTGCAAGGATCAGGTAAAACAACATTTTCAGGAAAGTTGGCCAACCAACTGCATAAGCAGAGCCGTGCCGTGATGTTAGCCGCATGTGATATTTATCGCCCTGCTGCGATTGACCAATTGAAAGTGCTGGGAGAGCAGATTGGTGTAGAGGTATATGCGGAGCCGGGTAATAAAAATGCCGTAGAGATTGCCAGCAATGCCATAAAACATGCCAAAACGAATAACAAAAAGATCGTCATCGTAGATACCGCCGGGCGATTGGCGGTGGATGAAGAAATGATGGACGAGATCTCTCGCTTGAAGAAGGCACTGGATCCGTCTGAGACACTTTTTGTTGTGGATTCAATGACCGGGCAGGATGCTGTTAACACCGCCAAAGCCTTTAACGACCGGCTTGATTTTGACGGGGTAGTTCTCACCAAGTTAGACGGTGATACCCGTGGTGGTGCTGCTATTTCAATCAGGAGAGTAGTAGATAAACCGATCAAGTTCATTTCCCATGGTGAGAAGATGGAAGCCATCGACAGGTTTCACCCTGATCGTATGGCAAATAGGATCCTGGGTATGGGCGATGTGGTCTCTTTGGTAGAGAAAGCCCAGCAAAATTTTGACGAAGAAGAGGCCCGGCGGCTCAACAAGAAAATACGAAAGAACCAGTTTGATTTTAACGATTTCTTGAGTCAACTCGAGCAGATCAAGAAAATGGGGAATATCAAAGACCTCATGGGCATGATCCCGGGTATGGGAAAAGCTTTAAAAGATATTGATGTTGACGACGATTCTTTCAAGCCTATAGAAGCGATCATCAGGTCGATGACGAACGAGGAACGGGAAAAACCGGAGATCCTTAATGGCAGCCGAAGGAAACGAATAGCGGTAGGGAGCGGCACTTCTGTACAGCAGGTAAATAATCTCATTAAGCAGTTCGGGGACATGAAGAAATTCATGAAAACGATGAATAAGATGGGAGGAGGTAAGAGAGGGTTAGCTGCTTTAAATCCTTTTGGGAGATAAGACCTGGAAGAGGGCGTCCTCGAAAATTAGCTTTGATAATAAAACGTTTTGGTAAATCAGGCTACCTTTTTAAGGTGTTTCGGGTAGTGGGAACCTCGCAATGAGCAGTTTAAGCCGGATTATGGAGTTCTAAGTCCAGTTTTCATTTTCTTTTGCCGCCCATGCCATAGGCATCCCTTCGGGGAAAGAAAAACGAAACAAAAGAACACCAGCAACCAAGCCCATTTTTCCTGCTAAACGCGCTTTCCAGTCCCTATTAGCCGCTTACCCACAACCCTCAAATGTGTCGTGCTGTTCTTGGAGGTCTCCCCTCTATGCGCCACTTGGATTTTCAACGATACCCTAAAAGAAGCTAGTGAACTTACCTGACAGGTAAAGAAAGAGCATAACAATAAAAACGCCTACGGATAGTACGATCAAGGTATTGAATACTACTAAACCCTTTTTGTTCTTTTCATTTTTAGCCCTATTATAAGACATAATTTCTTCGAGATCTTCCATGGGTTGCTGGTTTGCCCTGTTCGGCATTTCTTCCAACCGCTCCCCGTATATGTTGCGCACTTTCTCAAAGGGTATCTTCATTTTTAACGATTTTTTTCACTGGGCAATCCTTGAAGATAAGAAATATTATCTACTTCCGAGTACCTTCCTGTAGATGGGCTTCCTGTAGCTAAATTGTAGCCATAAAGAAGGGAATAAGAGATAGTCCAAAAGCTTAGCCGGGGAGGTGAATTCAATATCATCGATGATCTCACTTTCTTCATCACTGACCCGTTTGATCTTATGATGATGCCTCCATGATGACAGGAAAAAAGGTAGCTGTGTCCCTTCATCTACAAATTCGAAAGTACCTTTATCCGTGTTGTCCATCGTGATCACGCTGGTCCAAGCCTGCCTGAAGAAGATAAAATTCAATTCAAGGCTTACAATATCTCCTTTTTGGCACCCATCAAAGCGAAGTAAACGTACCGGTGGAAAGGGGGGACTGAGTTTTATGAATAGCTGTTCGTTAAAGTTTTCTTTGATGTCTAAGTAGTTTGCCTTAACGGGTGTTGTAATCGTCAGTTTCATAGGTGGGAAATACCAATTTTTTATGGTCTGCTGTTTCAATCAACAGCAGATGGGGGCAATTGTTTTCGCCACGGTTTGATAGAGGGGCAGGCATTTATCACCACCTTTTAAATTATAAACGTAGTTTTTTTGCTTTACACAATGCCTTCTGCGTGTTGTCCCGCTACCCTGGGCCTACCATCAGGCCAATTGTTGTATCTTAAGTCCGTCCAATAGTGTTCTTTACTCTTTTTGTAATTGGGTATTTACTGCCGGTGAGCCAGTGTCCTTATTTTTTACATATTTCTCGAGCAACTGGTCCATTTCCCAGAGCATATGCATGATAGACTCCCTGGCCCGGTAGCCATGGCTTTCATGTGGTAACATTACCAGCCGGGCCTGTCCTCCTAGACCTTTGATGGCGGCAAACATCCTTTCGCTTTGTACGGGGAATGTACCCGAGTTATTGTCGGCCTCCCCGTGGATCATCAGCATCGGTTCATTGATCTTATCGGCGTGCATAAAAGGCGACATCGTGTAGTAAACTTCGGGGGCTTCCCAGTAGGTTCGTTCCTCGGCTTGGAAACCAAACGGTGTAAGCGTTCGATTGTAGGCGCCACTGCGGGCGATACCTGCTGCGAACAAGTCCGAATGGGCGAGTAGGTTGGCGGTCATAAAGGCCCCGTAGGAGTGCCCGCCTATGGCACATCGTGCCCGATCGGCGATGCCCATTTCCACTAGCTTATCGATGGCAGCTTCTGCATTCATGACCAACTGCTGTCGGAATGTGTCATTAGGTTCTTTTTCCCCTTCACCTATAACGGGCATACTGGGATCGTCGAAAATAGCATAGCCGCGTGTCAAAAAATAAAGTGGTGAATACCAGCCTAGCCGGATAAATTCATAGGGCGATCCTTCCACTTGGCTTGCTGCGTTGGCGCTCTTGAACTCGCTAGGGTAGGCCCACATTAATACAGGCAAAGGACCGTCTTCTTTCTTATAACCTACCGGCAGGTACAGGTCACCTTTTAGCTCTACACCGTCCTTACGCTTATATTTTACCACCTGCTTCTCGATTTCTTCCAGGCGCTTATAGGGATGTGAAAATGATGTCAATGCTTTGATGCTTTTTTTCTTGAGGTCCCTTGAAAAATAATTCGGGGGCTGTTCCTTGGATTCCCGGCGTGTGACCAGCGATCCTTTTTTTGCATTCAATACTTTTATGGGGTATTCGTAATAAGGGGCTTCAGATCGAAAGAGTGTTGTGGCCTGGTTCGATTTTAGGTCAAATTTTCTCAAAAACGGGCGATTGCCTTCTGGAGAAGCCCCAGTCCCGATGAGAAATAAAGACCTTCCCTTGTCCTCAATGAGTAACACTTGTTCCCCGTAAGAATTAGCGGCTGTTTGAAACGTGCCGGGATCATTATACCTATCTTCAAAGGACCTGTCAAATAAGACCTTTTTAGAAGCAGCATCGGAGGGATCGAATCGGCTGGTGATCATTTGCCTGGAACTCCACCACCACTCGTAGCTGATGGCCATGTTATCTGTGCCCCAAGTGATGCCTCTATAGCGTAATTTAAACTTAACCCCCGCTTTTTTACTACCGGAAAAGGGGGCTTGTAAAAAGAATAATTGGTCCCTGTGCGCTACTTTTTTGGCGGGGTCACCGTCATCAAGGGCCTCCACCCAATAGAGTTCGGCAGGTTGGTCTTTTCTCCACTCAAAATTCCTTGGCCCCTTTCGAACGGCCCCGAATCCTTTGGGAATGTTTTCTGCAAGCGGGATTTCTGCTACCAGCTTTACCAGGTTACCGTTTTTGTCAACGACCACATTTTTTTGTGGGAACCGGTAAAAAGGTACGATATAGGAAAAGGGTCTCTCAATGTAATTCAGGAAAACATACGCTCCATTAGGAGAGGCAGATACTTGGTTGATCATGCCCGGTTCGCCAAATTTAGACTTTGCTTTACTATTAATGTTTACGGTAAATAATTGTGAAGTCATGTAATACTCGAAGAGCTCCTCATCGTAAGCATTTTGTAGCAAGTCTTGATAGGTACGTACAGGAGCCTTTTGCCCCGTAGTTTCTTGGATGACAGGACCTTTCGGGGTCAAGGGCTCGACAGGCGTGGCCCTCCTGTTTTCTATAAGGGATTTGTATAGGATCGTCTCGCTGTCGGCCATCCAATCAAAAGGGACGCCTCCTAAAGCATCGTTAAGAATGGGGGGTGTGAGCCGTTCAGTGGTGCCTGTAGATAAATCAAGTGTCCATAGCTCCAACCCATTGCTACGCTGGTGGGTAAATGCCACCTTAAGGCCATCGGGCGACCATTTTACATTTTGAATGAGGGGATTCCCGGGAAGCCCTTTAATCGGTAATGACTCCCCTGTATTGGTCCGGATAGCCTCTAAGCCTACATAACTGCTAGACCGGCTCGAGCCATTGGTCTTTGGATTTAATCGTACGCCTGCCAGCCTTAGTTCGGGCTGTGACAGTTCTTCTATCGATTTGTATCCCGGGCGCTTCATGAGCAGCATCCATTCCCCGGAACCGTTGAATGATACCGCAGGTGTTTGAGGGGCATCGACGAGGTCAGCGATTTCTTGCGGGGGAAGCTGGTACCCCGGGCTTGATTGGGAAAATGAATTGAGAGAAAACATTAAAGCCCAAGCGCACAAAAAAAGTTTATTCATGATAATAGTGGTTTTGGTGACGTAATCTTACGGAAAGCATATTTTAAGTACCAGCACTTTTACACCAAAGGCCGCAAGCGATGCTATGCCGGGCCGAGTACCTTTCACTGCGCGAATGGTGCTCCAAGTAAAAAATGACTATATTGTTCTTAGGTTGATGTTAGCAGGCGGTAGTTCTCCTGCCTCTTCATTGATCCTTGATGCGACTAGCTCTAAACTTTGGCCCTGTATTTGTTAAAGTCCATGCATCGATAAGAGACGTAATTGAAGCGAGGTTTTGAGAGACGGCCGTAACTGTGACAAAAACCTGGACGAGACCCGTATTCACTAGAAATACTCCTACTAGTGAAATAAGCATTGTCCCCAAGACTGTAGTTTTTGGTGGATACAAGTTGTATGTATCTCATGAAATCGTTTTGATGCTTTCGGCCGGTTCCTATTGTACCCCTATCGGTTAAACCAGGCACATAGGTTATAAATTGTTCAAGAGTGGCTTTATCTATATACCAACGGAAAAAATTGGCAGTAGCCAGCTATATTATTGGTGCAGGAGCATTTTTAGGGCCTTTCTACGCTTTGTTTTCCGATGGTTTTGGATCATGGTTCCCCTACATCAATGGTTTTATTATCGGCATCCTGGTAGCTGTCTTCATTGCTTGGGTTGAATTAGTGCTATTGCCGGGCCAAATGAGGTTTTTGAAGTTCTACAAGATACTATTGTTACGTACGCTACTTTATGCCACGGTCATACCTCTTTTGATATTCTCGGTGTTCTTGCTTTCCAGGGTCTACAGGTTCAACTTATCGGTAAAGGCAGCATTTTATAGCGATGAGTTTCAAAATTACTTGCTTCATGAAGACTTCGACTTAGTTATAATCTACACCTTGGCATTGGCCTTTGTCGCTAGTTTTACCTACCAGCTTAGCCGGAAGATGGGACAAGGAATGTTCCTGAACTTTGTTACGGGAAGGTTTTATCAGCCCGTGGTAGATGAAAAGATCTTCATGTTCCTACAGATCCATAATTCAGACCAGGTCATAAAGAAGATCGGGAGATTGAACTTTCATGAGCTTCTTAAAGAGGTCAGTTATCGAATTACACCTGTGATCTTGGCTCATTATGGGATTATTCATCATTATGTTGAAGATGAAATTGTGGTTTACTGGTCGAAAAGTAAAGGGTATAAAAATGCACATTGCTTGAGGCTTTTTTACGCGATACACCATCATTTTGAGGGAATAAAACAGGAAATGTATTCGAAATACGAGGCGTTCCCTGTTTTTTATGCTGCGATCCATGCAGGTGAAGTAGTACAGGGAGAGATTGGAGAGATCAAAAGTGAGATCGCTTTTTACGGTGACGTTATGAACACGGCTTCACGCATGCTGGCCCTGTGTCACTCGCTTAGTAAACCGATTTTAGTTTCGGGAGAAGTACGATCAAATACCACGCTCCCCTCGATTTTTCAGTGGGTCGATTGTGATTCCCAGGTATTGCGTGGCAAGCGGTCTGATACCCATTTATTCAGTTTAGAAGAGGTAGAATTACCTGCATCTTAAGGATGAAACGTCCAAATAAAAACAAAAATGTCTTGTTGGTCATGCTCGTTGGAAGCGTGCTGGGCTTGGTGTATCCAATTTTTGCGGATGACCTTAGCACACCATTGCCCTTGATCAATGGTCTTTCCATTGGCATGGCGGCGGGTTTTTTACTGGGAATGATCGAGGAATACGTGCTTACCCCAAAGAAACGGGGATTAGCTTTTCCTTGGCTCGTAGGAACTAAGACGATCTTGTATGCCTTTCTTTTTTGTTTTTTGATCGTCGGTATCAAAGGCTTTAATGAAAGCATTTATTATAATCAACCCTTTTTCTCTTACCTGCGGAATGTCGTTTTTATGGATTTTGTGGTCTATGGTGATTTTAAGATCATACTCGTATACTCCATGGTTATGGCAGGGTTGATCATTTTTACAAAATACATGAGTAGAAAGCTCGGGCAGGAAATAATATACAATTTTATTACGGGCAGGTACCATTCCCCGATGGAGGAGGAACGGATATTTATGTTCGTTGATATTAAGTCTTCTACGTCGATAGCCGAAAAGCTTGGGGCTTTTAGGTATTACCGGCTATTAAATGATTTCTTTTTTGACATTGCGGCGAGTGTTTTAGAGGGCGAAGGGAGCATTTACCGGTATGTGGGTGATCAAGTGACAATCACTTGGAAGTTGGGAAACAAAGTAGAGAATGCACGTTGTATCCGTACGTATTTAGGGATCAAAGCTTCACTCTCGGCCTTGCGAGAAAGGTACTTTGATCGATACCAGTTTGTACCGGCATTCAGGGTCAGTTTGCATTGCGGTGCAGTGGTCCATGGTGAGATTGGGGATGTGAAGAGTCAAATCGTTTTCCACGGTGAGCCCCTCTATGAAACTGCTCGCATAGAAAAGATCTGTGGCGAACTGGATCTCCCCATACTTATATCTGGGACTTTAAAAAATAAAATGGAAATCCCTGGACTAACCAACTTTGAGGCCGTTGAAAAGCCTCAAAGACAGGCAGATGATCTTTCTTTCGACTTGTTTACAGTTCGGGAGAAGGAAATGTAACGATTAAACGTACGAAACTGCTTTTATAGCCTCCAGTGACCGTTTTACATTTGGAAGAATGGCTTCGATCAATGTAGGTGCATAAGGCAGAGGTACATCCAAGCTATTGATCCTTTGCACAGGGGCATCCAAATAGTCAAAAGCATGCTTTTGAACATGATAGGTGATCTCTGAACTAATGGCTGCCAAAGGCCAAGCCTCTTCGATGATCACCAACCTATTAGTCTTCTTCACGGATTGTACTACAGTATCATAGTCAATAGGCCTGACCGACCTTAAATCAATGACTTCTACGCTGATATTATCTTTTGCAGCCTCTTCAGCGGTCTGCAAGGCCACTTTCATAAATTTACCAAAGGAGACCAGGGTAACATCAGTCCCTTCTTTTTTGACTTCTGCTGATCCTAAAGGGATAAGGTATTCTCCTTCTGGTACTTCTCCTTTATCACCATACATGACTTCAGATTCCATGAAAATCACTGGGTCATCGTCGCGGATGGAAGATTTTAACAAGCCTTTTGCATCGTAAGGATTACAGGGTACTACTACTTTTAAGCCGGGTGTATTCGCATACCAGCTTTCAAAATTTTGCGAGTGTTGGGAACTGAGCATACCCGCATTCCCGGTAGGTCCTCTAAAGACCATGGGTATATTAAATTGCCCCCCGGACATAGACATCATTTTAGCGGCTCCATTGATTACCTGGTCTATAGCCACCAAAGAGAAGTTAAAAGTCATAAACTCAATGATGGGCCTCAGGCCGTTCATGGCAGCTCCAACACCCACTCCTGCAAAACCCAACTCAGCAATGGGGGTATCGATCACGCGTTCCTGACCGAACTCATCCAGCATGCCTTGGCTTACCTTATAGGCTCCATTGTATTCAGCCACTTCTTCTCCCATAAGGAATACTTTTTCATCTCTTCGCATTTCTTCGCTCATGGCTTCACCAAGTGCTTGTCTGAACTGAATTTCTCTCATGACATCCGTTTTTTTTACAGGGCGTAAAAATAGTACGCAGATATTTAACCACAAAAAAGAACATAAAATAAATGCGCCCCGTGGTACCACGGGTCGCTTTTATTTTATGATCTTTTATTAAATTATCTCAGGGCATTTCTGAATGCTTCGTTGGATACGAAGGCAGCAAACTCTAGATCTTCCAAAGCATCTTCCTTCAGAGAAGGAGTAGCTTTCACTGCTTCGGTCAAGTGGCTGATCACATTTGATTCGTTGCCTAAACGTGCACTTGCAATAGCAGCTCCATAGTGGGCAATGCCCATGTTACTGTCTTTAGAAGCAGCCTCCTCGAAAGAAGAGATCGCGTTTTGATAATCTTTATTCAATACTTGGGCCAATCCCTTATTGAAAAGATTCACAGCATTGTCGGTAGATCCAGAAGTTGACCTAACGGCATCACCGTACTTGGCAAGCATTATTTCCAAAGCACCTTTCACCCCGTTCACACCTTGAAGGGTCTCTCCTGACAGGCCAGAGGCTTTAGTCACATGCTCGTATGCTTTGTAAGGGTTGCCTTTCATAAGATGTACAGAAGCAAGGTTAGCATGTACTTCAGGAGCAGCATTTTTGTTGGCCGCTATTTCTAATTGTGCTAATGCCTTGTCAGAATTGCTCTCAGCATTGCCTTCTGAAGCCATCCTGATGTAAACCGCTCCTAGGTTGTTG
This sequence comes from Fulvivirga sp., assembly GCA_028280565.1. Lineage (GTDB taxonomy): Bacteria > Bacteroidota > Bacteroidia > Cytophagales > Cyclobacteriaceae > Fulvivirga. Next base: position 15,325 of record JANQLQ010000191.1, read on the forward strand.
TGCGCAGTCCAGCTACCACTTTTCTTTGTGGCTGCCTGGAAGATCGCTTCTTTTTCAGATAGGGAAGGAGTAAGCGTAGCGCCGTACATCAACTCTTCCTCTGACAGCGTATCTGCAGATGTAGAACCATTGGCGATCTGCTTTGCTAATACAGATATTTCTGCATCGCTTTTCTTTTCTTTTACTTTTAGTATTTCCGTTTTAGCAACCCTCAATTTGGGATACAATTCTCGGAACACTTTCTTATAAGTAGGCAATGCTTGCAATTTATCTTCTTTATCCTCGTATGATCCTGGGCCATTGACGATATCTAAATAAGCAGATTTTTCTTCGGAAGAGATGCCTTCGTAAGCGGCCAAAGAATCTTTGAACACGTTCCAATCTTCCACTACATCTTTGGTGATGAAGTTGATAGAATCTGCCATCCCGGCATAATCGTACTTCTTCATTTGCCGCTGGTAGAAGTTTTCGATGGCGGTAGCCCTGTCTTTAGCCAAGCGGCTATTGATCCTTTCAGCACCTTCAGGAGAGTGAGTACCTGTGATTGTGACCGTCCTGGTCACGTTCTTTTCAGCGATAAAGGCATCCAACTGCTGTCCTCGAGAACTTCTTCTTTCCGAATATTTCAACACAGATCTACCTTGATCAAAGTAGAAATTAACCTTTACAGGGACTAACTCTTCTTGGTTGTTATATCCATGATCCGCATAAGCGCCAAAAAATACAGGCTCTACTAATTTAGAAGTAGCAATGATACCTGGGGCAACACCTAGTCTTTCCGATTCTTTTGATTTGCCATTTTTAGGGTCAGAAGCAACACCTTGTACTTCCAACATCCCGCTTTTCATTGCGGGAGCATAGGCAAAACTATATTCTTTGCTTGCTTTAGGCTGTTCAGTAGAAGCGTTGGGATAGTCATCCGCTTTAAATTGGATGGGCTCCAGCGCTGTTTCATTGTCGCCATATTTATAGAAAGTGTTAAGGGTGTAGATCTTACCCTTTTTTAACATTTTAACAGGAAGGTTAGCTGACATTTCAAATGAAACTGTATCGGCGTGTACTTCCAAAGGATTGGGTGATACAGTCAAGTTTTGCTGCTCCGCCATTTTCACCATTTGATTGAGGGCGCACCCTGAAAGTGTGAACACCGCAAACAAGGCGATAGCGTAGAATAATTTTCTCATCGGATTTACATTTAATGACTTGGTTGATTTTTTACGTTTAATTCGTCGGTTATTAAATATCAAATGCAATAATAGTAAAAAAATCAGAATCAACTAGCTCCAAACGGATATTATGGCCTCCATATTTGTGAAGGCGCATATTTGTCGTTAAGACCTTTAATATGCCCGTTGAATTACCTTGAATTGTTGATGAATTGCACGTATATTTGTTACTTAGCGCTGAACATGAAAAGATTACAGGTTTTTATAGAAAAGTATGCTTTTGGGGTTTGTAGCCACCTTGGGGAGAAGTTGGGAGTAGCTACTTCGGCCATACGTTTGTTTTTTATTTATGCTTCCTTCATTACCTTCGGTTCTCCTATAATTGTCTACCTGGCGTTGGCCTTTGTAATGAATATTCGAAAATATTTAAGGCGTAGAAATCCTGTATGGTATTATTAATGAATGGGGGGCAGGCCTTAAGTTAAGTCTCAATTGACGTATAGATCTCTGTTCGATTTAAAATCATGGTAACCTAGGCTTAAAACGAGGTTTTGAATACTTTCACGGTATTTGAACGGGGTAGTAGTTTCCGTTTTACGATACAGCAGATGCCGGCTCTCCCAATGAGCCCTCTCACAACCACTGGCGCGGGAATGGCGGTTATTTTTTAATCGAGTCCATATTATAGCGATGTAAGATGATGGAGTATATTTAACATTTACCCGTTGAGGAGTTTTCGACAAGTCGGCACTTGGCAACTAGGAAAAGGGCAGTAGGCAAAATGGGGAGTAGCCGATGGTTTATTGCTGGCTGCCGATTTTGAGCACAGGACTGAAAAAATAGGGTGTCCTTGAAAATTAGCTTTGATAGTAGAACGTTTAATTTTGGCAATTTAAACTATCTTTTAAGATATTTCGGGTAATGCCAGCCTCGCAATGCGCAGTTTAAGCGGGATTTTGAGGTTCTAAGTCCAGTTTTCATTTTCTTTTGCGCGCCCAAAAGAAAACGAAACAAAAGAAAAGGGCGCCAGCAAC
>JANQLQ010000193.1 GCA_028280565.1 Fulvivirga sp.
ACTTACGTAGCTATGGCTATGCTCGTTTTTTGCGCCTTGACCTCCCACAAAATCTACGACCACCTTACCCGCCATTTGAGGCTTGACACGACACTAGACTGCTATGATTTTAAATCGAGTCGAGGTTAAAATTACCCCGTAGCATTATGACAGTCCGGTAATTTTGCCATCATTATCGATGTCCATCCCTTCGGCGGCCGGGGTTGCAGGCAGGCCGGGCATGCGTAGCATGTTGCCCGTGATGGGGATGGAAAACCCAGCGCCTGCCGCTATTTCTATCTCTCTTACCGTCAGGGTGAAATTTTCAGGTCGCCCGAGCCATTTTGGATCATCGCTTAGAGAGTTTTGCGTTTTGGCAATGCAGACGGGTTTTTTGCTCAACCCGATCCGCTCGATCTTTTTGAGGTTTTGCTTGGCTTTGGGAAGGAACTCTACATTCCTTGCCCCGTAGATCTTCCGGGCTACAGCTTCTATCTTTTCTTTTACGGTCCAGTTCCAGTCATACACAGGCTTATACTTGCTCTTATTGCTTTGTACCGCCTCTACCACCTGCTCTGCAAGGTCCGTAGTGCCTGCTCCCCCTTTTTCCCAGCCTTCACTCACGGCTACCCTTACTCCAAGCTCTGCGCATCGTTGTGTCACGATAGCGATCTCATCATCGGTATCACTGACAAACTTATTGACAGAAACTACGGTAGGGAGGCCATAGATCTTAGTGTTTTCGATATGCTTTTCCAAATTTGCCAGCCCCCTGACCAAGGCCACGGTGTTAGGTGCTTTCAGGCTGGCTAAGGCCTGCCCGCCATGGTATTTCAAAGCACGGATGGTGGTGACCAGCACGATGGCTTTAGGAGATAAACCGGAATAGCCACACTTAATATTCAAAAACTTTTCAGCGCCGAGGTCAGCGCCGAAACCGGCTTCGGTCACGACGTAATCCGTGAGTGACATCCCCATTTTGGTGGCAATGACCGAGTTAGTTCCCTGTGCGATGTTAGCAAAAGGCCCTCCATGGATGATAGCAGGGTTCCCCTCTAAAGTCTGCACTAAGTTGGGTTTAATGGCATCTTTGAGTAAGGCTGCCATAGCACCCTGTGCCTTTAAGTCTCTCGCAAAAATGGCCTGCCCTTCAAAGGTATCACCGATGTAAATATTCCCGATCTTTTCTTTAAGATCATCCATGTCCTGTGCTAAGCAGAGTATGGCCATGATCTCCGAAGCGGCGGTAATATCAAAACCAGTTTCACGCATCATCCCGCCGGGTTTGCCGCCCATACCAGAAACGATGTTCCGCAGTGCCCGGTCATTCATGTCCATTACCCGCTTCCATTCTACGGTTCTAGGATCAATGCCTAAATTGTTTTTAGCAGTTTGTACATTATTGTCGATCAACGCCGCCAGCAGGTTATTCGCCTTTTCTACAGCGGCAAAATCCCCGGTAAAATGCAGGTTGATATCCTCCATAGGCACCACTTGCGAATGCCCACCCCCCGCGGCTCCTCCTTTCACACCGAAAACAGGACCCAACGATGGCTCTCTTAGCACTACGGTAGTTTTCTTACCGAGCTTATTCAACCCTTCGGCCAAGCCGATGGAGGTGGTCGTTTTGCCTTCGCCAGCAGGAGTAGGCGTCATGGCCGTAACCAAGACCAGGTGGGCCTTGCTCACCTTTTTTTCATTGACCAGCTCCAAGGGAAGTTTAGCTTTGTAATTGCCATACATTTCCAGTTGATCTTCGGAGATGTCAACTTCTTGGGCAATCTCTTTAATATGACGAAGCCTGGTCGACTGGGCGATCTCCAGGTCGGATCGGTATGTGGTCATAAGGTTGCGATTTATTCTTGCCTAAAATAAAAAGATAAATCGTATTCGAGGTTATTCGCAATTAGTTATCGGCTAGGCCTCCTGTTTTTACAGGACCTTTCTAAGACAAGTTTCGTTTACTGGCTGTTCACCGGCTTAGGTTTGGAAAACTTTGCTTCACTAGCTACTCACTAGCGCGGGTTTTCCAAACCCGTGCTTATCCATAGACAGGTTCTCCGAACCTGCGCCAAGCACTTTTAAATTTCTTTTACCGGATATTAAGCATTAAAACTTAACAGCCCGATAATGAAAGTGTCGGGTAAATTGGTCTACCTGGTTTAAGAATAGTCATAAACCCACCCTTAACACCCTCTCCATCACTCCCTAATCCACATTTTAAAAGAAGCCGGGGGCAGGGTAATGTCCATTTGCCGCCCGGCAGCGAGTTTTTTGAATGTGGCGCTATCCTTGATCCCCTTAGTGATGTTTATGCCGCTATTGTTCCCGACCAGTTTCCACTTCCCTACCGGTATCTTTATCTGCTCGAAGGCGAGGGTCTGGTCTGAAACATTCATCATGACCAGCACTTTATTCCCTACAACATAACCGAGTAAATGCTCATTTACAGGTTCTATCCACTGGTAATGATCCTTGGGAGTAGGTCCGCTTACTTTAAACACATCAGCATGGGTACTTTTCCTGAAGGTGTTCAGGCCCCGCCAAAACTCGTACATACTCTTGTAATCCAGGGGCGCCTCCTTTTTGGTCTTGCCCACGTTGTCCCAAAGGAAGTGATTGGCCTTACGCATGTTATAGGTGTCGCGCTTGCCATGTATGTAAATTTTAACACCATCCACAGTTTCTTTTTCTACCTCTTTAAGTGGTCCCAATGCTTTGCTACGCATGATTTCGGTACCTCCGTGAAGTACAATGGGTCCCATAGAGGTGTAGAGCATAACTGCCGCCAGCTTGATACGCTCTTCATCCGCCCCGGTGCGTCCATCCCATTCGGGGTTATTGGATAGCTGGTCTGCCAGGGCCCAGTTATCGTGGATGTCCAGGTAGCTGATGCCGCTAATGGTGGTCTTATCCTCTTTAAAGGTATTGCTCAATGCTTTCTTTACATCCTCCCGAAGTTCTCCTAACCCCCCGGCATAACCACGATCTTTTTCTTTGCTAGCGATATCAAAAACAGGGCCTTTGAGAGCGTTCCTGCCCTCATCTTGGAAAAAGGTGATCGGCGAATCTTCCTTGTACCAGTCCCAAGCCGGGTTAGCTTCGTACTCGGGGTCGTTGCTTGCGATCCATGGCTCTCCGTAAACGATCTTTTCTTCCCCAATGGCTTTTTTGAGCGCAATGAGTGTCTGCTGATCAATTTGGCCGGCCAGATCGATCCTGAAACCGTCGATGCCAAACTCTTCAATAAGCTGGACGCATTGGTCGATCAGCCAGCGCTGTACCATGGGTCGATTTTCCGTTTTCACTTCGTTGCCGTATTCACCGATGTGCTCCAGGTCCTTGGTGCGGTAGTAGTAGATCTTGTCCAATACATTGAAATGGAAAAACCAATTTTGCCCGTCCATATTTTCCGCGGTATGATTGGGTACAATGTCGATGATCACCGCGATTCCTTTATCATGGAAAGCTTGCACCAAATCACGGAATTGATTCCGTTCCGTGCCCGGCTCCGTGCCTTTTTGGCGGAACCGTGACTCAATGGCAAAACAATGGGAGGTGCGATAGCCCCACTGGTAGTTTTCTTCGTTGATCCCCTGTTCGATCATATAGGGATCATCTTTAAAAGAGGCTTTCCAAATGGAGTCTGGATAATGCAGAAATTCTTGTACGGGCATAAGGTGTACCGTATTGATCCCTAGGTCCAATAAATAATCGAACCCAACTTTTTGCCCTTTTTTATTTTCCAGGCCGGGCTCTATCATTGCCGGGAAGGTGCCTTTCAAATCATCGCTGACGGGTAACAGATCCGTAAAGTCTTGCACGTGGACTTCATAAGCGATCACATCTTCCATTTTGGGAATGCCGTTTTCCAAGGGAATGGCAGGAGTAGTTTTGGTCCATACCCGGCATTTTCCCCAGGTATCGTCACTTACGCGGGCGTAGGGATCACTGATGTGTACAGGGGTAGTTTCGTAAAAATGGTTGCCGGGCTCATCAGGACCGTGTACTGTAAAATCGTAGTACACTCCTTTTAGGTTTTGATCAAAGTAAGCTTCCCACACGCCGTCCTGGTCCTTAGTCATGTCGATGACTTGGAAAGCTTTTTTATCTTTTGCGCGCTGGTACAAATACAATTTTACCAAGTCAGCCCGGGGAGAAAAGATGCGGAACACGGTTTCTTTGCCGTCTTTAATGATGTTAGCGCCTAATTCTTTGTTAGAATATAACTGGCGGAACCACCCATCGTAAGAGCAAACGGCTTCCAGGTTGTGGCTGGGGATTTGGAGCGTGTATACCCTGTTAATATCGATCTCACCGGCGGGTTTGATCAAGGTTTTTGTGTCTGTGTTGGGCAATATTGCCTCGATCTCTACTTCCTCGCCTGTAGCATTCATCAGCTTATAGGCGTTCTTTTCCAAAGGCCGGTCAATACCGGTCACCTCTGCCCAGATGCTCCGTGAGTCATGGAGCTCTGCTTTTAACCCGGGAGGTTTTACACCCATCAAAAAAACCAAGTTGCTGCCTTTGACATTCGTGGCCTTTGCCGGTGGATCCAGCCATTTGCCCTGGTTGATCCTGAATTTAAACTCTGCGGACGGGGGTACGGTGTTGTAGTTTGGGTTCTGCAAAGTCAAAGTCCATAAGCCTTCACCTTCTCGTGTTAATGTTCTTGAAGGATCGTCCATGGAGAAATCCCAACCCGAGAAGGACCCGGTCACTACCACCCGATCTACCTCGGTTACTTGGTAGACTGATTCGTCAAAAATAAAGGTAACGGAGTGCTGCGTGGAGTAGCCCTGTAATCTTTCACCGGGATCGTATTGGGCTTGGCTTTGGGAACTTATGGCGCTCATGACAGCTATAAAAAAGATAAGGTATTGTTTTATGGTAGGTTTTATTAGATCATTCATCGTGTTGTGTTTCTATATGGATGTGCCCGGCCAGGTAGGTTCTTGCCTTCCCTGATATTTTTACCCGGTCTGCCTCTAACCGGCATTGCAATATTCCTTCTCGCTTGGATCGTTGCTGGGCTGTGAATACGGTTTTGCCTGTTTCATTGGCCCAGTAGGGGACCAACGTGGTGTGGGCGGATCCTGTCACCGGGTCTTCGTCCACTCCGGATGCCGGGGCAAAAAAACGTGATGCGAAATCATATGTTTCCCCCGGGCAGGTAACGATAACGCCTCGTACGCGCAAGGTGCTCAGCGTTCTGAAATCCGGGCTAATGCTGTCCAGGGCATCTTGGTCTTCAACCCTTACCAAATAATCCGTTTTCCCTTTTGCACATTCCAGTATTTCTACTCCCAAGGACTCTTGCAAAAGGCCGGGGGCCTGGCATGGCGCAAGCTCATCGGCCGGAAAATCCAGTATCAATGCCCCGTTATTTTTGGAGACGGTAAGCAGCCCGCTATTCTTGGATTGAAAGGCAATACTCGCCGCGTCATAATCCAGGTGCTCGTAAAGAACATGGGCGGCGGCCAACGTAGCATGGCCGCAAAGGTCTACCTCGACGAGTGGTGTAAACCATCTCAGCTCGAACTGGTCGCCGGTCTTCACAAAAAAGGCCGTCTCAGCCAAGTTGTTTTCAGCGGCAATGTCCTGCATGAGGCTGTCGGGCAGCCAAGCTTCCAGCGGACAGACCGCCGCGGGGTTACCTTTGAACAATTTATCCGTAAAAGCATCGACTTGGTAGAGTGGTAGCTGATCCATCGTTTTGGTATTTATTTGCGTTATGAATGAGGGATAATATAGCTAGTTTGGTCTTTGTCAAACACCTAGTAACTTTTTTAGTTTATGAACACCCAGCGAACTTCAATGTCAAGATAGGGATACCAATTTTAGATAAGATCAAGACTCTCCCAAAAGCACTAACATTCCCGGGTTAGAGACTGTCGCGTTCCCGTTTTCCACGGTTACGGATTGCCCGGTATAATAATCTTTAAGTTCTGTGCCATCCGGAAAAATCCCGGCAACGGTGACAGACAGCGAGGCGCCTCCTGTGTTCATAGCCACCACTACCTTATCTTTGATGCCCTCTTTATCATAAGTTCTCTTAAAGGTATAGGGAGTATCACTTATCTTTTCGTGGACCCCGGCACCTACGGCCACATGATCCCTTTTGAACCGGCCTAATTTAGCCCAATGCTCACGTAGCTCCCCAATGTTATACCCATTCCGCTCGGCATTGCTTTCCAGTTCGTCCCAGTTCATAAATGACCGGAGGTTGGCGTCGCCATTGGCTCCTTCCACTACCAGTGGGCGGCCCGTTTCATCCCCGTAATAGACTTGGGAAGCACCGGGTGTCAGTAACAGTTTTGTGCCTGCCTCGAATACTTTTTCACGGTTGAGATCATAAGGGCCACCGTCGTCATGTGACGAGATATAATTGACAACAGAATATCCTTTTAAGTCTCCATTGTTGAGCATATCGGAATAAAAGCTGAAGATCTCTTCCGGTTCTTTATTCGCATCTTGTTTAAAGGAAAAATTGATCAGGCTCTTGAAACCACTCGCATAGAAGTTAACCTTTTCGCCTTTGCCCATGTCAAATTGTTGACCGCCATAAATGCTGTAGTTATAGACTTCGCCGGTCATGTAGAAAGGTTGATCATCGAGCTTTCTACCCGGGTTTTCCTTTTTCCAGTCTTCGAAGGCCGCTGAAGCCAGCTTTTTCAGCTCTTCCCAGATCTCTGCTTCCGTATGTTTGGCAGTATCTACCCGGAAGCCATCGATGCCAAGCTCCCGGACATAATCGATGATCCACTTCATGATGTAAAACCGGGGCGCCCTCGGTAATCCCGTAGTGGTGAAAAACTCGTCCAGTTCTTTGATCTCTTGCTCATAGCGTCCTTCTTCCTTCCACTTATTCACAAGAAATTCGGGCAATTCCACCGGGCTATCACTTTCGGTGTAAATGTCGGGTAGGTTATCTACCAAAGTACACTTGGTAGTTGTCTCGATATCTTCGAAGGTACAGGTAGGTGAGGTCCTTACCCAACTGTCGGGCCACTGTCCATCAATAGTTGTCACCGGGCCTGTATGGTTGACCACTACGTCCATTAGCACCCGGATCTCATTTTTATGGGCGGTTTCCACCATTTCTTTAAGGTCTTCATAGGTGCCATAGTTAGGGTCTACCGCGGTCCAATCCCTTGCCCAGTAGCCATGGTAGGCATAGGTTTTACCGGTTCCCTCATCGGTAAATCCCCGCACTTGTTCCCAAAAAGGGGTAAGCCAGATGGCGGTAATGCCCAATTCGTCAAAATATCCTTCGTTGATCTTAGCGGTGATCCCTTTGATATCCCCCCCTTCAAAATTTCTCAGCACTGCCCCGTCGTTTTTCCTGTCAAACATTTGGTCGTTATTAGGATCACCATTGTTGAATCGATCCGTCAGTAAAAAGTATATGTTGGCGTTCTCCCAGGTAAAGGGTTTCGCCGTTTTTTCTTCTTTGGCCGTTGCCTGCTCTTCTTTTTTTTGAGGACTGGCACAAGCCGCTAGAAGAAAGAGAATGAGTGGGAATTTTGATTTCATAGTCGATATATGCGGTTATTTCGCCTTGAAGGTATCAAAAAAAGCGTGGAGAGTGATTGCTCGTTTGATGCAAACGATTACATCGTTGATTTGTGTCTTGCTTTTTAAAGTCTAGTGGTTTTAAACCGTGAAGAACGCAAAGAGTGTCGCAAAGAAAACTCCTAAGTTGGCAGTAAAACGATTTTTATTCTTTGTGAAGGTTTGAGGGTTATGAGGCATAAGTAGCGCCAGTGGTGTACCCGGGAATAATAAATAAATATTAATAGTAACCCTCTGTGGTGTTTGCAAAAAAGAAGGCCAACAATTGTAGGTAAGTTAAGTGTAATTGGACGGTTAGCTATTTTTCCATCCCGTTCTCAAAGTCGGAAGTTGGCTATAAGTAGTTGGCAAACCTCTATTTTTTTGCCAACTGCCCTTTGCCGATTGCCGACTGATCGAGAACCTTCCAATACCTCAAACATATCCATCTGTACCCGATACGTTATTTGAGATTTAAATTAACACTAGGTAAAACAAGACTAGAAAAAATAGGGGCTGACCCTTCTAAGGTAGCCCCTATGGTTTTAATGATGGATGTAAATCCTGGTCGTACGAGTTTGATCGCCCATTGAACGCAGCAAGTACAGTCCCGAGCCTATCGTTCCCGTGTTTATTTGGAGTTGATTACCTCTTATTGAACGGGTATCTATATCCTGTACAACCCGCCCTGAAAGATCGGTTAATACCAATGCATTGGGTATAGCAGCACCGGGTGTAAAACGTATGATCAAGTGCTGATCACTTGGGTTAGGATATACAGTAAAATCGTTTACCTCTCTTTTGAATGATTCATTTGCTGGCTGCCTTTCCCTAGCCGCTAAAGAGGCATTCGTGTTGCAATTTGTGGCAGGATCCCCAACATCGGCCGGCAATGTGTTAGAAGGTGAAACCAGTAATTTATCAAGTTCGGTGCCTCTTTCACGGTTGGCAAAGGTAATGGTATGACTCCCGGCTGAAAGGAAGAAGGCCGATCCGGGCAATTCGTTCCAAATAAACTGGTTGCCTAACGCCATGCCTTCCCACCATTCGATCCAGGGTTGATCATCTATTTGCACCCAAAAAGAGTTGTAAGACACATTTAAAGCCCTAATGCGAGCCAGCAAATAATAGTTTCCCGATTGTACAACCGTAAATGAGTAGACCAATTGATCATTGGGGTCAGCCGGGGGAGCTTCTTTGAATATCCCGTTGGGGTCAGGGTAGACTACAAATGATCCTTCGGAAGCACTTGTATCACTACGGGTTTCCCAATTGTTTCCCACTATGCCACATTCTGCTTCCAGCCACACATCCTGGGGAGGTAATTGGGTTTCAAAGGCTCCAATATCATAGGCTAGGTTTTGAGGACGGGGAGTGCCTTCGTAATCTTCTACGATACCATACTGGCTTACATCGCTGCCGGCATCGATCGCCGGGGATGCTGCGGTCAGCCGAAAATTTTTGCCACCCAAGTCAACCAGCGCTAAAGAGGAAGTATCATAGGAAAGCAAATTGGTAGAGGCCGTGATCGTAGGCATGGGATTCGGGCTGGAGGGATTATTTAACCTGGCCACCAAGTGACTTTCGGACGTATTGTTGTACGCAAGGTTATTCGTAAATAAGTTCTCCACTTTCCCGTTACGTGTCTGGAAAACGGTTCCTTCCGTGGTTATGAATGTGTTGTTAAAAAGTGCATACCGGGTATAATTGAAACCGGGTAGAGGCTCGGTGCAAAATACTCCTCCTCCAATGATCACATTGTTGTAGAAGATGACGTCATCGCCCAAAATGATCAGCCCCCCGGCGCCGGGTTCTTCGATCCAGTTGTTGTAAAATTCACCGGAAGTGGCCTTCCCGATCTGCAATCCTTTCTTTTGTTCCGCATTCGGTGCGCTCAAACCGGTTCGCCTAATTACGTTTCCATAGAATTTTGTGCCTTGCGTTGCACGGGCAATTTGCACGCCATCCCACCCGGTATCTTCGATCAGGTTATTGTAAACATGCAAGTCATGAAATTCTGTGGCGATTGGATTGGTGGAGGTAGATCCAATATAAATACCTTCCCCTTCCGTATCATGGATGTAATTGTCGTGGATGCGTATGTGCTTCCGGATGAATCCGCCTTGATTTCCCGGGTTATCCTGTATACCGGCAAAACCTGTATTGAAGATCTCCAAATGGGCTAATTCTATGTCGGAAGAGCTTCCTTGAATAAATAGCCCGGCATTTCCGGCAAGAGTTTCCACTATCCTAATACCGTAGGTACGGGTAGCATCCCCATCGCCTAAAAGCTTTACATATTTGGCATCGAATAACTTGATCGCGCCTCCCGCAACGGTGCCATCACCCACGGTCACCTCGCCCCCGCAGTTTTTGATAAGGATAGGGTCTGTAGCCGTCCCGGTGACCCTAATAAACAATCTCTGGTAATGCCCGGCAGTAAGGCAAACGGTAGAGCCCGGTGAAACACCGCTAATGGTAGTTCCGGCGTTCGGGCTAGGCTGATAGGTTACATCACAACCACAATTTTGTGCGTACCCTTGTGAGGCTAGTAACACAATGATTAGGGGATAAATAAATCTTTTTTTCATGGGTAGATTATTTTGGTGAATAAAGGATGTTCTGCATCATATGGCATAGGCCAAAGCTTTTGATCACGATCCCAGGGATATCAATGTTATTCAGCACCGAATTCCCTCGAAGTGAATCCATTGCAATAAGTAATTACCGGGCCAAGTATTCCTTGTAATCCTGGAGGGATCACATTCACAGATGCAGCCGTACCGATTGGCTCGATGAGGAGATCATAACTTATTGACTATCATCCTTCTATCTGTTTATTAAGGATAAAGCAATGCGAAATTGATCTTTTTTTAGATTATGTAATTAAAATTAAACCTTTAAGAGGCTCGTTAAAATCGGGGAAAGTTATGTGATTGTTAAATCCTGCTTTTAAAGGATAATAAAGAAATAATGGTGATCAATTAAAGATTGATTAACAATTGTGGTCCAAGGAGTTAGGAGGTGACTTTCTGCCGAATAAAAGTTGGATTGCTCTTCTTATAATGCCAAAGTACCATTCCGTAGTTCCCCAAAGTTTCATGCCAATCATTCCCCCAAAATCTCTTGAACTTTTTCCTGCAGTTGTGGGATCAAGTCCTTTTTGAACCACGGATTTTTAGCCTGCCAAATATTATTTCTTGGAGAGGGATGCGGCAGCACAAAGTAGTGCGGTAAATACTCCTCGAAGTTTTTGACAGTTTCCGTTAGGGAGTTCTTGGCTTGATCTTGAAGATAATACGCCTGTGCATACTTCCCAATGAGTAGGGTAAGCCTTACTTGCTTCATTTTACTCAATACCTTGTCGTGCCATAAAGGAGCACATTCCTGCCTGGGAGGCAGGTCGCCGGATTTTCCCTTACCCGGGTAGCAAAAGCCCATGGGTAAAATGCCGATATGGGTGGCATCATAGAAGTCCTGTTTCTCGATATTCATCCAGTTCCTCAGGTTGTCCCCGCTTTTGTCATCCCAAGGAATGCCACTCTTATGCACCGCCAGCCCCGGCGCTTGGCCAATAATAACAATTTTACTCTCCTTGTGTGCGGCTAATACCGGTCGAGGTCCCAATGCCAGGAACTTTTCGCATTCCGTACATTTCTTTATTTCGCTAAGTAGTAGATCCATAAGTAGAAGGCATAAAGGTATAGAGTTTTTGATTAGAAAATAGGAGGAAGGAGTTACTCCTGCCTCCTAGCTCCCGGCTTCCAGCGTCTAACTACCGCTCACATATTCCTCTCTTTTCCCACACAGGTTCCTTTTTTTATCTTCACAGACTTTTGAGATCATCGACTAACGTTTAATTAATGGTAAAACCTAAACAATCGCTATACTGGTGCTTCATGGGGATGCTTTGGCTCCTAACGCTACCCGCTATGGGCCAAACGCGGGAGGTTGACTTATCACCCGTGTCAGGCACCTATGCCATTCAAAATGTCAATATTATCCAGGCACCGGGGCGCAAGATCGACCTGGGCACCATCGTTATTAAAGATGGGCTTATACTCTCGGTGGGTAAGAGTGTGCCGATCCCGGCCGATGCTCAAATCGTAAAAGCCGACTCCATGTATGTGTATCCCGGGTTTATCGATGGCCTTTCGCATACGGGGGTACCCAAGCCTAAAAATGACCCCATCGACCGCAGTAAGATCAAAGACCCTGGCAATCCACCGGATGAGCTGGCCGGTATCCAGCCCCAGCGCGAGGTACGCGCACTTTTAGATCCAAAAGAAAAGTCGGTAGATGCGCTACGCAGCGTGGGTTTTACCACGGTACACACTGTGCCGTATGGAGGGATGCTGCCCGGCCAGGGAGCCATTATACTGCTCACCGGGAAAACGGGGGACGAAATGATCTACAGGGATAATGTCTCGCTTTTCTCCCAGCTCAAAGGTGCCCAGCGGATATATCCAAATACCGTCATTGGGGTAATGGCCAAGTATCGTGACCTATACCGAAAAGCCTCTTACAGTAAAGAATACCAGGCTCGTTATAGTGGAAATACCCCCGGTATGGTAAGGCCGGGACAGAACCGGGTAGAGGAAGCATTTTATCCTGTTATTGACAAGCAGCAGCCCGTTACGTTCTTAGCGGAAAAAGTACTGGACATACAGCGTGTACTCACTTTGCAGCGCGACCTTGACTTTTCCCTGGTATTGGCGGAAGTTAAGCAAGGGTGGGACCTCACTGATAAAATAAAGGCATCCGGGGCGAAGGTTTTCCTATCACTGGATATGCCGAAAATAGAAGAGGACAAAAAAGACTCGACGGATACAATGAACCCTGAAAAAGAAGCATTAGAGAAAAGAAAGCTCGAAATGAAGAGGAAGTACTATCAGCAACCTGCTACGCTGAAAAACAGCGGTACCAGGTTTGGGTTCTCTACGCTGGGTACGAAAAATTCAGACCTTAAAACAAACCTACACAAGCTCTTAGAATACGGGATGTCTGAAGATGATGTATTGGCGGCATTGACGACGCACCCCGCGGAGCTGCTAGGGGTATCTCAAGCGCTCGGCACGTTAGACCCAGGTAAGATCGCCAACCTTGTGATCACAGATACAGCTTACTTTGCCGAAAAGTCGAACGTGAAATATGTGTTTGTAGATGGGAAGTTTTACTCCTATGAGAAAAAGAAAGAAAGGAGACCCAGGGTAGAAAAAACAGTAGCTGGCACGTGGTCTTATTCCACGGAAACCTCGAATGGTACAGTAACCGGGAAAATAGTGATCCAAGGAGATCCAGGGAACTATTCCGGTATGGTGAGTAATAATTTTAATGGGCAAACGGTAAATGCAACC
This sequence comes from Fulvivirga sp., assembly GCA_028280565.1. Lineage (GTDB taxonomy): Bacteria > Bacteroidota > Bacteroidia > Cytophagales > Cyclobacteriaceae > Fulvivirga. Next base: position 12,891 of record JANQLQ010000193.1, read on the forward strand.
GGTATCTCTGTAAACGGTGAGCAAATGACCATCACCTACACACTCACCATCGATGCGAATATGCTGAATATAGAGATTACAGCGACCTTGGATGGGGATGCTTTTGAAGGAACAATGGCCGTGAGTAATTTTGGTTCCTTTCCTATAGAAGGACAGAAAGATCCGGGTAGTAAAAACTAATAAAGAAATGAAAATGATCAAAAATGTAGCACCCATAGTTTTACTCTTCTTAGTGGGTAACCTTTATGGACAGCAGAAAGGAAGCGTGCTGATCAAGAATGGTACGGTGATTACGGTTACACAAGGAATTAAAGAAAATACCGATGTATACATTAAGGATGGCTTGATCCGTAAAATAGGAGGGGGGCTTTCAGCGCCTAAAGATACCAAAGTGATCGACGCTACTGGCTTGTACGTCACCCCGGGAATTATCGATGCCCATTCACATATCGCCCTTGATGCCATTAACGAGGCTACCAGCCCGGTGACTTCCGAAGTATGGACCGGTGATGCTGTCAACCCTTTGGATATCTCCATTTACCGGGCATTGGCTGGTGGGGTTACGATCTCACATGCTATGCATGGTTCGGCTAATGCTATCGGTGGGCAATGCGAGACCATTAAGCATCGCTATGGTACGGTAGACCCTGACGAGCTAAAAATGGCCGGGGCTCCACGTACCATAAAATTTGCCTTGGGAGAAAATCCTACGAGGGTACACGGTTCGGGAAACAAGATACTTCCACGAACCCGCATGGGGGTAGAACAAGTGTTCCGCAGGTCATTCTCAGAAGCCCGGGAATACCAACAAGCATGGGATACCTACAATGCTAAAAAAGACCAGAAAGGCTTTAAAGGGATGCCTCCCAAGTACGACCTGAGGTTAAAAACCTTGGCCGATGTATTAGCCGGTGACATCATCATCCATTGCCATTCTTATCGATCGGATGAGATCTACATGCTCATGAATGTATGTCGTGACTTTGGTATCAAACGGTTAGTGTTCCAGCATGTGAACGAAGGTTTTAAAGTAGCCCCTGAGCTGGCGGAGTTCGGTGCTATGGCCTCTGTTTTTTCGGACTGGTGGGCCTATAAGTTTGAAGTGTATTATTCTACTGCCTATAACGCGGCGATCCTCACGGAGAATGGGGTGGTCACTTCCATTAATTCCGATTCCGGTGAGCTGATCCGCCACCTCTATCATGAAGCGGCCAAAACACAAAAATATGGCGGGCTATCCGATGATCAGGCCATGGCCATGATCACGATCAACCCAGCTCGCCAACTCGGCATTGAAGACCGCGTAGGCTCGTTAGAAACCGGGAAAGAAGGTGATGTCGCTATCTTTAAAAATCACCCGCTTTCCATCTACGCTATTCCCATGTACACACTGGTAGATGGGGTGGTGCGGTTTGACCGTGAAAATGATGCAGACGACATGCGCATTTATGTAGACCCGGAAGAAAAGATCGAGGTAACGCTGGCGGTTTCCGATAGTGATACAGACCGGTGCATGCAGGATACAGAGTTTTTATTTAAAGAGTAATTTGGGGATCATGAAGAATATAATAAAACTAACTGCCCTTACCCTTTTGGTCTTGATCATAGCCCCTGCATTTGCACAAAATGCAAAAGGAAAAACAGGGACGTTTGCCTTAACAAACGCAACCTTGGAGACCATTACCAACGGAACGATACAAAATGGTACCCTTGTGATCAGCGATGGGAAGATCACCGCCGTGGGGACCAACGTGACGATACCCCAGGGGGCCGAGACCATCGACTGCTCCGGCCATATCCTTTACCCTGGTATGATCGATGGCGGGACCCGGCTAGGGCTAGTAGAGGTTAATTCCGACCCTAGGACCCGGGACTACAGCGAGATAGGGGAGGTGATCCCCCAAGTTCATGCCCTTACGGCGATCAACCCAAACTCTGCCCTCATCCCAGTAACGCGTGTAAGTGGGGTCACCACTTCCCTGGCAGTGCCTTCCGGGGGGTTATTCCCGGGCACGGCGGCGCTCATTAACCTGCACGGGTACACCCCGGATCAAATGTTTGCTGGGTTTAAGGCGGTCATACTGAATTTTCCCACCACGGCGAAACGGGGACGTTTCGATAGAAGGTCGGAAGAGGACATTAAGAAAGCCTCGGAAAAAGCATTGAAGAATTTGAACGACGCCTGGGATAAAGCCGTCCAATATCATAAAATCGATTCGGCTATTAAGGAGACAAAAAGTAAAGAAACGCTGGACTATTACCCTGAAATGGAAGCGTTGCTTCCCGTGGTCAGGGGGGAAATGACGCTTTTACTGGAAGTAAATGCCGCCAAAGACATCAAGTCTGCGCTAAGCTGGATCAAAGGCAAAGAGCTTAAGGTAGTATTTACCGGGGTGTCTGAGGGCTGGCGAGTGGCTAAAGAGTTGGCGGAGGCCAAAGTTCCCGTGATCACGGGCCCGGTGCTGAGCACACCCACACGGGCCTATGACCGGTACGATCGCCCGTATGCCAATGCCGGGGCGATGCAAAAGGCCGGTGTAAAAGTAGCTATACGTACCTCCAATGCAGAAAATGTAAGGAACCTCCCTTACAATGCCGGGTTTGCCGCTACCTATGGCATGGGGAAAGAAGAAGCGTTGAAAGCCATTACCATCGTACCTGCGGAAATATTCGGCGTGGAAGATGCGCTGGGTTCGTTAGAAGTAGGTAAAACCGCCAACGTCGTAGTGGCTGACGGAGACATTTTTGAGACGAAGACACAGGTAAAACATGTTTTCATAGAAGGCTGGCAGATCCCTATGTCGAGCAGGCACACCAAGCTGTACGATGAATTCTTAGAGCGTAGTCCGGGGGCGAAGAAATAGCATTGATTTAATCCATTGATCTAGGTGAGTACCAAAATCCCTCTTTCCATTAACCTGGCTCGCTTTTGTACTGCGTTCCGTAGTGGTAATTCATGAATTACCACTACGGAACATCATTTTTACTTTACAAATACTACGGCATTTACTGGACCACGTGTAATTAGTACTTCATTTCTACCTGTATTAGAATAGAATACACTCCATAAAATAAACCCTAAGACAAGAATCACTAGGATACCCAAGAAAGCAATACTTTACATATTACTCATCTTCATGGACTTGAATTCCATTGGAAGATAGATACCCTAATGAACGCGGTGCATAACTACAAAAAAATGTTGCAAAGAGCAGCAAGCCTTTTGTGATACTTATCGTGGATATTTTTCGTCTTATTGTTTTAAAAAGAGGGTGAGAATTATCTTAATTGTAAAAATATCGTATATTTAAATACATGAGAAGAGAACAAATAGATAAAAGAATCATTAATTTCAAACATACAGATTCTTCTTTGACCAGTAAGCGTGTCAGTATTATGTTAAGTAATCCTACTGATTCTGCAGAATTGGCAAAAGCAGTTCGTACTCTTCGAAATAAAGGAAAAGCCTCATTTAAAGTAACTGAAGGTACAGCGAGAAAGATCCAGCAAGAGGCTGAAAGACTTCAAGGGGCTGGGTGAATTTAGCTTTATCTACCCTAGTACTCTTCTTTTTATTGATTCCGGGAATTGTATTTAGAAGATTTTATTATTCAGAAGAATTTTCGAGAGAGTACTTCAAAGAAACATTTTTTGGCATTTTTATATCCACAGTATTACCAAGCCTCTTATTTCATTTTTTATGGTACTTTTTGGCTAAGTTATTTGGCCAACAAGTTGATTTGAATGTATTAGGTGATATCGTATCACAGAAACCGTCTAAGGCATCATTTATTAACATTCAAGATAACTCGTTTAAGATTCTACTTTACAATATTACCTTGTTTATTACAGCCGGGGTTTGCGGTTATTTATTTAAAAAACAGGTGAGAAATAAAAAATTAGACAGGACTTTTAAATTTTTCAGGTTTCAAAATTCGTGGCATTATATATTAAAAGGAGAGCTTTTTGATTTTCCTAGGGCTGAAATTGTCCTGGAAAGAGATACCGTGGAAGACATTGAGCTTGTATTTGTTGATGCTGTTCTCGAAATAAACGGAGATGCTTATTTATACGATGGCATATTGGTCGATTATGAATTAAGTACTTCAGGGGGACTAGAAACCATTAGCCTTGCGAAAGCACAAAGATGAAAACTAATGGACGATAGCAAAATCGACAAAAAAGGAGCGAAAGAGGATAACTCTTCAAAGTATTACCCAATTACTGGTCATTTACTTGTTTTGAAGAATAGCGAAATGAAAAATTTGAATTTTACATACTTAACTTTGGATTTGGAAGAAAACAAAAATGAATATATTCCAAGGATGGTTGAGTAAATGTTACCCGAAAAGGTAGAAGGCACCTATTATTTATTACCAAATTTTGTTCAAAAACCAACTAAAAATCAACATCCCGTACAGTGAGCATCAAAACATCCCTCAAACCTACATCACGTTTCTGCGGATTTCATTACAAAAAGCCTTGATGTAAGTCGCTCTTCGACATTCATAACCTGTGAGTTAACGAGGAAGAGCTTACTGGCTTTATGCCCTTAACCCTACTTCTAACAGTTTTGATCCGAATTTGTATTGAAAAGCTGTCGTAGAATAAATTGGTTTGTCATCGATAAATGCGGAAGTTGACAGGAAGTGCTCGCAGCAGGATGAGAATCTCATTTACTTTCGTACCAGTGCTTACATCATTGATCAAGAAAAGTTTAATCTAAACCCACAAACCCAAAACCTATGAAAAAATGATTACACTCTACTTCATGTGCTAAAGAGAGCGTGATCAACGCCAACAATCACCATCTAGCGTCGTCTTTGGTTGGCAAGCCGGGCTTTAGCTCTTGCTGCTCCTGATCTTGTCGCAAGGGCTATACCAGGCATACCCAAAACTAAATCTACAACTCAATATTTGTATGAAACGCTTTAGTATTTCTTTCATTGTTGTTCTAATGGCTTTTGAACTTCAAACATTAGCGCAAGCCCCTGTTATTAGTGGGGAACTGCGTAAATGGCACAAAGTTACATTAACATTCGATGGGCCGGCTACTTCTGAAACGGCTGCTCCCAACCCCTTTACAAATTTCCGGCTCAACGTAACCTTTACCCACAATAGCGGTTCTCCGACGTACGTAGTACCGGGGTATTGGGCGGCTGACGGCGACGCTGCCAACACCTCGGCGACCAATGGGAATAAATGGCGCGTTCACTTTACCCCGGACAAAACAGGTACTTGGAATTACACGGCATCCTTCCGTACCGGGAACAATATCTCCACGAACACGTCTGCGTCGGCAGGGTCCCCGGCGGGTTTTATGAATGGGCAAACAGGTTCCTTCAATGTACTGGCCACGAATAAAACCGGGAAAGATTTCCGGGCTACCGGCCGTGCCCGGTACGTAGGACAGCACTACCTTCAATATGCCGAAACGGGCAAATGGATGGTAAAAGGCGGGGCAGATGCTCCTGAGAACACGTTAGCCTATAATGATTTTGATGCTACACCCAACAATGGCAATCGCAGGAAGACTTGGCAGCCTCACCAGCAGGATTATAAAGCCTCTGAAGCGGCGCAGTTTACCTGGAAAAGTGGTCAAGGAACGGAGTTGCTAGGGGTGGTCAGGTACCTAGGAGAGATCAAAGATGTAAATGCCATGTCGTTCCTCACGTTCAGTTTAGATGGAGATGATGATAATGTATATCCCCACAGGCAAAAGCAAAACAATGCTTCTTCATGGAACCAAGTAGACCATGACCGGTTTGACGTGTCTAAAATGGACCAATGGGAAAAGATCTTTGAATATGCCGATACGAAAGGCGTTTTCCTTCACTTCAAAACCCATGAGCAAGAAAACGACCAGCTCATGAGTGAACTAGAGGGAAAGATCTACTACAGGGAACTAGTAGCTCGCTACGGCCACCACCTAGCGCTGGTGTGGAATATTTCCGAAGAGGTGACCATAGCCGATAACTTGGTGAAGAGCTGGATGGCTTTCCTGGAAAGCATAGATCCTTACAATAGCAGTCGTGGGTTACATACCTTCCCGGGGCAAAAAAACAAGTATAACAATTATACGGGCGATCAATCCGAGATGACCTATGCCTCTTTGCAATCTGGGATAAGCGCCGTCCACAATGATGTGCGGACTTGGGTGAATAATTCTCGAAATGCGGGCAAAAGATGGATCGTTTGTAACGATGAACAAGGTGGCGCCAATATAGGAGTGGATTGTGATCCGAAAGACGATAAAAAAGTACGCCAGCAGGTAGTATGGGGAACATTGCTTGCCGGGGGGATGGGCTTTGAATTTTACTACGGCTATCAAACGTGCCAGTCAGACCTTACCGCGCAGGACCACCGGACCCGGGATACGAAGTATACCCATGCCGCTCATGCGTTAAAATTTTTCAACGAGTACTTCCAGCCTTACCTCCCTGATACCCGGTCGGACGACGATGCTACTTCAGCTACGGACGACTATGTGTTAAGGAATGCTGCTTCAACAGCTTATGCTATCTATCGACCTAATGGAGGATCTACGGCCATCAACTTGCCCTCCGGAAGCTGGACGGTGGCCTGGTATAATCCTCGTAACGGCGTGATGGGTTCTTCATCGAATTTTCCTGGTAACCTAGTTGCGCCGGGTAGCAACGATTGGGTAGCCTTATTGATCAAAGGGGGAGCTCCTGCGCCTACCTGTACCACCTTCCGTACTCCCGAAGACCCTGCCAATACACAGGCTGGGCTTACTGCATCGCTCTACGACCTGGATACCCCGAGTGTCCTTCCTAGTTTTGATGCCCTGGTACCGGTATCTTCCACCAGCAGTTCTCAATTCACTATCCCGGCTTCTGCCCCGTCCACTGGATACGGCTTGGTGTTTGAAGGATACATAGACGTACCGTCCCAAGGAGAATACACTTTCTACTCGGCGTCCGACGATGGCTCCAGGGTGTGGATTGGTGATACGCCAGTGGTCAATAACGATGGCCTTCACGCTTGTATAGAAAAGACCGGCGACATTTGCCTTGATGCTGGTAAACACGCCATCAAGGTCGAATTCTTTCAAAACCAAGGAGGCCAGTGCTTAACCGTGAGCTGGTCAGGGCCTGGCTTTGGTAAGCAAGAGATCCCTGCCGGCAGGCTGTTTAAACAAGAGGGTAGCGGACCAGGTTTTACCCCGGTGCCGGGCAAGATCGAGGCGGAAGATTTTAGCGCCGCCAATGGAATACAAACAGAACCTACGACAGATGTTGGAGGAGGACAGAATATCGGGTATATCAATAATGGTGACTGGGCAGAATACCAAGTGGACGTCACATCTGCAGGTACTTACGAAGTTACGTTTAGAGTAGCTTCCGATAATGCCGGTGGGGTGATCGCCCTACAGAAAGACGGCTCAGACCTCGGTTCAGTCAATGTAGTGAACACGGGAGGATGGCAGAACTGGACGGATGTATCCACCACGGTCGACCTCGCCGCGGGCCAGCAAACCTTGCGTTTAGCATTTTCAGGGGGCAGCATTTTCTTGTTTAATGTAAATTATATCGATTTTAAAAACTCTGCCCCTTCCACAAGCACTCTTGAGCTTTCACCGATCCATGATGCCTATATCCAAGGTAGCGCGGGTTTGAATAACGACCTTATACGGGTAGAAGCAGGTAACCGGATGGGGTACTTGATGTTTGATCTCAGCGGTATTAACGGTACCGTGAAGGAGGCTACCTTAGAAATGACTGTGAGTAGTGATCCTGGTAGTGGTACAATAGAAGTGGACAAGGGAGATAGCGATAACTGGACGGAAAGCAACCTGTCCAATGCCAATAAACCCAATTCCGGGGCTAACCTGGGGAATGTAGCTGGAACGCATACTTTAGGAGAAACCCTGTCATGGTCCCTGGATGCTTCACAAATCAGTGGGGGAGATAATCTTAGCTTGGTCATACGCCATGTTTCCGGTAATGATGTCGCATTTGCCTCGAGCGAAAATGTCGCTCCTGCGCCTAAGCTGATCGTTACCTACGAGCCTGTAGCCACAGGTAGGACAGCCAGCATCGAGGAGGCGAAAGAGAATGTCCGGGAGTCTTTTGAGGCGAGGGTATATCCAAACCCTTTCGTAGATGAGCTGAATCTCATCTTACCTTATGACCATGCCATTGAGCAGGTCTTTGTGATGGATGCATCGGGCAGAATTGTTTTTGAACAACCTGTTACCCCGGGAAAAACAAACTTAAAGGTTAATCCCGGGGGTTCTTTAAAAGAAGGGGTCTACTTTTTACAATTAGTAGGTCCTGGCGCCAACCGGGTTTTGAAGCTGTTCAAAAAATAGTGATCGCCGGTTCTTAGGCCATAAAAGAGGCTGGCTCCAGGTGAGCCAGCCTCTTTTCTTTATAATGTGAGTTTCTCCGAGTCTAGGTTCCGAAGTGTTTTTCATATCCTTTCATAAGATGGCCATTGCATTTCACAGCCAAGTGCCTCTATTTGCTATTCATTCTATTCTGCCCCAGTAGGTACTGTTGGGAGTGATCAAAGCCGATTTATACCCCGGATCTAAAGTATTCAACACATTGGCCCTGGCATAGCCGGGGACCACCTGTACATCGTAGATCTCGTCTACGGAAGCCAGGTACCTAATTTCCCCCACCCATGCGCCAGTACTGGCATGTACGATGGAAATCCCCGAATAGACAGCCTTATCTGAAAATGAAAGCTTGGCAAAGCTGGAACTGTTTTTTCGCAATTTAGAATGGCCTATAAAAAAATAGTCTTCGTATTTGGCGAGCCCCCGCATAAAACCATCTTTTTGAAAGATAGTTACTGGTTTCCCATTTTCACGATCCACCTGGATCAATTCTCCTGTAGCAGATAGCAATACAAAAAGCGCTCCATCATAGATCCTCGGGGAATGCGGCATGGCCAGGTCCTGTGCCAATACTTCGTTGTGCTCTACATCCATAATAATCCCGTTGCCGGGGATATGATCTTTCCAACTGCGCGGTGTATCTCCCTGGCCAAAAGCGGTGACATACCGGATCTTATCACCTTCTACGGCCATACCGTTGAGATGGCATCGATCTTCGGAAGCTAAAGCGCTAATGAAAGGCGGCTGCCATACCGGGATAAAATGATGGTAGGGATCAAGCTTCACCAGGCACGAAAAAGAGGTATTTACGGCATAAACATCATTTCCTATCCATGCCACATCGTGTAGGTCGATCTCCCCGGACTGGTATATCGCGGTAGGAATATACATCATATCATAAACGCCTGGTTTTTTAGGGTAGGAATGCGCCAGGCCCTCGGAACCCTTAAAAAGTATTACCTCATCCTTCGCAGCTAATGCCAGCTTATCTTCCTTGACCGCCAGCCCCATGGGTTTATGGAACGTACGGGGTAGTTGTATGATCTCATGGTCGTTTTTTGCACTAATGAAAATGACTTTTCCCGCTTGGAAAGTGGTAATGGCCAGCGTACACCCTAGGGCATTTAATAGCTCCGGGACTTGTGGTGTGGATTGACAACTAAAAGGCGGCGGAATGTTTTTCTTACCAGGCATTTGTTCGCGTAATAATTCCTAGCGATTTAAGAAATTTATAGGATTAACAAAAATTATCGTAACGTGTATGGGCAAATCCTCAACCTAGAAATTGATTAAAAAGGTGAAAATTTCCTCCGCATAGGCTTTTACCGGCCAACCCGGGAATTTATAAAGGATAAGTGTATTCGTAGTTCTAGCCTCCCGATTTCTGATTCCATCTTTCTGATTTCCTATTTATAATACTATTTTTGCAGCCATGGCAGAACAGATCTTGATCCTGGACTTTGGTTCTCAATATACACAGTTGATAGCCAGGCGAGTGCGGGAGTTAAACGTTTATTGTGAGATCCATCCTTATAATCACATCCCGGAAATTACAAATGATATCAAGGGAGTGATCTTTTCTGGGAGTCCCTGTTCGGTACGGCAGGAAGATGCTCCCGAGATCCCTATCGAACTCTTCCGTAAGAAAATGCCCGTACTCGGTGTGTGCTATGGCGCCCAGCTTATGGCCCATAAAAATGATGGTGAGGTACTGCCTTCCGAGATCCGCGAGTTTGGAAGGGCTAAACTGTCGAAGGTAGACCAGCATAACGAACTTATGAAGGAGATCTCGATCGATTCACAAGTTTGGATGTCACACGGGGATACGATCTCGGCGTTGCCGGCCGATTACGATGTAATAGCCAGCACCCCCTCGGTAGAAGTGGCCGCTTACAAAATAAATGACGAGGAGACCTACGGCATACAATTTCATCCCGAAGTGACACATACCTTGCAGGGGAAAACCTTGCTTAGGAACTTTGTCGTCCATATTTGCAAATGCGCCCAGGACTGGACCCCTGATATTTTCGTAGAAAGTACTGTGGCCTCCCTGCAAAAAAAGCTTGGAGATGACCAAGTGGTCATGGGCCTTTCCGGTGGTGTCGATTCTTCTGTAGCTGCCACATTGATCCATAAAGCTATTGGCGATCGGTTGCATTGTATATTTGTGGATAATGGATTGTTGAGGAAAAACGAATTTGAGGAGGTGCTCCATTCTTACCAAGGTATGGGACTCAATGTGACCGGGGTAGATGCCAAGGATAAGTTTTATACGGCCTTAAAGGGATTGACTGATCCCGAGGCAAAACGCAAGGCGATCGGCCGTGTGTTCATCGAAGTTTTTGATGAAGAAGCCCATAAAATACAAAACGTAAAATGGTTAGGGCAAGGTACCATATATCCTGATGTGATCGAGTCGGTTTCAGTAAAAGGACCGTCTGCGACCATAAAATCTCATCACAACGTGGGGGGGCTGCCGGATTTCATGAAATTACAGGTGGTAGAACCCTTGAATACTTTGTTCAAAGATGAAGTACGCCGGGTAGGGAAGACGTTGGAAATAGATGGAAATATTCTCGGGAGGCATCCTTTTCCCGGGCCTGGACTTGGGATCAGGATATTAGGGGATATCACCCCTGAAAAAGTACGTATCCTGCAAGAGGTGGATCATATTTTCATTAAAGGATTAAAGGAATCCGGGCTGTACCCCGAAGTTTGGCAGGCAGGGGCTATGCTGCTGCCCATACAATCCGTAGGCGTAATGGGGGATGAACGAACCTATGAGCGAGTGGTGAACCTGAGGGCTGTAACCAGCGTAGATGGGATGACCGCCGATTGGTGTCATTTACCTTACGACTTCCTCGCGGATGTGTCCAACGAAATAATAAATACAGTAAAAGGTGTTAATCGCGTGGTTTATGACATCAGCTCAAAACCGCCGGCTACCATCGAGTGGGAATAAAGTGCAATACATGAGGTATGCTTTTATAATTGGGTCTGTTTGGCTTTTATGCAGTTCCATTGCAGTTTACGGGCAGCAAAACTATCAACAGGACTACCTGGCCGCCAAGGCATTCTTTGACGAGGGAAAATATAACTTGGCACGGGAGGCATTTAAGCCGTTGATCACCAAAAACGAGAATAATCCCTTTTCTACGTACGCCAGCTTTTATTACGCAGTATCTGCCTATCGTGAAGAGTACCCGGCGCTGGCGAAGGATATGTTCTTGCAGATCAAGCAACTTTATGGAAAATGGAGCAGGATCGACGAAGTGAATTACTGGTTAGGGCAGATCTATTTAGAAACCGAGAGCTACGACTTGGCCATTGACGTCCTTAGGAGTATTAAATCCAAGGAGATCAAAGCCGATGCAGAGCGCCTCAAGGCCTTTTACTTCTCTCGTATTGAAGAATATGAAAAGCAATTTGAACTGTATCAGACCTACCCCACAGAACCCCAACTGGCCAGGGCGCTGGCGAAAAATATCGCTTCCCAGCCCTTGGTAAACCAAGATCATGACCTGCTAAGAGAGATCATTGACCGTTTCGAGTTAGACCCTGTACAGTTTAATATGATTACGGAAGAACAGTCCGTTTTTAAAGATGAATATAGGGTAGCTATGCTCTATCCCTTCATGGTCCGGGAGTTAGAACCTAACCAACGCCGGAAATTCAACCAATTTGTGCTTGACATTTACTTAGGGGTACAGTTAGCGGTAGATACGCTGAGAAAACAAGGTGTCGAATTAAAACTCTATACCTATGATACGAAGAGAAACAAGGCAGTAACACAGGAAATACTGGAAAAAGATGAGTTGAAAAGTATGGACCTCATCATCGGCCCATTTTCTTCGAAACTTAATGACTTGGTGAATAATTTTTCTTTCGTTAATAAGATCAATGTTATCAACCCATTGCGTACGGATGCCGAGGTGATCGGCAATAATCCTTATGCATTTTTGTATCATCCCAGTAACGAGACCACAGGTCGTCGTACTGCGGATTACGTAGCTAAAAATGTAGAAAACAAACCCGGGGTGATCTTCTATGGTGAAAGTAAAAGCGATTCTGCATTGGCCTATGCCTACAAGGAAAAAATAGAAAAAGAAGGCTTTGAGATCATCATCACGCGGCGTATCAAGAAAGACTCTACTCGCCAGATCCTTGACCTGTTATTGGTCACGGATAAAAAGATCGGCGAAGCTGCTTCGGACGAGGCGAAGGAAAGATACCAGATCGCGCCGGATAGCATAGGTCACATATTTGTGGCTTCAAAAAATGACCTGATCTCGACCAAAGTGTTGAGCTCTGTGGAGACACGAGGGGATTCCATCCAGGTCATAGGTTCTGCCAATTGGCTGGAGCTCACTGCCATTGATTACGAAGTGTACCGCCGGTTGGATGTGATCTTATACGCCCCAGTGTACAAGGTAAAGGATTCGGAGGACTACGAAGCATTTCGGCAGGCTTATACCAGGAAACACAAAGTCATTCCAAGCAAGTATGCAGAGGTAGGTTATGACTTGATGATGATGGTAGGCACCGGGCTCCAACAGCATGGCAAATATTTTCAATTAGGGTGGAATGAGAAGGACCTGCTAGAGGGGTGCCTGACCCTAGCCCACCGCTATAAAAATACCAACGATAATAACATCGTACCGATCTTGACCTTCGAAGACCAAGGGGTGAAGATCTCCTACGAGATTGAGGACGATCAATATGCATTTGAAAAACAGTAAAACACTTTTCGAAACGGCTAAGCAATTTATTCCCGGGGGGGTGAACTCCCCTGTTCGCGCTTTTAAGGCTGTGGGGGGAGATCCCGTTTTTATCAAATCGGCAAAAGGAGCCAAAGTGTATGATGAGGATGGTAATGAATACATTGAATTGATCAATTCCTGGGGGCCGATGTTCCTCGGGCATGCCAATGAACTCATTGAAGAAGCCGTAAGAGAGGCCATAAAAAATTCTCTTTCCTTTGGGGCTCCTACGCGAAAAGAGGTAGAAATGGCCGAATTGATCACCCATATGGTCCCCTCGGTAGATAAAGTAAGAATGGTAAACAGTGGTACGGAAGCCACCATGTCCGCCATACGTTTGGCCAGGGGATATACTCGAAAAGACAAGATCATAAAATTTGAGGGCTGTTACCATGGGCATGGAGATTCCTTTTTGATCGCCGCCGGCAGCGGCGCTGCTACCATGGGGGTGCCTGATAGTCCTGGAGTGACCAAAGGCACCGCGCAAGACACACTCACGGCTCCTTTTAACGACCTAAGTGCGGTAGAACAGTTAGTAACGGAAAACAAAGACGAGATCGCCGCTATCATCTTAGAGCCTGTAGCGGGGAATATGGGATGCGTATTACCCAAAAAAGGGTTTTTAGAAGGCTTGAGGACACTATGCGATGCAAATAACATGGTGTTGATCTTTGACGAAGTGATGACAGGCTTTCGCTTGGCTCCCGGGGGAGCACAGGAGGTACTGGGAGTTACACCGGACATGACCACCCTGGGTAAGATCATCGGTGGTGGTATGCCCGTAGGCGCTTATGGTGGTAAAAAGGAGATCATGGATTTTGTGTCACCCGAAGGCCCGGTTTACCAAGCAGGTACCCTATCCGGTAATCCCGTGGCGATGGCGGCTGGTTTTGCTATCCTGGCCCATTTAAATGAGCACAGGAATATCTATAAGGAAGTGGATGCCGTTTCCGGGAGAATTGTGGCGGGTATAAAAGAAAATCTTTCCAGGCTTGGGTTAGGGTATACGATCAACCATATCGGGTCTATGTTTAGCCTTTTCTTCACCGATAAAGAAGTATATGATTTCACCTCGGCTAAGCAGTCAGATACTTCATTATTTGGCATCTACTTTAGAGAAATGCTGGCGAAAGGTATATACCTGGCGCCATCACAGTTCGAAGCCTTGTTTATTTCCCACGCCATCACCGATGATTTGGCAGACCAGGTCATTCAAATGAATTACGAGGTACTTTCCTCGGTTTTGGTGAAGTAAAGATTACTTCCATGACCGGCGATTTGAACTATTCGAAATAACTACACCAAAAAGCGACCCCTAAGAAATAAAAAAAGAGATCAAAATGAGCTATGAAAATATATCTCCTTCTAAGTTCAAGGAATTCATGAAGGATGCCAATTCAGTTGTGTTAGATGTAAGAACTCCCGAGGAAGAGGTAGAAGGTACCATTCCTGGTTCTGTACTGATCAATATCAACGATCCTTCGTTCCCTTCGGAGATCGAAAAGCTGGATAAAAGTAAAACGTATCTTGTGTACTGCCGCAGTGGAAATAGGAGTGGAAAAGCCTGTGGCTATATGGGCTCAAAAGGATTTGACTCACTTTATAATCTTGACGGGGGGATAAGGGCTTGGAACGAGGCGGATCGTTAAGTTATGGCGCCCTTGAAAATTAGCTTTGATAGGACAACGTTTAATTTTGGCAAGCTAGGCTACCCTATTAAGATGTTTCGGGTAATGGGAACCTCTCAATGAGCAGTATACGGGGGATTTTGAGGTTCTAAGTCCAGTTTTCATTTTCTTTTGCGCGCCCAAAAGAAAACGAAACAAAAGAAAAGGGCGCCAGCAACCAAGCCCATTTTCCCCGCTAAACGC
>JANQLQ010000222.1 GCA_028280565.1 Fulvivirga sp.
AGAAAGTACGTATGGCTTTAAAGCGGGCCGTTTTTTTGGAGAACTAGGTAAACCTACTTACTTTGAGACCGAAGCGTTGCTCACTTAAATCATGTACCGGTGATCGAATGTTTTCTCTACGGTTTGGCTACCCTGTTCGTGGTGAATTGATAAAGATTTGGGTAAGATCAACTGCCCAGACCCCTAAGATTCTAAACTCAAGAATCACTAAAAGATATTTTTTTTAGTGTTTGATCTTAGCATCCTTTTATATCGAATCTATACCTCTCCATGTAAATTTGTTGAATACCTCTGCCAAGCTATCAACGTCAGTTTGGGATAAGGACAAAGTAATAAAATGAAGTGGGGCTGACCTTCCGTTTTTCACGCCAAGTGCACAAAGACACTACCGCAAAGCTCGCAAAAGCTGCCTTGCAAGCTCTGCGTGATAGGCCTGTTCCGATTGCCGAACATTAAAATATTTCTTAACCCGAACTTAGGGTATAAGGTGATTAGTAACGTGAACTTGATATAAAAATACGGCTAGGTTGTGACTCTTTGCGCTTTGGTGCCCTGGTGGCGAAGCTTTCTTGGCCACCAAAGCGCAAATCCACTAAGGTTCTCCAAGTTTACGAGCCAAAACTACCCTAGGTAATATCAAAGTGATAAATAGTTATCGTGTCCAGGTTAGTAGATCTTTAGCGCAATAGTTATATGGACGTGATCGCCCATCATAACACTGTAGGATTAAAGCTTAAGGAAAACTCCCAGGCTGTAGTTGGGGGCGGCTAATATGTTGCTCCCGGATGCTGCAAAACCCGCAGAGGCAGCAACCCCGATCTTTTCCGTGGCGTTATAGCTTACCTCGGGGCTTATGGCCAGGAACTCTACATTGTTGCCAAAGATGCCGTTACCCGCTCCGCCACCGGGATCACCATTCCTGAGGGATTCCACACCATTTACTTTTAGGGCCAGGTTCCACTTTTTTAACCCGGTATACCCCAGCTCAAAAGAATACCTGAACTCATCGGAGAAATCATTGGTACGATTATTAAAACCCGCTCCTACGGAAGCATAAAACGGCGAGGGGTAGAAGGACCTACTGGCCTCTACCATCAGCAATTGGTTGAATTCCCCGTCGCCGGTCTGCAGGATACGCGGTTCCCCGGCGTCTGAAAAACCTTCCGCGGTCTTACCAAAAGGTAAACCCAATGTTACAGAGGCCGCTAGAGCAATCTTTTTACCGGTGATCAGCGCATATTTCAACCCGATATCCGTATCGCCAAAAGAATTAACGGCATCACCCGGCTCGATGATCCCTGATTGCCTTCTTTCCACCTCGTTTAATGTACTCCTTACAAAAAAGGGCATGTAAAGAACCCCGGTGAGCCGATCGGTAATCCCATATTCCGCATAAATACTCGTCGTGAAAAGACTAATGGTGGTGAGGTCAATTATTTCTCCTTCCAAATCATAGAACTGGTCAGAAATAATAGCCGATTGACCTAACTTGAAATACCCCTTTTTCTTAGGCTGGGGCCAACCACCCCCGGCTATGACACATGGCTGTGCCAGTACCGTGATCAACAAAAAAATGGTGATTCTTTTCATACTATTTTAAGGATTAAGGTCCGCTACTCCAAACGTGATAGAGGCGGGCTTACAGAGCACGATCACATAGCGATAGGTGCTAAGGGTTACATCAGTATCAATTTCACTCACATTAAATAAAGCAGCTCCCCCGCTGCGGATTTCGGATAATTCCAACCCGGCGGATCGTGTAGCAGAACCGGCCGTGCTGTTTGAAAGGTAAATAAAGGTACCTAATGCAAAATCCGTGTCGAAATCGTCACTTAGTTCCAGCATGACATCTCCATTTTCCGCTACAAATAGCGTCGCCATACCTACCGCATTATATCCACTTCTTCCTTCGAATGAAGCGGTCCTGCTGCTGCTTCCTATTTGGATCAAGAACGGCTCACTTTCCACGCCATTGATGGTGGCTGTAACAAGGATTTCGCCATTAGAAATGGCAGTAAGGTTGCCTTCATCATTGACCTGCGCTATATTTTCGTTATCCACTTGCCAGGTAGCTTGGGTATTTTCCACTAACTCCCCGGCTATGTTCCATGCTGTAGCCACAAGTTGAATGGTTTCACCTACCTGTAATACTTCTTTAGGCGACTCAATAAGTACCTTGTTCACATCATTGGCAGTTTCGCTCACATTGATAGGAACAGGCGCACTCATTACCCCTTCTACCATGATCATGACGTGGGTTTGGCCCCTAGAAAGGGCTAAAACGGTGCCATTTGTTGAGACCGTGGCTATGCTGGCATCTTCTACGGTCCATGTAGGGTCAATATCTTCGGCCACGCCGAACTCATTAAGATAATTAAATGAGAGCTGCTGGTTTTGCCCTACCAGTAAAGACACTACATCTTCACCAGGCACTTCAATTTCTAATATCTCTGGCCTGGTCTCATCATCGAGCAGGTCTGTGCCAATACACCCAGATAGCAGGAAGGGCAAAATGATGGCTTTTAGTTTTGAGCTAAGCACTTTCATATTGTGGTAATTGAAATGAAAAAGTAGTCCCCTTGTTAAGCTTACTCGAGAGCTTAATGGTAACATTATGGATCTCTAATATTTTCTTGACTATCGCTAATCCCAGCCCAGTGTTATTGTTATCCAGGCTGATGCGCTTGTCGCCTATATGGTATCGGTCAAATAGGAAAGGGATCTGTTCTTTTGGAATACCCGGACCGTTATCTGAAACCTTTATCTCTACGTATTGATCAGAATTATCGATCTCCAACATGATCTGCCCCTTTTTTGGGGTGAATTTCAAGGCATTATCTACCAAGTTTTGTAAAACACGCTCGATGAGAGATACATCGGCGTATACCATGGATCGCGTGGGGCTAGTTGCACTGGTAAGTGTTATATCTTTCTTTTGAGCGACCAGTTCAAATTTTTGGCAGATGTCACTGATAAGATCTTGTATAAAAAAGGGCTCTTTTTTCGGTTTTACTTGCTTCGCTTCCAGTTTCGAAAGCTCAAACAATTCCTCAACCAATTTTTTTAAACGGTGCGTACTTTCGAGGGTAATTTTCAGGTACTTCTTCCTTTCCTCTATGGTGAGCTGGTCGCTCTTCATCATCAAGGTCTCTACGTACCCGTGGATCACGGCGAGGGGGGTCCTTAGATCGTGGGACACATTCCCTACAAGTTCCCTCCTTAGGTTTTCCATGGACTTAAGGTTCTCAATGTTACCCACGATAGTATCCGCCATCTCGTTGAAAGCTATGGCAAGATCATTAATGCCGCCCCCCTCTTTTACAGGAATCCGTGCACTCATTTCCCCGGCTTGGAACCGCTTTACCGTGGTTATGATCTTATCGAGATTTTTAGTGATCAGCCAGATGGCCAGTATGCCCAGTGCCAATGCAGATAGGAGGGCTAGTAGCATGGCCCTGCCTCCCAGCTTTAAGATATAGCTATTGAAGACCTTTTCCGAGGCTGACTCGTACTCCTCGCTAGCCAGTATCACGTATATATATGCGATGGTCCTTTCATCTTCCACGATCCCTGCGGCAGAGAAAACCTTTTGTTTGCCGGGGTTCCTGGGATCATCTCCCTCTATGTATTGTTGTCCTTTTGAGGCAATAAATTTTTGAATAGGGGCTAGGTCCACACGTTCAAGCTTCACCTTTTTATAAGGGGCCACATAGTTCAGGATCACCCCATCGGCATCCAAGATGTATACTTCTATGCTAGGATTGATCGCCATCATATGCCCCATGATCTCGTCGGTAGCCGTTGTGTCTAACAGCCCTCCTACGTAGGGTTTGACTTCCGCTATGATGTGCTCGGCGATGTCTGCATTTAACCGCTGATTACGCTCTTGGACATATTTTTCAGATAAGTTAATGGTAATCAAGACGTAGGCAAATCCCACCACCACTAGCAGCCCGGTAAGGGTGATCACGATCTTCCAGAAAAAGCCTTTGGAGGAGTTATGATTATTCATCTTCTCATGGATTAATGGGGAGATCATCATTGAATCGATAACCCACACCCCAGGTGGTAAGAATGTAAGTAGGATTGGAAAGGTCCTCTTCTACTTTGGCCCTGAGGCGATTAATATGTGAGTTTACCGTATGCTCATATCCTTCAAATTCATATCCCCACACCAAAGAAAGCAGCTTATCTCTCGAATAATTTTTGCCTGGGTTGGAGGCAAGCAGGTAGAGTAGGTCAAACTCCTTGGGAGTCAGGTCGATCCGCTTATCTTTGATCATCACCTTTCTCTTGCCTTGGTCGATCTGCAGTAGGCCATATTTAAGAATTTGTGCCGGGGGCTCTTCATCCTTCAGCATGTCCACCCTCCTGAAAATCGCTTTTACCCTCGCCAGGAATTCACGTATGCTAAAAGGTTTGGTGAGATAATCATCAGCCCCGGTTTCCAAGCCCATGATCTTATCGATCTCTTCGCTCCTGGCGGTTAACATCAAAATAGGGGTTTTGATCTTATTGGCTCTCAAATCCCGGCAGATCTCCAGCCCATCTTTGTCCGGCAGGTTAATATCCAATATGACCAGGTCAAGTTGCTCAAGAAGGGCGGCATTATACCCCGCCTTACCATTGGTAAAAGACATAAGATGGCACTCCAGGTCCTTTAAGTGCAGCTCGAGCAGCTCTTTGATATGAATATCGTCCTCGATGAGAAGAATTTTTTTCATTATATCAAAACTAATTACCAAGTATCACGAAAATATCACGACACCCGGCGAGGCTAGGGAAAGTCAGATCGATGACTTTTTTTGAGTGGTCAAGGACTAATTCAAGTAAAGAAACTGGAAATATTATTTAACACAAGTCAGTGAGCTGACAAGAACTAATTTTATCGAATTTTAGTTAATTCGTTAAATTTGGAATTATGTTCGTGTCATTTGAAAATATGCCGCCGGAGTCCAGGGCCTGGGTATACCAAGCGAATAGAAAGCTGAACCCTACTGAAGAGGACTCCATACACCAGTTGGCCCAAGAGTTCTTGGGCTCATGGGCCGCACATGGTGCCGCGCTCAGGGCTTCTTTTAAAATTATGCATAACCAATTCCTGGTGATATTGGTGGATGAAAACCATAATATGGCCAGTGGGTGCTCTATCGACGCCTCGGTACATTTCGTACAGCAACTGGAGCATCATTTGGGCCTAAACTTCTTTGACCGGACCAAAGTAGCCTTCATTTTAAACGATGAGGTATTCTTAGAATCACTCAATGACTTAAAAAACAAAGTAAACGAAGGTACTATTCGCAAGAATACGTTGACCTTTAATAATTTGGTCCGAAACAAGCAGGAATTAGAAGAGCAGTGGCTGGTGCCGGCTGAACAGACCTGGCTCGGACGTTATTTTAAATAACAGGCAACAATTAAAAATGGGCTTTCGTTACTTTCTTAGGGTTAATTCTGTATAATTTTAACCAATGAGTACCATGAAAACCACTGTAAAATTCAGCCTAATTTTACTTTTAGGACTGTCGGCGGCGTCCTGTAATTTAGAAAAAAAGGCTTTCAAGTCTTTCGAGGTGGCCGAATATCAATATGTCATCTCTCTTTATGAGAAGGTACTAAAAAAGGATCCTGAAGACGCTGAAGCCAATTATTTTATTGCTGAATCTTACCGTCTTTCTAATCGTCTCCACCAAGCGCTGCCGTATTATGAGAAAGCCATTGCGAATGGCATGGAAAATGACTCTATCGGCCTGTTTTACGCATTTGCCCTAAAAGTCCAAGGTAATTATGACGAGGCCGAAAAGCAATTGGATAAATTTTTAAAGGAGAGTGAAAATGAAAAATACCTGGCCCGCGCTGAAGAAGAATTTAACAATTTAGACTTTTTAGAAGAGTTAAAGACCAAAAAGAACTATTTCAAGGTTAAAAACCTGGAAGCAGTCAATAGCGGGGCCGCAGAATATTCCCCGGTATATAACGATGGCAAGCTTTTTTTCACCTCGTCACGCGGCGATAATAAGATCTACCTAGGTTCAGGCACACCATTCACCAACATTTATTCGGCAGATACCCGGGGTGCGAGGGTGAAGTCAGAAAGCATAAGGGCGCTTAACGAGGTGATCAATAGCCCGATCACCAACGAAGGTTCCGTGACCTTTAGCCCGGACGGTAAAACGATGGTCTTTGCGAAAGGAAACTCAGGCAAAAGAAAAGGCACTGCTGACGTGAACCTATACATCACGCGAAACAGGAACGGGGTTTGGACGGAGCCGCGTATGTTAAATATCAACAACCCTGGCTACTGGGACTCTTCTCCTGCTTTTAGCCGCAATGGTAAAACATTATATTTTGCCTCCAATCGCCCAGGAGGATATGGAGGTACCGATATATATTCCGCACGACAAAATGCCCGCGGCCGGTTCTTTAAAGTAAAGAACTTGGGACCCGAGATCAATACCTCCGGCAACGAGATGTTTCCTTACATTTCCGATGATGGTCACATGTATTTTTCCAGTGACGGGCATCCCGGTTTCGGGGCATTGGACCTTTTCGTGGCGCGCAGGGTGAATGGGCAGATTACATTGGAAAACCTCGGGGAGCCGGTCAATTCCAATGCTGATGATTTTGGCATTCACCTCTTTAAAGCGGATCGTGGGTTTTTTACCTCCAACAGGGAAGGAGGCAAAGGAGATGATGATATTTATACATTCGTGAATGAAGACCCTGATCTGAAAGTGGTGAACTACTTCTTAGAAGGGGTAACGATGACGCCGGGGAATGATGGTAACTTATCCATACTACCCAACGTGCGCGTGGAGCTGAGGGATTATAAAGGCGAAGTGTTAGATGAGACCACTACCCGTGATGACGGCAAGTTCCTATTCCGGGTCTACGAACATGAACACTACAACTTGATCGGTGAAAAGGTAGGAGGAAATGATCAATACCTGGTGACCCGCGAG
The DNA here is from genome assembly GCA_028280565.1 of Fulvivirga sp. Classification (GTDB taxonomy): domain Bacteria; phylum Bacteroidota; class Bacteroidia; order Cytophagales; family Cyclobacteriaceae; genus Fulvivirga. The sequence continues at coordinate 6,963 of JANQLQ010000222.1, forward strand.
CAATTCACCACTGTAGGTAAAGCCGTGGACCGGACTACCCTCACCAAACTGGTGACAGACATAAAATTCGATACGCTACTAGTGCTGGAGAAAATAGAAAAAGACAAAATTTTTGTATTGGATAATATTTATTATGACTTGGATAAGTCAGACATACGGGAGGACGCCGCCATCGAGTTGGACAAACTCGTGGTGATACTCAATGATAACCCCGAATTGAAAATTGAACTGAGCTCCCATACCGATGATCGCCAGACGGATGCCTATAACCTGAACCTTTCAGAAAGAAGGGCTAAGTCTGCCGTGAAATACATTATCTCACAAGGCGTATCCGGGGACCGGCTGGTGGCAAGGGGATATGGGGAGTCTAAGTTGCTCATTCCTAATGCCAAAACCGAGGAGGAGCACCAGGTAAACCGCCGTACGGAGTTTAAGATCTTGGAAATTGGACAGAAGAGAACAACGACCACCTCACCGGATGAATTTGACGAAGACCGGTACTTCGATGATGAGGAAGATAGCGGGGAAAATTGATTACCAGCCATGGGTACCTCGCGGAAGTGAGGCTTAAAACTATTGCTGGAACCTGGTCCTAACATGTGCACGGGATAGCCGGAATAAGAAACCATCGTATTTCGCCTTTGCAAACTGTAGTCCTCTTCATCCGGCTGTCGTCATATCTACACTATACATTTGCTTTACCGTCATCGCGAACCCAGTGTGTTGGCTTCGGCAAGGTGTGAAGCGATCCCCTTTCTCGTCAAACGCAAAATGGAGTGTGCCCAGGACATTACAACGGGGGGCAGCTTCGTAACCCGCCCGCTGGCCACGCCAGCCTCGCGCCATAGACGTCCCTTTGGGGCAGTGACGATTATTTTTTAACCCAAAGGCTGGACTAAGTTCCTATTCACGGAAGGCGTAGTTGAAATATGACGTTTTATATTACTTCACCGAGCGGACGCTCTTGGTGATTTGGGGTCTTAGGACCGCTGCGCTTAACCTAAGACCAGGGGGTTAACACCTCGCACGAGCCAGGGATCAGCTCATCATTGGAGCTCCCCGATCGTTAGACGCTAGCGGGGAGGTATCCAACCTACCAGGGTTTAATGGTTTTCCAAAATGCAAATATTATTTACCATAACAAAGTATTTATAAACAATAATGTTATAATTATTCTCCTAATTGCTATTTTTTAATTCCTAAAACCCATATTTTTATCCTTTAACAATATATTTTAATTCCTAAAGAACATGTTTTAATTCTAAAAATACAATAAACTATGATATATGGCCATACTTATATTCAAGAATGCTACTAATAAAGAATATATTGCCATTAAAATTGACCATATTAAGAATACAGCTTACTCATTACTAATCTTATAGACTAAAATGCTAACATTTAACCTTGATACGATCTGCCGGGCCCGTGGGATCAAACGTAAATACGCTTTTTTAGCTAAAGTAGGCCTTACGTATCGTGTGGCGCGGCGATTGGCTGACGGGGATACGCAATCCCTCCGCACTTCGCATATTGAAAAGCTTTGCCTGGCGTTACATTGTACTCCGAATGACCTTTTACAGTGGACTCCCGAAGGGGACGTATCCCGTGACCATCCTTTGCAAGCGCTAAACCGGGAGCACCAGTTGGATGTCCTTAAAGAGATCAACGAATTACCCCTGGATAAGCTAGGGGAATTAAAGGCCACGTTGGATGAGCTAAAAGGTAAGGATTGAATGTGTTAAGACCGTGCGGTAGGCTTATCTTGCTTCACTACTTTTGTTTTCCGTCATCGCGAACCCAGCGGGTAGCCTTGGGCGCTGTGTGAAGCGATCCCCTGCTCGAGAAACGATACCAAAGTCCATGAGGTGTATCTCTTGGAGGGGATGGCTTCGTAGCCCTTGCACTGGCATCGCCAGCCTCGCCATGACGATCCGTTTTTATTTTGTCATCCCCACTCCAAGTCATCCCCACTCCAAGCATTTTCGCGAAAATGGGCGACTCGCCGTGATGATTGTTTCACCGAAATGGGAGGGTTTTCGAAGACGGGCCAAACCTAGTGTTTTATCTTTTTGTCCTTGGCCAGGCCCTGTATTTGCGCCTTAATGGTAAGGTGACCACTAAGGGAATAGGGCTCAAAAGATCATAAAATGATCCCCGTTAAGCGCAAATAATTTTCGGAAAGCGCCAGGTCTCCTATCAATAGGACGCTACTTTTCTTACTTTTGCATCTTTCCACAAGTTGCCCATGAACGAAAGATATGCTTCCCGTGGGGTCTCTGCCTCTAAAGAAGATGTACACAATGCCATCAAGGCCGTAGATAAAGGGCTTTATCCCAAAGCATTTTGCAAAATAGTAAAAGACTACCTCGGGGGGGATCCCGCCTACTGCAATATAATGCATGCTGACGGTGCAGGAACAAAGTCATCGCTGGCGTACATCTATTGGAAAGAAACGGGCGACCTCTCGGTATGGAAAGGGATTGCCCAAGACGCCGTGATCATGAACGTTGATGACCTGCTATGCGTAGGTGCCGTGGATAATATTTTACTTTCTTCTACCATAGGCAGGAACAAATCGCTGATCCCGGGAGAAATAATTGCCGCACTGATCAATGGTACCGAGGAGGTACTGCAAATGTTGAGAGACAACGGCGTTAACATTATCAGTACCGGCGGCGAAACTGCCGACTTGGGAGATTTGGTGCGTACCGTGGTAGTAGACAGTACCGTTACAGCGCGCATTAAAAGAGAGCAGGTCGTTGATAATGCCAATATCAGGGCCGGTAATGTTGTTATAGGCCTGGCATCCTATGGGCAAGCGACATACGAGGAAGAGTACAACGGCGGCATGGGGAGCAATGGTCTTACTTCGGCGCGTCATGATGTTTTTCACAAAGAATACGCCGGCAAATACCCGGAAACTTTTGAACCGTCTATCCCGGGTGAATTGGTCTATTCCGGCAAGTACCATGTAACGGACCGCTTGCCCGGTGTGCCATTAGATATGGGGAAACTCGTACTGTCACCTACCAGAACCTATGCGCCCATAGTGGTAGAAGCGCTGAAAAGACTGGGACCTAACATCAATGGTATGGTGCATTGTAGTGGAGGCGCTCAAACCAAGGTACTTCATTTTATTGAGGGCTTGCATGTGATCAAAGATAGCTTGTTTGAAATACCTGCCTTGTTCCAGGTGATCCAAGAGGAAAGTGGCACGGATTGGAAAGAGATGTACAAAGTATTCAATATGGGCCATCGTTTGGAGATCTACTTAGACGAAAAATACGCACAGGAAATAATCGATATCTCCAAGGGGTTTGGAGTAGAAGCAAAGGTGATCGGCTACGTTGAGCCCTACCAAGGTAAACAAGTAACGATAAAAGGGCAAAACGGCGTGTTTAACTATAATTAGCCTATGCATAAAACAAAAGGAGTATATTTTGCTTTACTCATCACAGCCTTATCTTGCCAGTCACCCGCTGGCGAAGACAAACCGGTAAAAAATACAATGAATGTCACTGATCCGCATAGCTACGCGCAACCCAATGAATCAATCGTAACCCATTTGGAATGGAAGGCTGACGTAAATTTTGATACAAAAACGATAAAGGCACAGGCCTCACTGAGTCTTGATAACAGTGCTGATGCTCAAAAACTATACCTGGATACCAAAGGACTGGATATAACCGGTGTATTCATAGGCGGAACCGCTGTAGATTTTGTATTGAAAGAAGCGGATGAGCATAAAGGAAGTGCTCTTGAAATACCGATCACCCCGGCCACCCAAACGGTTGATATCCATTACACTACCTTGCCTGGCGCGGAGGCCTTGCAATGGCTAAGCCCGCAACAAACAGCAGACAAGCAGTATCCTTTTTTATTCACACAGTCTCAAGCGATCTTAGCGCGCAGTTGGGTACCCATACAAGATTCACCGGGGATCCGGTTTACTTACAGTGCAGAAGTCGCTGTTCCGCAAGGATTGATGGCGTTAATGAGTGCGGAAAACCCCACTTCGGTCAGTGCCGATGGCAAGTACCACTTTCAAATGAAACAGCCCATCCCAGCCTACCTACTCGCATTGGCCGTGGGTAAACTTGAATTTGAATCTCTAGGTCCCCGGAGCGGGGTTTATGCGGAGTCATCCGTATTGGAAAAGGCAGCGACAGAATTTGAAGACCTAGAGTCCATGATCACTGCTGCGGAAAAACTCTACGGCCCCTATCGGTGGGACCGCTATGACCTTTTGGTATTACCTCCTAGCTTTCCTTTTGGCGGGATGGAAAATCCAAGGCTTACCTTTGCCACACCTACAATACTGGCAGGCGATAAGTCGCTGGTATCGCTTGTGGCCCATGAACTGGCCCATTCGTGGTCCGGCAACTTGGTGACGAATGCCACTTGGAACGATTTCTGGTTGAATGAGGGGTTTACAGTGTATTTCGAGCAGCGGATCATGGAACAAGTCTATGGCCGGGATTACAGTGAAATGCTGGCCGCCTTAGCATCCCAAGGTCTGCAAGAAGAAATTGATCATATGACCCGTGAAGGTAAGGAAAACGATACCAAGCTTAAACTGGATCTAACGGGCCGAAACCCAGATGACGGGGTGACCTCTATTGCTTATGATAAAGGATATTTACTATTAAGAAACCTAGAAGAATCCTTAGGAAGAGACAAATTTGATGGGTTCTTGAAAGATTATTTCCAGCAGAATGCCTTCCAAGTCATGACTACCGAGGAATTCATATCCCAGTTTGAAGAGTTTTTGGAAGGACAAGATACGAGGGTTGATTTGAAAGCTTGGATCTATCAGCCGGGTTTGCCTGTAAATGCCATTTTGCCTACGTCTGACAGGTTTTCATTGGTAGATGCCGAGTTGCAAAAATTTTTGCAGGGCGCGGATCCGTCGGGGCTTAACACCGCTAAATGGACCTCGCATGAATGGTTACACTTTATCCGTTCACTCCCGTCAGACCTGGTACTAGCACAATTGAAGGTACTCGATGACACCTTCAATTTTACAGGCTCCGGGAATGCCGAAGTGCTAACTGCCTGGTTGATACAATCTGTCAAACACAATTACACCCCTGCTTACGAGCGTTTAGAGGAATTCCTCGTACGTACAGGCAGGAGAAAGTTTTTGAGTCCCATATACAGCGAAATGATCAAAACAGGAGAAGGGAAAACTATGGCATTAGCCATTTACGAAAAAGCCCGGCCTAATTATCATTTTGTGGCAACTAATACCTTGGACGAAATGTTAGCTATAGACTGAAACAACTAATCTATAAACATAATGGCACAAGTAACATTAAAAGGTAATCCTTCTAACACTAACGGCGAGCTACCGTCTACCGGGACTGCGCTGGACTTCACCCTTACCAAGTCTGACCTTTCTGAGGCAAAACTTGATGATTTTAAAGGTAAGAAAGTGGTTTTAAATATCTTCCCTAGTATTGACACGTCTACTTGTGCCACTTCCGTAAGAAAGTTTAACGAAAAGGCAGCATCGTTAGATAATACCGTGGTCCTATGCATTTCTAAGGACCTGCCATTTGCACAGGCCAGGTTTTGTGGCGCAGAGGGGATTGAAAATGTAGTGACTCTCTCTGATTTCAGGCATCCGGAATTTGCCGAACAACTGGGCATTGCATTAAAAGATGGTCCCCTAGCAGGTTTGGATGCCCGATCCGTGGTCGTGCTAGACGAGGAGGGCAAGGTAATCTATACCCAGCTCGTAAGCGAGATTGTAGATGAGCCGGATTATGATGCCGCTTTGAATAGTTTGTAAGCTTATAATTTGTAATTCTACGCTCGGAGGGGTATGAGCCTGGGCGTAGAATTTATATAAAACTTACGAATCTGGACACTGGAATAATTTATTGCGTTGATGTGGACCCGGGTGATGTTAGTTACTGGAAATCTCCTCTCTATGCGCCAATTTGAGTTTTCAATGATTCCCGAATCCGCGTTACGAGTACCCCAGGTTTAATGCCGTTTAGATAAGGCCGTCGCTCACCCCTAAACCCCTGGAGGGGAACCAACCGCGCAATGGAGTGCACCTCCAGGGGTGAGGGGTGTGATGGATCTGCCAAACTCAACGGCATTAAATCCAGGTTTAAACGAACCCTAAGGTTTTGATGGAGATAGTTCAATTTCCTACCAGGAAAACGGCATTGCTGAACAGTAGTTTTCCATTCTCCCAGAAAGCCCGGAAAAGTGGGTTATCCACCATGTAAACAATTTCCCCTTGCCCCTTTTTTTCCACACCAAAAACAAGGCTGTTTTCTAGCTTATCTACTGCCTTGAAACCGGCAAAACCACTCACTGGAATGGATTCTTTTTTTAGCACCCCAACATTTTGCCCGTTTTCTAAGTAGGCAAAACGCAGGTTACTGGTTTTCAAAGAGAAATATTCGCTGCCGTAGCCATAGGCCAATGGATTGGAATTGTCCAGCGCTACCTTGAATATAGCGCCGAAGATCGAGCTTGACAGCCCGTCCCTTTCCGAGGCATCGAAAGGTTTTAGACGCTCTTGAAGCGTTGGGGTGTCATTTTTATTTGCGTTTTTCTCATTTTTGGTGAACTCCTTCAGTGAAAACCCATTTTTATCTTTAAATACATTTAGTGCCCTGCCTATGGCAATAACTTTACCACCGCGGCGGACCCAACCTGAAAGTTCGTTTAAAACGCTCTCGGAAAACAAGTGATAGCTACCGTTAGGAATAATCAGAACATCATACTTACTTAGGTCCACCTGGTTGAAGTAATCGGTACGAATGGCCGTGATGGGGTAATCAAGGTGCTGTTCGAAAAAATACCACGTTTCGCCAAAGTTCAATGAAGAGGTCTGTGGCCCGGAGAGCACCGCGATCTTTGGTGGTTTGATCCTTGCGATTTCGCCCGAACCTAGGTCCGCCCCAGAATCTACAAAACCAGTCTTCACCGGCACAATGCTCCGCTCGAATTTTTTAGTGGCTTCTAACACGAGTTCGTCAAACCGCGGCCCAAGCCGTTCATTTGTTCTGCGGGTCACTACTATGGTCCCTTTTTTATAAGATTGGCCCTCCAACGTGAAGGAACGGTGTGCCACGCGCGCATTTACACCGTTTTTGAGTAAGTAACACAGCCATTTTACATCTTGGAGGCTATTATACTTGGCTAAGTATGCATAGGGTTTTTGGTCTGTCTTGAGAATTTCCGAGGATGGAAATTCATAGGGTTCGGTCACATTCACTTTTTCCAGCAAGGCGTAAGCCTCTAGCCCGTAAGCATAGGGCAGTGACCAGGCCGTAATATCATACGTTAAGGTATCCGAAAGCTTTACGTCAGGCTCGAATAGCGCAGTGACCAACTTTGATTTAGGCTGGTGGGTACTGATGAGTAGGTCATTGCCCGAGATAGATACAGATGAAGTGGTGTTTTTTGTATAACTGAAGCCATTGAAGGTTTGACTACGGTTACTTTTACCATATTGTATTTTTTGTTTGTTTAAAAATTCAACCAAGGCCCGGACCTTATCCGGCTCATTCGAACCCTTGACCACGTAAGTCTTATACCTGCCTGCCGGCCGGTTCACATTTTGTTCAAAATAACGGGCAAACTCCGTGGTGAGCCGATCCGCATTTTTTGATGAGATTTCCACGGTAGAGATCCCCGTGGTGAAATGATGCGCAACCCGGTCTTTGAGGGTAAGGGTATCCCCATACTCCGTGATAATGCCCAGCCCGGCAAAACCATGCCCGGCTTGTTCGTAGGTCATGCCAATGGCGCCATTGTAGGTAGGATAGGTATCCCCATAACTAGGATAAAGCAGGTCAAATCGTTCTTTGGTAAAATACAGCCAACCTTCTTGATCAAAATACTGGGCATGATTCTTCCCGATCGTGACCTGGAACTCACGTTGCCACGGGGTGATCACTTCATGGAAAGGTTCGGCAGCCGGGGCAAAGTAATAAGGACTGTTATAGCTTTGTTCGTGAAAATCTACGTGGATATGCGGCAGTATCTCGTTGTAGGCGCGCATCCTTTGATAAGATTCCTGTTGGGTTTGCCAAGCCCAATCCCGGTTAAGGTCGAAGAGGTAGTGGTTCGGCCTGCCCCCGGGCCAAGGCTCCCTGTGCTCCATAGCATCGCCATTGGGGTTGAAATCTTTATTTGCAAATTGGTTGTAGAAGTTAGCGTACCTATCCCTGCCATCGGGGTTAATGCACGGGTCGATGATCACCAAGGTGTTCTCAAGCCAAGATTGCGCCCGTTCACCGGTTACCAGCTCGTGGAGGGTTTTCATGGCAGCTTCGAGGCAGGATGCTTCGTTACCATGGATATTATAGCTTAACCACACTAAGGCTACATCATCATCGGTGGCATTCCCCTCCAGCATGCGAGCACGGCGCAAATTGTTTTTCCTGATCTCATCCCACCGGTCGATATTCTCTTGCGAGGAGATCACCGCCATGACCAGTGGACGATGTTCGTAAGTCTCCCCATAAGGGAATAGCAATACGTTTGAGGCACTTTCCGCGGCGTGTTCAAAGTATTCCACCACCTTATGATGGCGTGTAAACCTCTCTCCAAGTTCGTACCCCAGAAACTCACCCGGGGATTTTAGTTGTGCATATAAAAACTGGGCCATTAGGAGAAAAGGAATGCAAAGCGCTTTTTTCATAGGTACGTATAGGTTTTCAGTGGTGTAGTTTACAAATTTTAGTAATATTCTTCATGCAGAAGGCCACTGAACGGAAGCCTTTTATGTTAGGTGGTAACCTCCGCGAATACTGCAATTATGAATATACCGAATATGAATGGAGCCTCAATCACCAAGATATCATTATTGTACAATTTTTTACAGGTGGCGGAGAGTAAACTTTAATGGTGCCGGTTTCAGGAAACCTTGCTAACTTGGGTAGAATAAATGGATCAACGGTGAGCAAGTCGGTGGCATTGGTACTCTCTAGCGGTGGTGCCCGAGGGGTGGCGCATATGGGAGTGATAGAAGCTTTATTGGAGGAGGGTTATACCATAACTTCTATTGCAGGGAGTTCTATGGGTGCAGTGGTCGGAGGCGTATACGCCGCCGGAAAGTTCGAGGAATACAAGGACTGGATCTCTAACCTGGATAAACTCGATGTTTTCAAGCTGTTGGATTTTACCTTAAGCACACAAGGGTTTGTACGGGGGGAGCGTGTATTCAAAGAGATGAAAAAATTCATCGAAGACCGTGATATCGAGGATTTAACCCTCCCTTTTGCCGCGGTAGCTACGGATATTGTCAATAAAAAGGAAGTAGTTTTCACTTCAGGTAGCCTCTACACGGCCTTAAGGGCTTCTGCGGCCATCCCTTCGGTATTGAAGCCCAGTATTATTAATGATATAGAGCTCGTAGATGGCGGTGTATTGAATCCCATCCCTATTCATCACGTCAAGCGTCATAGTGAGGATGTTTTGGTGGTTTCCGATGTAAATGCTGAAGTGCCCAATACCATGGCCAAGGAAAAGACAGAAGATAAGAACAGGTTTGCCCCATTATTGGAAAAGTGGAGTAACATCTTTCCTAACGTAGCCACTAATACTAAGACCAAACGGCTGGGGATTTTCGATCTTTTTGCGCGCTCTATTGATCTCATGCAGGACCGTATTTCGGATTATATCATTGAGCAGAGCTCACCGGATGTTGTCGTAAAGATGTCACGAGAGATCTGCTCTACTTTCGAATTTTACCGGTCTGCCGAGCTCATTGAATATGGCAAAAAAGAGACAAAAAGAGCATTAAAACATGCATTTCAAAGAACTGAACAGGGCAATAGGTAACCTAGACCTCTACCTGCTGGACCAGGTGCTAAAAGGCCGGTTCGAAGGGCGCAAAACCCTATTGGACGCTGGATGCGGTGAAGGGAGGAATTTACCCTATTTTATAAACAACAACTTTACCATATACGGCTTTGATCTAGACCCTAAGGCCGTTTTGATGGCTATGATGACCTACAAAAGCGTTCCCAAGAAACATTGGTCAGCAGGTGATATTGAAAAACTGCCTTGGGAGAACCATTTTTTTGATGCGATCATTTGTAGCGCAGTGCTTCATTTTGCCCGTGATGCGGATCATTTTCATGCTATGATGACAGAATTGCTAAGAGTGCTAAGAAAGGGAGGGCTATTGTTCATCCGGATGGCCACTACCGTAGGCCTGTCGCATAAAGAGCCCCGGGATGGGTTTACTTATCTCCTTACCCCGGAACAACTTTATAATTTCGACAAGCTCTATGGGCTTAACTACATTGAATTGCCCAAGTCTATCGTGGTGGACGACCAGCGTTCCATGGGGGTATTGGTAATGGAAAAGAAATGATCCTTTGAACATAGCCAATAAATTAATACATTACACTGTCAACCAATAAATTAATATCAATTATGGAAACAGTTTCTACCACCACGGAAACGGCAGAGGTCAAGGAATACGCAGGTTTTTGGCTGCGTTTCGTAGCCTTGATCATTGATGGTATTATCGTGGGTGTTGTCTACGCGTTCGTCGTTACGCCGATCTTTGCCGTCTTGGGCTTTGGCTTCGCTTCAGCCGCGGAAGGCCTGGAATCAGGCACATTTTCCGATGAAGAGGCGATTGGCATGTTTGGCATGCTCACAGGTATAATTATGACGGTGAGCCTTGTCGTACAGGTTCTTTACATCCTGTATTTCTCCATTATGGAATCCAGTAAATACCAGGGTACTGTAGGCAAGCTAGCGGTGGGAATTAAAGTGACCAATGTTAATGGCGAAAGGGTATCTTTCGGCACGGCTTTGGTCAGGAATCTTGGTAAGATCATCAGTCAAATCATCCTTTACATTGGGTTCTTGATGGCGGCATTCACCGAGAAAAAGCAGGGGCTGCATGATATCATTGCCAGTACACTTGTGCTCAAAAAGTAAGGGTTAAAAGCATCAATTGTTCTAACCCCGCTAAGCCTACTGGACCTGGCGGGGTTTTTCATTCCTGCCTAAGGCCAAGAAGGTAGATTGAGAGCCGGTAAGCAATTGGCAGTGGGTAAGTCTTAACTTTTGCTTACTGCCGGGCGTCCTCGAAAATTGGACTTGATAATAAAACGTCTATTCTTTTGCAAAGAAGGATACATTTTTAAAACGTTTCGGGTAATGTCAACCTCGCAATGAGCAGTTTAATCGGGATTTTGTGGTTCTAAGCCCGGTTTTCATTTTTTTTTGCTCGCCCAAAAGAAAACGAAACAAAAGAAAAGGGCGCCAGCAACCAAGCCCATTTTCCCCGCGAAACGCTCTATCCTGCCCCTATAGGCTGCTTCCCCACAGGCCTCAAATGTGCCGCGCTGTTGCTGGATGTCTGCCCTCCATACGTCACTTGAATTTTTAATGATGCTCGTCTTAAAGTCAACAGTTGGCACAGGGTAATCGGCAACCCCCTAGTTTTTGCCTACTGCCCCTTGCCTATTGCCGACTGATCAAGAGCTTTCTAACGTTGCAAATATAATTTACCATGTACCTTACCGGTCATTTAACATGCGACTGGACATTAGCGCTCTACAACATTTTCAATTGCCGGTGCATGTAGCAATAGGCCCAGTTTTCGCCGGGTTCTGCGGAGATGGCCACCGGGTGTCCATGATCGGCGGCATGTTTGGAGGCATGGCGGTTAGGAGATGAATCGCAGCAAAGCGTAACGCCACAGGCCTGGCAGGTACGCAGGTGCAGCCAGCTACCTCCTATCTTTACGCATTCCTCGCATTGATAGCTTTGCGGCTCCTTTTTTTCAAAGCTTTCAAGATGTTCACAATTCTTCTGTTTTAGCATAGTGTTTCGACGTTGATTTCCAGTGATCCGATGAGTTGAACTTAGCAATATTAGTTCTCCGAAATGTATTCATGCACGAACTTTATGGCCATGGCGCCTTCACCTACTGCCGAAGCGACACGATTCATGGCTCCAGCCCTGACATCACCCGCAGCGAATATACCCGGGCTGCAAGTCTCCAAAAGGAATGGCTCCCGGTCTAGTTTCCATAACGTTTTAAAGTCACCGTACTTATTCAGCCCGTTCCCGGTTTCTATAAACCCCTTTTCATCTTTTATGATGTTCAGTCTTAACCAATCGGTGTACGGCTTAGCGCCTATAAATATTAAAAGCGCCCCCGCATCTACGGTCCTCTCCTCGTTGCTTTTGCCATTCTTTAATACTAGCTGCCGTAGTCTTTCGTTTCCTTTAGCTTCTACAATTTCAGTATGACCTAATACATGAATGTTAGGAGTGTTATCGATCTGGTCAATAAGATACTGCGACATGCTGACGCTGAGGTCCGGTTTCCTGACCAAGATATAGACATTGCTGGCAAAATTGGCCAGGTACATGGCGGCCTGGCCGGCGGAGTTTCCTCCTCCTACAATGTATACCTCTTCATTTTTACACGCATTTGCCTCGGTATTAGCGGCGCCATAATATACACCGGCACCGGTAAAATCATCCACTCCTTTTGCCTCTAGCTTACGATAATTAACGCCTGTTGTGATCACTACACTTTTCGCGTTGATCTCGCTTCCGTCAGAAAGTGTCAAGATCTTGTAGTTATCCTTCAACTTTACATCCACTACTTCTTGTGGCGACAGGAATTCAATACCAAACCGGGTGGCTTGGGTGATGGCCCGGCGAGATAATTCCGCACCGCTTAACCCTTTAGGGAAACCGAGATAGTTTTCAATCCGGGAGCTCGTGCCCGCCTGTCCGCCGGGAGCCCTTTTTTCGATCAGCAAGGTATTGAGGCCTTCTGAGCCCCCGTAGACACCGGCGGCCAGCCCCGCCGGGCCAGCGCCGACAATGGCTACATCATACATTCTTTGCTGCGCCACGGCAATCATACCCACGTTTTTGGCTACTTCGGGGAGGCCGGGGTTTACCAGTAAATTGCCGTCGTTGAAGAAGATCGCCGGGAGGTCTTTGGTTTCTATGGTATTGAGACTGACCAATTCCCGGCCCTTTTCATTGGTTTCTACGTCAAGCCATTGATAAGGGATCAGGTTGCCCGCCAGGAAATCTTTGATAGCATGGGAGCGGGGTGACCATTGATATCCTACGATCTTGATACCGTCGAATTCAGGGCGATACGAGCCCTGCCATTCTTCTAACTGGTCATTTAATACCGGGTAAAGTTTTTCCTCGGGGGGGTCCCAGGGTTTCATCAGGTAATAATCCAATTGTACATCGTTGATGGCTTTGATCGCGGCATCGGTGTCTGAGTAGGCCGTCAGCAGTATCCTTTTTGCGCCGGGAAACGATAATTTGGCCTTTTCGAGAAACTCCACGCCAAGCATCTCGGGCATGCGCTGGTCACTTAAAAAAAGAGCGACGGACTCTCCTTTGTTTTTTAGATCTATTAGGGATTCCAAGGCCTCGTGGGCGGACTCTGTCGCCATAATACGATACTCCTTTTTATAGACGTCCCGTAAATCGCGTACGATTGCCCTCAATACGGAGGAGTCGTCATCAATGACAAATATGATCGGTTTTTTCATGGTTGTTTCTTACAAATTTTGCCCATCCGCCCCCTAAGCATTCCTTTTTTTGCTGGTAAGTACATTGTCGAGGTAGGAGATAGGCGCAAAACATCAACTTATTCAATGGGCAGACAAACGATAAATTCGGTTCTACCCGGTTTAGAATCTATGTCTATGGAGCCGTTATGCTGGTTTATGATCTGCCGAACCACGTCCAATCCCAATCCAGTTCCCTTCCCAATGGGTTTCGTGGTGAAAAAGGGATCAAAAACTTGGTCAACGATGTCTGCTGGGATCCCCTTACCACTGTCTATGATATGTGTTTTTACAAATTTCCCGTCCTGCACTGTGTTTATTTCCAACTGCCGCTCATCCGACGACTCCATCGCATCTATAGCATTATCGATCAAGTTGGTCCATACTTGGTTCATCTCGCTTACAAATATTGACACCCCTGGCAACTCGGCAAAGTCTAAGTTTACCGCTATGTTACCTTTTTTAATCTTATGCTGTAACATTGTGAGGGTATTGTTGATCCCTACATGCAGGTCTGCTGACTTTTTTTCAGGGGCCTGGTCCATATGGGTGTAGCTCTTGACGGATAGTACCAAGTCATTGATCCGTTGTGATGCTTCCTCAATCTCGTTGACCAGTTTTTCTGTGACCAAAACTTGGCTGAGCCAATTGACAATAGGAGCAAGGTCTTCCTGCCTCACCTGTTTTTTTACCTTTTCAAAATCTTCAATAGAGAAGTTGAAATCAACGAAATTTTCAGCCAGTTCATAGCCATCTTCGAAACCGTTCTCTTCCAACCATTCTGCAATTTGATCTTCTTTTTCCGACCTCTCCATTAAGGGGTGGTGAACCACACCCTGTGCAGCTTTATCAAAAACCACCTGGTTCACGGTGTCAATAATGTGATCGTCCACGCGAATTTTGATGACGCTTTTAAAATGGTCCGGGAGAAAGGCTAAATGTTTTTTTAAAGATTGTGCGCTGCGTACAACAGCGGCCGAAGGGTTGTTCAGCTCATGGGCAAGGCCGGCAGAAAGCTTACCCAAGGCAGTCATCTTATCGTTTTGTTGCTGAAGCTTGGTGAAGTTTCGAATTCGTGTACTCATTTCATGGACAAGTACGGTCGTTAGCTCATCAAATTCATGGATCATGAATTTAAAATGATCCTTATGAAGGGATAAAACTTTGGCAGGCACAAGCGCTTCCGCGTAGCCCGAGGCCGTCGTGGCGCGTGAATAAGGCAAGTAACCGGTAATACTATTGGCCTCTAGGTTGCTGATCAGTTTGAAATGCCCGTTTTGCTCCATTTTTATGGCAAACCGACCCTCCAAAATGATGTTAAGCCGGTCGATAGGATCCCCTTTTTTAAAGAGGTAATCCCCAGGGGCAAAGGTGAGTTCTACGCCATGTTCTATCAGCCACTCGAGTTGCTTGGCCGGTACCTCCTTTAGTGATTCTATTTGTTCCAGTGACTCAAGTAAAGTGTTTGCCATATGTCAATTTCAATACCCTAAAAAAAGGTTGACATAACGGGTTTAGTCATGCTGGCAAAACTAACCCCGCTATGGTTATAAAATTAACAATAAAGCGTAAGCCCTAAAACAATAATCCCGGTCTAACCGGAATAATTATTCAATCGTGAAAACTTGACAGTGTATTTGGATTCCGTACCCAGCTTGCTACCCAGGTCAAGACTAAAATAATCGACGGCGCAACATAACTTTGTATACCTTCTCCCCCCAATTCTTCCGAAGCCGGGGCGGCTGACATGTGGGCCACAATGGCACCCCCCATATATGCGCTCAGGAGCAAAGTGCCTAACGATTGTGTTTTCGGGACTAGGAATAATACAGCACAAAGTGCCTCCCCGATGGCGATTAAAGTAGTTTCACCCGCCGTGAAACCAAAATGAGTCATCATGGGGCCAGCACTACCTGAGAATTTACCAACAGCGCTGAATAGCAGTAAGGCGCCTAAGAGCCCGGATAATACCCAACCGATGATCTTTCTTGTTTTTTCACTCATGACTTTTGATGTTTAAGTTTGTGAGAAAATCTAAGATAAAAATAAATGTTTAAACATCGATTGTTTGAAACGATATTTGTTTTAAGCAGTTATGAATTCGTACCCACCGTCTAAAATAAATCTGTGGGTTTTTCGTACATTAGAATATAACCGAATCCTATGATAAAATATCTTCTCACACCGTTGTTTGTTGGCTTATGTATAAACCTTTCGTTAGGGCAGATCATTGGCAAGGCTTTCCCCGCCATGGAAGCAGAAGATGTAGAAGATGCAGCGGTATCTCTACCGAAAGATACCAAGGGAAAGTATACACTATTAGGATTAGCCTATTCAAAAAAGTCAGAAAGTGATCTTAATACCTGGTTCAATCCTGTCTTTGGCAAGTTCATACAAAAGAACCAAGGTCTATTCGGGGGTTTTGGGTATGACGTCAACGTTTATTTCATCCCGATGTTTACGGGGGTCAAAGCGGCCGCCACGGGTACGGCTAAACGTAAGGCCGCAAAAAATATTGATCCCCAATTACTTCCTTATGTTTTATTTTATAAAGGCAAGCTAAAACCGTACAAAGATGCGCTGGCATTTGAGCAAAAGGATGTTCCTTATTTCTTTGTACTGGATGATCAAGGGAAAATAGTATATGCTACTTCTGGTGCTTATTCGGAATCCAAAATGGATGAGATAGAAGAAGTGCTGGAGTGACACCGTGGGTTTATGTTTTGACTTCCACGGGATGATCGCGTTTTTAAACCTATCTTAGAATAATCTTATCCTGTTTTTTTACTTTTTTGATAATGCTATAAAAGCTTACATGGGACAGGTATATCCTTAAGCCAGGGGGCATTTTTCCATAAAAATTCGTCACTTGCTATCTAGCGATAGTACTGCCGGGCAGTTTGGGATTATGCGGTAGTGCAAATTACAAGGTTGTAGGGCAGGCAAAAGGTGACAATTTCCATAGGCATTTTAAGTCATTTTTTGAAAACCTACCACCCGCTTATAAGCCAGGTCGATAGGCCAAACTACAACAAAGCTCACAAATATTCACATCACTAGTGTATAGTTCTATTACTAGGAGCTGGGCAGATAACTGCCTGATTTGCAACTAATTATAAATAGAATTATATAAATCACCTTCTATTTTGTTTAAATGACAATAAATCAACTTTAGATTCCAAAATTAATGGAAAAATATATAAAAATCCTTAAATAATACAAATTTTTGTTAATTAAAGCTTGTTTTTAGTTTTTCGGTTTGCTAAGTTCGTTCCTACATTATTTGAATAAATTCAATAAAATAAACTACTTAAGCTATGTCTGTTAAACTGAAAGAACAACAATCCTCTACTCAATCTAAGAAAGACCTGGTCGATAACCTTGTCTCTAAAAACTTAGGAAATCCTATTATCGCTTGTATCGCGTGCATAGGCGAGGGAGATTTCCCGGGTTAATATCGGTATTTGGCAGAGCACATAGCTCTGCCACTTCACTTTTTATTTCTACTTCAAAATCTTGATTATTTATGAACCAGCAATTATTAATGCAGGCCCTGGACTGTGACAATGAACAAGCGATCTTAGAGGGTTTCATGGACCGCTACCAGGTGTCCTACCAAGAGGCAGAAGATATTTTCAAAGAGACAAAAAAGTGGCTATGGCTTGCTTCCCAAAGCGAAGTTACTGGTATCCCTGTATTTATTGATAAACCCCTGATGATCATCGATGAGATGTGGCATACTTTTATCCTGCACACCCGGTCATATTATAACTTTTGCCTTACGCATTTCCAAAAATTGGTCCACCATAACCCTACGTCTCCCAAGGAAAAAGAAGAACGGCGAGACGAGTTTCTTAAAAATCCAACAGGTGCTATAAAAAAGCATGAAGAGCAATTACGAACCCAATACAATCTAATTTATGATAATTTGGGTCCAGAAACCCTGTTAAAATGGTATGACACAATGGCTCAAAAGTATACACCTGAATACATCCGGTCCATTAAAAAATATTAATAAGCGCACTGCAATTCACAGGCATTCTTTTCTATATAGCTCAAGGAAAGCTATTTTAGAGCATTGGGAAACAGCCTGTTCCATATGCTCAAGATCTTCTCTGCAGCTTGCTTGCTTTTCACGTCTCACTTGGTAGTGGCACAGGAGCAGGGAGACTACTTTATCTCTAACTTCTATCGATCGGATTACGACGCTTCTTTCTCAAATTTCGGGGTGTTACAAGCGAGCAACGGTCTCATTTATGTGGCCAATTTCGATGGAGTATTAGAATATGACGGCCAAGAGTGGAGGCGTTATCCCATTGCCAATAACTCGGTGGTTTTGAGTATTGCTGATCATAAAGGTACGATATATGCCGGTGCATTGAAGGAATTCGGCTACTTCAAACCTAACCCTGCCGGTCACCTTACCTATCATTCCCTGTCTTCAAAGGTTTCCGAAACGACTCGTTTTAATGCGGTGAGAGCCATAATCTCTACCCCAGGGGGAGTTTATTTTTTTTCTGGCGAGGCGATCTTCTTGTTTAACGATCAGCACGAACTCGTGCAGGTTTGGGAGGCGGGGGAGCATAAATTTTACTTCTCACTGATCCAGCAGGAAGGTAAGTTTTACTGCCTAAGAGAAAAGTATGGCTTGGTAGAACTCAATGAAAGTACGCAAAGTTTACTTCCCCCGGAACAGGTAGAATCATGGAGTGCCATGACTTTTATCGATAAAATGGAAGGTGATTATGTCATTGGTACCCTTTCCAAGGGCATATATCGATGGGATGGCCAAAGAATCCATGAACTCCAAACCCCGCTATCGGTATACGGCTCAAAAAATTTCCTTTCTGCGGGTCGTACTTTCAATGAGCATCTACAGGCTTTTGGTACGTTCAAGGGAGGTATTGTGGTCAGTGATAGTAGCTTCAGGCTATCCGCTATTATTGACAAGCAAGGCGGACTTCAAAGCGAAAACATAAAGGACCTTTATTTTGATCATCAAGGAGGGTTATGGGCAGCCATGCAGGAGGGAGTAGCACGGGTGGAGATCAATTCCCCTTGGACCCAGTGGCAAAGAGAACTAGATTTCAAAGGTGTGCCATGGGATCTTGCAATATCAAACGGGGTATTTTACCTAGCCACATCAGAAGGACTATATTACAAAGACGGAATGGCGTTCAGGAAGGTAGAAGGGATAGACAGTAAGGTTTGGTCGCTATCCAATATTCACAACTACAAGGGTGACGAAGAGGTTTTACTGGTTGGCACCAATGACGGCTTGTTCGAGGTACGGGATAATAGTTCTAAAGAGATTTTCAATTTCCCAATTGTAAATAAGCTTTCGCGAAACACAAATATGGATTCTTTGGTGATCGTCGGTCACCGGTATGGCTTGAGTGCTGTAGGTTATGATAAAAACGGGGATTACTTTCAACGCGACTTGGCAGAGATATTGAATAACACGTACCAAGACATGTTGTTAGATCCCCATGGTGTTCTTTGGGCTACTTCTAAGTTCATTGGTGTGTACAGGGTAACTGGTATTCATGGCCAGTCCGCGGAAACAAGCCTCTTTACCACGGAACATGGTCTGCCCGATGTTAACAAGTGGAATATCCACTACCAGGGAGATACGGTACGGTTTGCTAGTGATGATGGGGTATATTTTTTTGATGATCATACTTCAGCAGATTCTGCAAAGTTTAAAAGAGACACTACCTTCAGCCGGGAGCGGACACTTTTCACCCAGTTGGCCAATGGGGCTTACAAGATAGCAGGTGGCGCTAGTACTTTCGGTCTTACGGATGCGTGGCTACCCTACCGGCGGCTCCCGGAAATGGAGATCATGAAGGTGTACCCGGGTGAGGATGATATCCTGTGGGTGGCAGGCTCGGATGGGCTCTTCCGTTTTGATGGAAACATTCACCAGGACTATGGGCAGTCCTTTTATACACTGATCAGGAAAATCACCACCAGTGATTCTTTGCTGTTCAATGGTGCTACCACTGTGGATCATTTTAGCCAGGACTCCTCAACGGTTTTGCCGTATGTTGAAGCCCCTGTAGAACTCACTTACAGTTTTAACAACGTACGGTTTGAATTTGCTGCTACTAACTACGAAATGCCCTGGAAAAATACCTACAGTTATTACCTCGAAAATAATGACAAGCAATGGTCTGCCTGGACTCCCGAAAGCCGGAAGGAATACAATAACTTATCGCCGGGTGAATATACGTTTCATGTAAAATCAAAGAATGCTTACGATACGGAAGGTAGCATGGTGCATTATTCTTTCATCATTTTACCTCCTTGGTACGAGACCAATTGGGCAAAAGCCCTATTCGCGGGGCTGGCAATCTTGGGCGTTTGGTTCATTGTAATGGGTTATTCTTATCGTGTACGTATGCAGAGAAGAAGGTTGAAGCTTATCGTAGCGGACAGGACGTTTGAAGTGATGTCACAAAAGAAAGAAATTGAACAGCAAAATGCCCTGCTGAAAAAGCAAAACGCCGAGATATCACATCAAAAAGAAGACATAGAACTTAAAAACCATCTGCTCAATGAATCTCAAACCAAGGTGCTGGTCATCAACCGGGAGCTAAAAGAGTTGAACCTGTCGTTAGAGAAGAAAATTGATGATCGTACGTCCAAGATAAAAGCCACGCTCAAAAAGTTACAACAGATCAACCAAGAGCTGGACACCTTCATCTACCGGGCCTCGCATGATCTGAAGGGGCCCATCAGCCGTATCCATGGGCTTACGGCACTGGCAAAATTACAAACCCTCGATGGCCCGAATGCCAGGTATTTTAACCTCATACAGGACACCACCCGCGAAATGGAGATGTTGCTCTCCAAACTTATCCAGGTCCATGAAATATTGAACTTGGAGGTGTGCAAAGAAGAGGTGGATATCCCATCTTTACTCCACGAGATCCGCGAATCGGTCAAGTTCCTGGATAAAAGTAAGGATACAAAATATTCTTTTGAGCTGGATGAGCAGGTGACGTTATTCACAGACCGGTACTTGATCAGTATTATCTTTAAGAACTTGGTGGATAATGCACTCACCTTCAAGAACCCTACCCGCAAGGTGCCGCACGAAGTGAAGGTGACCACATGCAAAAGCAACGGGACCTTCGTGTTCAAGGTCTTCGATACCGGGATCGGGATAGATCCCCTGCATTTTGAAAAGATCTATACCATGTTTTTCAAAGGCTCAAACCTTTCTAAGGGTAATGGGCTTGGGCTGTATTTAGTAAAACTGGCCAGCGATAAGCTCGGTGCTACGGTAGAAATGACGAGTAAAAAAGGAGAGTTTTCCGAATTTACGGTGCGTATCCCTACCTGATCGCTTTAGGTCCATTTTCTTTTGATGGACCTGGGCCCGATATCAAGAAATATTGGGATTGGAGCGTTTTGAAAATTAGCTTTGATAGGAAAACGTTTAATTTTGGTAGGTTAAGCTATATTTTTGAGTTTTTTCGGGTAATGCCAGCCTGGCAACGCGCCGTTTAAACGAGATTTTGTGGTTCTAAGTCCAGTTTTCATTTTCTTTTGCGCACGTAAAAGAAAACGAAACAAAAGAAAAGGGCGCCAGCAGCCAAGCTCATTTTCCCCGCAAAACGCATTATCTAGCCCCTGTAGGCTGCTTACCCACAGGCCTCAAATGTGCCGCGCTGTTCCTGGAGGTCTCCCCTTCATACGCTACTTGAATTTTCAATGATGACCTGGCGTTGAGTTAAGTTTCAAATGACGTACCGGTACAGGCTGGGTTATGTTTGAAGGTATTGATCAGTGGTTAACAGGCAAAAAAATAGAGGGTAACCTACTGCCCTTTGCCAACTGCCGACTTTGAGCTTAACGGCCTATAAAGCTTCGCTACCAAGGCACAGATGCCCTAAGGTTTACTAAGCATTACCAGGAAAATAACCCCGGATGACGTCAACGTGGTAAATGATCACCAGGCCGAGGTCATAAAGCCTTTTTAAGCCGGTTGGCAAATACTCTTTTTACCTTTTCTACCTTAGGTTTTACCACGAACTGGCAATAGGGTTGATCCCCGTTATTGTTAAAATAGTCCTGGTGGTAATCTTCTGCCACGTAGAATACGGCCAGTGGGGTGATCTCCGTTACAATAGGATTGTCGAATGCCCCGGAAGCGTCCAATTCTGCCTTGTAATGCTCGGCTAACTGTTTTTGATCTTCGTTATGATAGAATACGGCTGATCGGTATTGTGTGCCCACATCGGCTCCTTGCTGATTTAAAGTGGTGGGATCATGACTTGACCAGAATACTTCCAGTAGTTCTTGGAAGCTGACCACCCCCGGGTCATAGGTGATCTGTGCCACTTCAGCATGACCGGTTCGGCCACCACAAACTTCCCTGTAGGTAGGGTCTTTTACCTTTCCGCCGGTGTACCCTGAAACCACCTGCTGCACTCCTTCGATCTGCTGAAACACGGCCTCAACACACCAGAAACACCCGGCCCCAAACGTAGCTTTTTCCATAGATTTTTTCCTATTTACACATTAACCATCCTGGTGGGTTTTAGTTCCGCAAACCTCTAAAGAAAACGCATGGACACCCGGAACCGTTAAGGCATACCCGGGATTTCGATCAAAAACTCCGCGCCTTCTTTGGGCTGTGACCGTACCTCTACCGTTCCTTCTAATTTCTCTACCGTTTCCTTTACAATGTATAGGCCCAGCCCGGTGCCAGTGAGCCCCTCATGCGCACGATAGAACATGTCGAAGATCTTGTAATGCTGATCCCCGGGTATGCCAGGGCCGTGATCTTTGATGGATAGTCTGAGTCGATCATCCCCGACTTGGGCCTTGATCTCGATTTTTTTTATCCTGCTACCGAGGCAGCCATACCGGATGGCATTGCTTAAAATGTTTCTTAAGATCACTTTTAAGCGAATAGGATCGGTCTTAAAATTACGGTTTTCATTGATATCTACTTCCTTTTCAAGTTCATCAGCGCCATCAATGTATTTGAGGTCATCGAATACATCGTATACCATATTTTCGAGCTCGATACTTCCGGGTTTTACCTTTATTCGTGAGTTCCTGGAGTAATCAATGATATCTTCAATGAATTGGTCTAATCGCACCACTGACTTTTCCATCATTTCATAATACTCTTGCTGAATCGTGGGGTCATTTTCCATCCGTGATAAAGTGATGAGCCCGAGTACCGAGGCCAATGGGGCTTTGAGATCATGCGAGGCACTGTAAACAAAACTATCCAGCTCGCGGTTGACCTTGGTTAACGTTCGGTTTTGTTCTTCCAGTTTTTTTTGAGCTTCTACTCTTACGGTTACGTCCTTAGCAAAAAAGGAAATCCCGTTAACTTCCCCGGCCTCGCTAATGGGGTACACATGTATTTCGTAGTAATGTTTTTCCCCGGCTAGTTCGTACATATCTTGGTATACTGCCTTTTTGCTGGTCAGCGCCAGTGCATACCGCTTTTCCCAAGTCTTCTTGATTTTCTCGTCAGGGATGCACTCTAGTAATTTCACTCCTACGGCCAGTTCTAAGTTGTACGCCAGTTTCCATTCTTCCAAAAAGATAGCATTGAAGTCGATCAGCCGGTAATGTTTATCGACCAACCAGATGGAGTTATCAGAATTGTCCAAAATAGAGCGCAAGTTGATCTCTTTTTTGAAGATGTCCCGGGTGCGTTCTTTTACTTTTTCTTCCAGCTCCTGGTTCTTTTTCGTGATGATCGCCTGTTTTTCTTTTTCGCGATCCAATGAATTTAGGTAGATCCCGTATATCCTAACCCCCAAGCCGTAAGACAATATGGCAATGCAGGAAAGAAAACCGAAATGTATGGCGTACTTTATTAAAAAACCAAATGGCAGTATGCGCAGCAGGCTCAAAATGAAGATAATTACGAAAAAGCCATAAAGCGTATACGCCACCACGAAAAACGCAGATTGTGGAACTTTACGCTTAACGGCAAGTATACCTCCCGACAAAGTAACGCCAAGGGTAAGCAGGCCTATAAAGACTAGGGCATCGTAAGTTGCAGGGAGGTGTAAGAGCGTCACAATGATCACCGAAGCTACGATAGCCGGGGGCAGCCATTTCAGGAACGTATAAAAGCGGTCGGACCATTGTTTTACTTTAAGAAAATCTGTCATGAACCATAATCCCAGTACATTCAAGGCGGTCGCTATCGGGATATCCTGGTAGCCTTTGGACCATTCCACGAGGAAAAATAGGTACTGGGAGCTAAAACCATCGGAAGCCCCGGTAAACACGCCCACCAATAATGTATAGATCCCTATGAGCAGGAAAGGATTGGAACCGGTGGTGGTAAAGAGCAATACGTTATAAACCACTAAGATCAATAAGATACCATAGAACATACCGAGGAATACCCGCTCATGCAAGCTTCGGCTCAAAGCTATTTGCACGTCCATGAGCTGCGCCGAGATGGTAATATAGTTGAGTGAGTATACCCTGGCTACAAACAGCGTTTCACGACGAGGTTCTAATTCGATCAAAAAATTATTCCTATTTCCTTCTACCGCTTTCTTGGAAGGAGCTATCCCGGCCCCGGATTCAAATTTTTGGAAAGTTCCGTTGGGCAGTTGTTGGTAGAGCTGGATGTTAAAGAGTGCCGGATCCAGGAAGTCCAGCATGAATGTAGCCGGATATTGGAATGTACTCCTGCATTTGAATTTCAACCAAATAGGAGGAGAACCTGGGGGCAACCTTAGCCCTTCTTCCCCCATGGACCTGAAATGCTTGCCATCGAGTGAAAGTGCCTCTTGGAGCGTAGCAGACTGCTTTTGGTCTATCCAATACTGCAGGTACCGGTCAATGTTGACCTGGTCGCCCGGGGAACTTATTTCTAGTGTTCCCTGGGCGGCCAGCTCTGCCAATGGAAATGATAAGGCGAGTAATCCCAGGAAATGTTTTACCCGGAGATCAATCCCCAAAAGAGATCCCTGTACTTTTAGCAGCGCGGACCAGGAAAGAATCTTTATCCACATAATGATTGCTGGCAGTAGCCTCCAGCAACGAAACGGAGGTTATTTCGTTATTCCGAAGTGAAACCATTTGACCAAACTGTTGGTTCAGTACCAATTCAAATGCCTTTACGCCAAACAAGGTAGCGAGTACCCTATCAAACGATACCGGTGTACCCCCTCTTTGCGTATGACCGAGAACGGCCTCCCTGATATCAGCTTTGCAGCCGGCCGCTTTAAGTTGCTCTGAAAGCTCGTAAGCTACTCCTCCTAAGCGGCGATTTTCATAACCTACCTCGTCACTTTCACGGCTGACCACGGTACCGTCTTTAGGTTTGGCCCCTTCTGCGATCACTATATTAGCAAAACCGCGGCCCTTTTCATAACGGTGATTGATATGCTCGACAACTTTATTGATATCATAAGGGATTTCTGGGATCAAACACACCTCGGCACCTCCAGCTATCGCTGTATGCAGGGCGATCCAGCCTGCATCACGTCCCATGACTTCCATGATCATCACACGGTGATGGCTCTCGGCCGTAGTTACAAGTTTATCAAAGCTATCCGTGGCGATTTGCACAGCGGTACGGAATCCAAACGTAGAGTCCGTGGCCGAGAGGTCGTTGTCGATGGTCTTTGGCACGCCTACAATATTCAGGCCTTTTTCATATAGCTTTTGAGAAATGCGCTGTGAGCCATCTCCGCCAATGCTGATCACCGCACCTACTTCCAGGTCTTTGATCTTTTGGATAAGTTCATCGGAGCGGTCTATAATGGTGATAGACCCATCCGCATTTTGTATAGGGAAATCAAAGGGATTGCCCTTATTGGTGGTTTTAAGGATCGTTCCTCCTTTTACATGTATGCCTGCGGTGGTTTTATTATTTAGTTTTATCAGCTCCGTGGGCTCACGCAGTACCCCATTAAAAGCTTCCATACTACCGATTACTTGCCAATCTCCCTCCTGTTTTGCTCTTTTTACCACTCCTCTGATCACGGCATTTAGTCCCGGGCAGTCTCCTCCGCCGGTCAATATCATTACCTTTTTTTTCATGGAATCGAGTGTTATTAACTGGTTGAATTTAGTTTATATTTTTTAAGTTTATCCTATTCATTCGTCGGTATCTTCTTACCGAAACGGGGATTTATTTTTATACTACACCTGCCTTGAAAAATAGAACATTGGGTATGTCTATGGCGCAAGAATTGCTAATATACGGAGCGTACGGCTACACTGGAAAATTAATTGTAGAAGAAGCTGTTAAACAAGGCTTAAGACCTATGTTAAGTGGCCGTAATCACTCGAAATTAGGGCAATTAGCGTCAAAATATGATTTAAATCATGTTGCATTCGAGCTGTCTGACGGGCAAGCGCTTAACAATGCTTTAAAACAGGTAAAGCTGGTGATCCACTGTGCGGGCCCTTTTGCTTTCACAGCGATCCCTATGGCCAGGGCTTGCATCGCCCAAGGGGTCCATTACTTGGATATCACGGGGGAATACAGCGTTTTTGAAGACTTACATGGCCTTGATAAAGAGGCTAAGGCCGCTGGGGTCATGCTGCTGCCAGGGGCAGGGTTCGATGTAGTCCCTTCGGATTGCCTGGCCAACCGGCTTAAACATTTACTGCCCGAAGCGGATTCAATCACTTTGGCTTTTACTTCTGAGAGGGCTTCTGTATCCCGGGGCACAGCAAAAACAATGGTAGAGAATGCAGGGGAAGGACATTTGATGCGGAAGGGTGGTAAATTGGTCCGTTTACCTCTTGGAAAGGTGGTAAGATCGATTGATTACGGCCCTTTTGAGCAATTGTCTGTAGGAATTTCATGGGGAGACATCTCTACTGCTTATTACAGCACCGGTATCCCCAACGTGCTGGTGCTTACCGGAACGGATGAAAAACAGCTCAAAAGCTTAAAAGTAGCTCAACGGCTCCGGCTGCTGCTTCGATCAAAGTGGGTAAAGAATATGATTAAACGACGGATTGATAAAAAACCGGAGGGACCTTCCGAGGAAAGGCGATCCAAGGCAGCCATGTATCTTTGGGGAAAAGCAACGAGAGGCACGCAAGAAGTGCAACAGCGATTAAAAACACCGAATGGCTATACGCTAACGGCTAAAACCGCGGTGCTCATCGCTTCCAAAATATTGAAAGGCGAATACCGGGACGGGTACCAAACACCTGCTACTGCTTATGGTCAGGATTTGATATTGGAGGTGCCGGGGTGTGAATGGGGGGAGGGTGTGGAGTGATGAAGTGCTGAAGTGTTAAAGTCCGAAGTGTTAAAGTCCGAAGTGTTGAAGTCCGGGGTGTTGAAGTCCGGGGTGCTGAAGTGTTGAGGTCCGGGGTGTTGAAGTGTTGAAGCCTGGGGTGTGAATTAGTGGTGCTTATGATTGTTTGCTGCGCTTTTTTTCTATTTTTTCGGGTATTCTTTCGAGTAGTGTCCACCATTCTTCGTTGTTGCGGTAGCTTCTTACGGCGCCGGACCTGACGAGTATTTTTCTTAGTTCATTATCCTCAAACCCGCCAAGTGCTTTTTTTAAAGTTTCAAACCTTCTATCGGTGTAGCCTTTATGTGAAAGATAATACCTGGCGGTCCTTTCGGCCATATGTTCGGTCTTTAACTCCTCCACCTTTAGTCTGTAAGCGTGGCGTAGCCGGCCTATTTGGAGTAAATAAGAAATACCCCCGCCTACAAGTACGCCGGAAAGAGAAGATATGATGCCAAGTACTTCAGGTTTCATAGCATTTTATGAGTCGTCGCGCTGCTCCAATCGGTCTGCCACGTATTCGATTTTTGTTTTCCCATGTGGCAGGGGCACACCATGCTCGTCCAGGCTTACAAATACGATCTTATCAATTTTAAGAATCGTCTTGTGTGTCAGCTTGTTCCGTACCTCGCAGGTGATGGTTAACGAGGTTCTGCCAAAATGTATGGCCTCCATTCCTAGCTCAATGATATCCCCTTGTTTCGCGGAGCTTACAAAATTAATTTCCGAAATGTATTTGGTAACGCAACGGTGATTTTCCAATTGTATGATGGCGTAAATGGCTGCTTCTTCGTCGATCCATCGTAACAGGCTGCCGCCAAATAGGGTGCCATTGGCATTTAGGTCTTCCGGCTTTACCCATTTCCTGGTGTGAAAATTCATAGGGGTTAAAGTTACTAGGTTCCCATCAATTTTTCTTTGTAAAGATGAATGAACTCGTCCTTTCGCTTGAGGCGATACTGCATAACCCAGCGGGGATGAGGTAACGGTTCAATGGCTTCGAAAAATCCATGTTGCTTGTTCAGCTTGTTGAGATATGCGATGTTTTTACCCATACCCAGGCTGTAGGCCACAGGATTAGCCCCAAATTCCACCTGCTTTTTCAACTCTGCGACCATGTACGGTTCTAACTGTTCTTGGAGTGACCTAAGGTCATAATAATTTAAGTTCTTGGCGTCTTTTGTAAATCCAACGGGACATACCGAGGTGATGTAAAACTTACGGTAAAACTCCCGGGCTCCTCCACAGGCACCAATTACCTCGTATACAAATCGCGAGGAAAGCTCAGCCTTCTTGGGCAAGTTGTTTGCAATATTCAATTCAGAGTCCAGCCGGGCAGGATCTGTAAAGGGAATACCCGTAGTGCCGCCACCTAATCGGCCGGGGTTGATCCCGATGAGGAAGGTCCTGCTGTTGTTATCGTTGTAGAAACTTTGGTAAAACTGGGTGACATACTCCATGATCAATGGATCTGAAAATGGAAAAAGCACTTTTACCTCGGCGGGCAGGTTTGAAGGAGGCAGTAAGGTTCTATAGTATTCAACGACTTTTTCTCCAAAAGTCATTGTTTTCTTTTCATTTCATTTATGCGCATGGGCATTTTATCAATTACGGCAAATAGCTCGGTTGGTGTTATCATTTCTGTGCGGTCTAATTTAACACCACCATCCTTGCCGATCAACAAAAAACGGAATTCATCTTTTGGGGCAATGTATTCCTGTTTTAAAAAACGCTGGTCTTGTACTTCTAGCGGTTCTTTTTTAGGACCGTAACCGGATGTGGAAAAAAGTGATAGGATCACCAAGTCACGGTCTGTTACACCCGGCTCGGCTTGAGTCAATTCTGCTAACTGCTTTTGGTGTTGTGCATCCAAGGTAGGGGAGTAAATAATGATGACCCGCTGCTTCCATAAGTACTTGGATAGGGGATCGGGATCTTGATGGAACGAGAAACCTAATAATACTAGGTATAAACTAACTAACATCATCGTACCATTGCTCACTGAAGGTTTTTTTACTGGCCTCACCGTCTTTGAGTATGCGGATCACCATCCAGATCGTAAGTATGTTTACCGTAACGAAAGAGGCAAAGATAAAGGGATATGGAAGACCCATATAGGGGCTGATAGTGTAAAAGGTGAGGAACAGGGTGGTAATGGTAATTGGTACTTTTATTTTTCTCATATATGCTTAACATCATTTCCCTACCCAGGGTTTAGATAATTTTTGTTGCCCATTAAAACAAAATAAAAACCTTTTAAATAATTTTTTAACCAATTATAATATTGATATGGCCCAAACGAAACAAGGACCCGCTGGTTTCCCGTGTATATAGACAGGTCAAAACAACAACAAAATAAATAGGAATGAAATTAACAACTGCTGTGGCAGCTCTGCTCATGGTGAGCACAGTTGCCTTCGGGTCACACCCTATCACCAAGGACAAGAAAAGTACTAGCGCCAAAGTTGCCGTTGTCCAAAAAGCTGATCAAAAATTTAAGCTCGTTTATTTTGACAAGATCCATGGCGAAGTCATTGTAAACATCAAAAACAGGCTTGGTAATGTAGTCTACAGCCAAGCAGTCCTTAGCGAAGGAGGCTTTGCACAATCTTACAATTTCTCGAAACTGCCTAAAGGCACGTACACTTTTGAAGTTGTACAACCGAACGGTGAGCGGTTGAAGAAAAAGGTGGAATATAAAGAACCTGTGCGCACACCTAGTATAAAGGCTAACTTATTGAGCGTAAGTGATGATAAAAAATATCGGCTGGCGGTATTGAAATACAATGCAGAGCCCGTGAAGGTAAGGATCTTCAACCAAACCAATGACCTCGTTCATGTCGAGACCATCGATTCGGCAGAAAGCTTCAGGAAAATGTATGACTTGGGCAAGCTGGACGGGGAGTCTTTTCGATTCGATTTGATAAATAGCGATAACACCGTTTCACTAGTGACGGAATAAAATACTTGTTTTGTTTAGGTTAAAAATGAGGCCAACCGCCAAACGAGGCGGTTAGGCCTCAACTTTTTTAGGCCTGCGACAAGCGATTTTTCCGTTAATGGCCCACCGATGATTATATTTGTGAAGGTGTACGTCATTTTTATTAGATTCTTTTCTCGATGAATTCTTTTCTGCTTCTTGCCATAGGGGTGTTGATCATGCAAGTGATCTTATTTTTCCTGATCCGGAAAAAGAAACGGGAAGAAAGAAAAAACAGTATTATTGAAAAATACCAAATAAAATCTGCCTCAGACGCTTTCCGGCTGATCCAGGACCCATCGATCCCGGAAGATGACCGGAAAAAAATTGAAGCCCTGTACCAAGGAAAGTCCTAAGCCACTATCCTAATGAAAACAGCCAGTAGGTAGACCTTTACCGGCTTGTTACGAACTCCTTAAATATCCCTAATGCCGTTTCTCGTTTATATCCTCTATTAATCCAAGCATGGTATACTACTAGGCATACTCACAAATACTTGGTACATAGTATCATACCGCTTATATTGTGAGGTATGATGAGACAAGGCTTAAAAAAGAATCTTGTAGGATTAAATAAGGAATTCCGTTACCGGGGAGAAGAACAGACCCGTGTGGAAACTTTCAGCGATGCTGTATTTGCCCTAGCCATAACGTTATTGATCGTATCTACAGAAGTCCCGGATAAGTTTGAGGATATGCGGACGTTTGTAGCGGATATCATTCCGTTTGGACTTTGCATGGCGCTGATCGTATACATTTGGTATGAGCACTATCTTTTTTTTATTCGTTATGGGTTTAAAAACCGCTACATCGTTTTACTCAATGCGGCGCTACTATTCTTTGTATTGCTTTATGTATACCCGCTGAAGTTTTTGGCCAAGCTACTCGTGGCAATTTACGGCAACTCTTTTTTGAAGTTGTTTGGGTCGTCGCAAGGTTATCTACCGGCAATAGGAGATATGATCCACCCCAGCGAAATGCAAGAGCTCATGATCCTGTACGGCGGCGGGGCTACCATGATCTTTGGCATATTAGCCCTGATGTATAAGTATGCCTTGGCAAAAGCAGGGGCATTGGGACTAAATTCAATAGAGACCTTTGATACACAAAGTGGCCTGCAGAACCAGGTGATCATGGGATCGGTGCCGGTATTATCCGTTTGTATTGCGTTGATTTTCGGTTCGTGGACGTATGGGTCGATGATTGCAGGGTTTACCTACATGCTGTACCCGTTGATTTTTTTTATTTGGGGTTCCAGGAGGAACAAGCAACGCGGGAGGTTGCTCGCCGGGCTCGATACATGAGATCGGCAGAGAGGAAGCTATATCCGGGCTTGGTAAGTGTACAATTGGTAATAGCGCCCTTCTTTAGCAATTAATTCATCGTGTTTACCGCTTTCTACGATCTGCCCGTTTTCTACCACCAGGATCTGGTCGGCCTGCCGTATAGTACTTAGCCTATGAGCGATTACAAACGTAGTTCTGCCTTTCATTAACTCCTTTAAGCTGGCCTGTATAAATGTTTCACTCTCTGTATCCAGGTTAGACGTAGCCTCATCCAGGATCAAGATCTTGGGATCAGCCAATATGGCCCGGGCTATAGCGATCCGCTGGCGCTGCCCGCCGGAAAGTTTAACACCTCGCTCCCCGATCAAAGTATCTAGGCCTTCATCGAAGCGATCTGTGAACTCGTTAACATGAGCCGCGTTTACGGCGGCTAGGAGCAATTCTTCCGTGGCCTGCGGCCTTGGGAAAAGTATATTTTCCCGTATGGTACCTTCAAACAGGAAATCATCTTGCAGCACTACCCCCAGCTGTGACCTAAAACTTTGCAAGGTGACTTGGGATAGGTCCAGGCCATCGATGGTCACGGTGCCGTGGCCGGGGGTAAGAAAGGAAGCCGCCAGGCCGGCAATCGTAGTTTTACCACTGCCGGAGGTTCCTACTAACGCAGTGACAGACCCTGCGGGGGCGGAAAAACTCACCTCCTTCACTACATTTTTACCTTCTTCATAGGCGAAAGAGACTTGGTCGAACTTCACATCTCCATGGATGCCATTCAGCCTGGTGTTCCTTTCGGAGCCATCATCTTCCAGCGGCATATTCATGATCTCTTCTGTCCGGTCCAGGCCGGCAAAAGCTTCTGTGAGCTGGCTGCCGATGTTGCTCATTTGCACAATAGGGGCGATCATGAAACCAAGGTATAAGGTAAAGGATAAAAACTCGCCAAAGGTAAGGTTTCCTTCCATGATCATATAACCGCCTATACCCATGATACCCGTAGAAGCCAGCCCTAAAAGGAAGGTGGCAGAGCTGGTGACCAAGCTGGTAGAGGTCAAGCTTTTTTTTACATTTTCAAATAATCGCTCTACCCCGTCTTCAAATGTCTTTATCTCCTGAGCTTCGGCATTAAACCCTTTGATGACCCTTACGCCTCCCAAAGTCTCAGTTAACCGGCCGGTGACTTCCGCATTGATCTTGCCACGCTCTCGAAACAAGGGACGTATGTAACCAAAGGCCTTCAGCGATATGAATCCAAAAATGGCTACGGGTACCAAGACATACAGTGTCATCATAGGGCTAATGCTGATGAGTAATACCAGTGAAATGATCGAAGTGAGTATCCCTCCTACTAGCTGTACCAGTCCTGTACCCACCAAGTTTCTCACACCCTCTACGTCTGTCATGATCCGGGATACTAACTCTCCCGTCTTGGTATTATCAAAAAACCGGATGGGAAGCTGTATAATATGTCGCTGTACCTTAGCCCGGAGCTGCGCAATTAAATGCTGGGCCTCAACACTCAAGATACGGGTCAGCGAAAACGAAGTAATAGCCTGTACCACCACGGCTGAAACCACGATGACCAGCAGCGTTTTCAATTCGTTCATATCTCCTTCAGGAATGATATCGTCTATAAGGATTTTACTGGCATAGGGTAGCACCAGGTTAGCAAGGCGACTGATCACAATCAGGATCAATCCAATAAAAACATACTTTCTTCGTGGCCATATGATTGTTTTGAACACATACCCTATGGTGACCCTCGATTTACTCATACCCTAGACTTACGAAATTGCAAGGGTATAGGTACGAATATTTTGGGTTTCATGAAAATAGGGACCCTAATTAATGTTTGAAGCCGGAATTTTAGTCCAATAGGTTGCGGTTTATAGCTATACTTCAATAGACAGGCTGTTAAGGCTCTGGAATAGATCTATCAAATAGTCTATTTTCTGAACATAAGAAACTAGCCCTTATGTTAAGTGCTATTTGATGGTTAGCTATTTTTTCCAGTCTTGTTCTAAAACGTCCTTGAAAATTAGCTTTGATAGGAGAACGTTTAATTTTGACAAATTAGGCTACATTTTCAAGTGTTTCGGGTAGTGCCAGCCTCAAAATGAGCAGTTTAAGCGGGGTTTTGTGGTTCTAAGCCCGGCTTTCATTTTCTTTTGCTTGCCCAAAAGAAAACGAAAAAAAAGAAAAGGGCGCCAGCAACCCCTTCGAGACACGCTATCCAGCCGCTATAGGCCGCTAACCCACAGGCCTCAAATGGGCCGCGCTGTTCCTGGAGGTCTCCCCTCCATACGCCACTCGAATTTTCAATGATGCCTTTTTAAGTCGGCAGCTGGCAAAGGGCAATCTTTTTTTGCCTACTGTCCTTTGCCTATTGCCTACTGATCGAGAACCTTCCAATACCGCAAACCTACTCATCCTGTATCCCATACGTCATTTGAGGCTTAGCTTAACATTAATTTAATTTGTCACATTCAATTATTGGATAGACAGGGATTTAACGATAAAGTACCCCCTTGGATATCCTTATCAAAAACGAAAAAAAACTCTTTATCGTCATTCCTTACTTTCTACCCTCGTCATTCCTGCCGGCCTTGCAGGGAGAGCGATGCGGGAGAGCAGGAATCTGCTGTGTCGTAGAACGTGAACGTTCTCTTAGCGAATGCACTGGGTTTTCGTTCCACGACTTCGTAGATTCCTTGTCACGCGCATTCCAGCACCAAGCCCGCAAGGAATGACGGTATGAAAGGGAATGACGAGGGTAGAAAGTAAGGAATGAC
>JANQLQ010000244.1 GCA_028280565.1 Fulvivirga sp.
GTCGTTGATCGTGAACGTTCTCTTTGCGAATGCACTGGGTTTTCGTTCCACGACTTCGTAGATTCCTTGTCACGCGCATTCCAGCACCAAGCCCGCAAGAATGACGGTATGAAAGGGAATGACGAGGGTAGAAAGTTAAGGGAAGACGTTCTTAGGTATGGGTGTTGGATGGATTTAGAATAGGATGTGGATCCCCCATCCTTTGCAACTCGCTGGCATTAGGTATGAAACTACAAACCTCATTATCCATTACTTAAACCTGGCAAAGTAGTCCTAGTAGATACCGGTTATTTCCAGTGTTTTGCCTTGGAACCCGAAAGTATCTCCTTTTGCTTTATTCAGCATTTGTTGGGCGATGGGGGATAAGGGTGAAATGACAATATATTCGCTGCTTTGTAAGGTCAGCCTTCCCAAGCTTATGGATAGGTAGAACGTGCCGGTACTCGTAATCACCAGGCTCCCGGCGACTGCTTTATCGCGGCGCTCTCGTGGATTTATCATGTTCAAAGCTTTTTTGAGTTTTTCCGCTTCTGCCAATTGTTGCATTTGCTGGTCAATCTCTATCTGCATCATAGCGCGGCCTGTTTCATATTTGTCTCCTGCGGAACTCTTCGTTTCTTCGCGGGCGGCCTCGCTGGCCAGTTTTATGGCCTCATGAATGTTTTTCATCCTTTCTTCCACGTGTGCAAGGCACATCTCGTGCAATTCCATTTTTAATTCTCCAGGGTTCATAGGCATTAAAAATAAAAAAACCGCAGGTATATTAATCGTTTTTAACGAGTATAAAAAAGTGGTGAGTTCGCCCGGAGAGTGTATAAGAAGGCAACAATTTCCTAATTTTATCAAAAAAAGAAACGATGAAATACAAACCCCTTGGTAGAAGCGGCCTGATCGTATCGGACCTAGCCTTAGGTACCATGCTTTACGGAGAAACCAGCGAGAGAGGAACGCCAAAGGACGTTGCCAAAAAACAAATTGATCATTATTTGGATCAAGGTGGAAATCACATTGATTGTGCAGATGTATACGCAGGCGGCCGATCGGAGGAGATCGTGGGAGAGGCTTTAAAAAGCAAACGTGAACATGTGGTGCTGGCTACAAAAGTACGGTTTCCGACGGGACAAGATGTAAATGCCCAAGGGCTTTCGAGACGTCATATTGTCAATAGCTTAGAAGCGAGTTTAAAAAGACTGCAAACAGACTACCTCGATCTTTTTTATATGCATTGCTGGGATCCTGTTACGCCGATAGAAGAATCTCTCAAAGCATTTGAGGACCTGGTCACGGCAGGGAAGGTAAGGTATATCGGTGTTTCTAATTTCAAAGCATGGCAGGTGATGAAATCCCTAGGCATTAGCGAGCAAAATGGCTGGGCTAAATTCATTGCGGCACAATACCAATACAGCTTAGTAAAACGCGATATTGAATACGAATACACGGACTTATTTGAAAGCGAAGGAGTGGGTATTGTGCCTTGGGGGCCGCTGGGAGGAGGTTTCCTCAGTGGGAAGTACAAACCCGGTGAAAACCCACATGAGGGAGGCAGGATCGCCACCACGGCAGCACATACAGAAGAAGCTTGGGAAAGACGGAATACCGATCAAAACTGGAATATCCTGCAAGAGGTGGACGCTTTGGCCAAGAAATACGAGGCCAGTATACCCCAAATAGCACTTGCCTGGCTTAGGCATCAGCCAAATGTTAGCTCGGTGATCCTGGGTGCGCGTACCTTTGAGCAGCTTGAAGATAACCTAGGGGCAAGTAACATCACCCTTGTCCCGGACGAATTGCAGAAGCTAGAAGAAGCCAGTCAATTACCAGAAGTATATCCTTACCGAATGATCGAGGCTTATGCACAGCGAAAATTTTAACCGTAAAGCACAGGATTATGTGAACCTGCTTCACCTCCAACCACACCCCGAGGGAGGATTTTATAAAGAAACCTACCGTGCGGAAATGCAGGCCGGCTTTGATTCATTCGGTGGGGTGAGGAATGTTTCCACGGGCATTTATTACTTGTTGGATCATGGCAACTTTTCTGCCTTCCATAGGATCAAGTCTGACGAGATGTGGCATTTCTATGACGGCACAGGGCTTACCGTGTACGTTATCCATCCCCAGGGGGATCTAGAAATTATTCGGCTCGGTAAAAATTTAGCAGGTGGGGAGACGTTACAGGCTGTAGTACCTGCCGGGTGCTGGTTTGCTTCCACCGTAGAGCAGCAAGAGGGCTTTGCGCTGGTCGGGTGTACGGTGGCCCCGGGATTTGACTTTCAGGATTTCGAGCTGGCCAAAAGAGAATCACTCATAGGCCTGTTCCCGGCATATAAGGAACTTATTCATCGGTTAACACGAAAATAAACTGTATGCGTATATTGATCACCCTCGTTGTCTTTTTCCTATTTACCCAGGCTTTGGGGCAAGAAAAACGTGAGCGGCAAAAAAAGATAAAGCCCCATCAAATGCCCTCGGGGACGCTCGAACTGCTTCGGCAGTCAATGCCCGACTTGAAAAAGGTGCGTTATTACGAAGAGACAGACGGGGATCATTTGTCTTATGAGGCGAAATTTCTAATCCAAAAAAGGTTTTTCAGTGTTGAATTTTCAAAAGAGGGACTCTTAGAAGATGTGGAGGTCAAGATCAGCTACAAAAACCTGCCGTCGCCGTTACGCAATCAAATTGAGCACTACTTAAAGCAAGAATCTGAAATTTTTAAGGTCATAAAGGCCCAAAAACAGTACAAACATACGGGTGCTGACCCGCAGACTACACTGGTAATCGCCCTGCAGGAAGGGGAGAGTGAGGCTATTTTTTTTGAATTAGAGGTTGATATGAACAAGGGTAAGGGCTGGAGCAGCTATGAAATACTTTTTGATCGAAACGGGCGATTCGTATCCAAACGTCGCATCGTTACCCGGTCGCTTGACAACTTACTCTATTAATGAAATACTATTTCCTGTTTATTCTTACCCACATAATCGTAACATCGGTGAAGTCACAGTCTGACGACCGAATTGTCCATTGGGAACTTGCCGTACCGATCAGCTATTCTTTGAACGAACGATGGAAGCTGAATACCACGATCGCCAACCGCAACGGGTTTTACGAAAATGAGGATGAAACCGATATGCAAAGCTTTTTAGTAAACTTCATCGAAGTCACACAATACGCCACCTATCGTGCTGGGAATAACTTTTCGCTAACCCTGGGCTACCGCTATCGTGACCGTGAGCCTTTCGAAGGAGTGTCATTATATGAACACCGGCTGATCCAGCAGTTAGGGTATGTTCACTTCCGCTCACCTACACGGCTGGCCAGCCGGCTTCAAACCGAACAACGATGGAGGAATGAACCTTTCACCTCCCGTGTACGATATCGACTCTCGCTAGATCGTCCTTTTAATGGTGAAAAATTGGAACTGGGCGAATACTACTTCATTTTTTCAGATGAGCTAGTATCAGAATTTGCAAGAAGTGAGCGCAGTACACTCGAAAACCGGTTTGCGGCTGGTGTAGGCCGATTGTGGTCCAAGGGCTTAAGACTACAGCTCGACATTCAACTTAGGTCGGATGATGTATTCAATGATATGGACCATACTATCTTTGTACTTACCAATTTTTACATCCGCTTGACGCAATGAGAGCGGTTTTATTTAAGGCATGTAGCTACATCTTATTATAGATTTTGCCCTGCAGCCCTGCGAGACGGTTTCGCGCCCTGCGAAAACGCTCTGCACTGCTGCGAGACGGTTTCGCGCCTTGCGAAAACGCCCTGCACTGCTGCGAGATGGTTTCGCGCCCAGTTAAAATGCCCTGCAACCCTGCGGGACGGTCCCCGGGCTGGGTCGCGTAAACAAGCTGTCCCGCGTCGGGGGAGCAACAAATCGAGCGAGCGAGATTCACGAGGGGGTGGTGTACATGCTAGTGCTGTACGAGGAAAGGAGTGTGCCATTTTTTCCTGCTTACCACATCCTTCCCTATCC
Source organism: Fulvivirga sp. (assembly GCA_028280565.1). GTDB lineage: Bacteria > Bacteroidota > Bacteroidia > Cytophagales > Cyclobacteriaceae > Fulvivirga. Next base: position 3,983 of record JANQLQ010000244.1, read on the forward strand.
CATTTGACATTTTTCGCATAGATTTTAACGGTTTTCGCACAGTCTATTCGCTCCCTGCTTTATCATATTTGTATTAATATAGTCTTATTACTTTTTCAATCCCTTAATGTTTGGAGCACGAGGGCGGTTGAAAAGTTAGATAGATGGGGCAGGAAGTCATTGGCTTTCTGCCCTTAATTCCTCGGCAATGACCTGGCAAGACATGTTTCAATTTTAGCCATGCTTCTAATTAATAGAGATCAAACCCCAGTGCTATGAAAAAGCAAGTACAATTTAAAACACGAAAATGCTGCCTGGCCTTCCTTTTAGGAATGTTTGCAGTAACCACGTATGGCCAGGGCCAAAATGTAAATGTAGGAGACGTAGGACACTCATTTACCGTGAATGATTCCAGGTACGAAATTACCGCTGCCTCCAGGCCCCCCCATGTACAAGGCACAGTAAAGGTAGTGGACTATACCGGTGCCACAAAAGAGGTGACTATCCCTGCAAGGGTCAGTGAACAAGGTACCGAGTACCACGTGACCGCTATTGGCAACAGAGCTTTTCTTAATGACCAATTGACCAGTGTCGATATCCCACACACGGTGACCCGTATCGAGGATGAAGCTTTTCGCGATAACAGTTTAACCGAGGTGGTCATACCCCTTCGTGTCAACAGTATTGGGGCTTCTGCTTTTGGAGATAACTCGAACCTGGGGACCGTGATTGTAAGGTCTTACAATGCCCCATCGCTCGATGCAAGTGCCTTTGGTGATCGTAATCAAATAGGCCTTTTAGTGACCGAAG
>JANQLQ010000269.1 GCA_028280565.1 Fulvivirga sp.
CCCCCTATTTTGCCTACTACCCTTTGCCTATTGCTAACTTGTCGAGAACTTCCCAACTTGGCAAAGAGAGTTCATTGTTTAATCCTATACGTCAATTGAGCCTTGACACGACACTAGTTTTTGTATGCCTTTGAGTGTTTTAACTAAAGAGGGTGCAGAGAGTAACGCGGAGAAATGGTATTTTGACTCAATACAAAACAGGCTCAAACACGAACACAACACTCACATACCACTATTCAGAAAATTTCCATTGTTCTTTGACTGGTGCATTCGAATAATCTACGAATATGGATCAGGTTATAATCAAAGTTTAACACGCCCATTATTGGTTTTGCTTGTTATGGTGTTTGGAGTAGCAGGTTTAATTCCTGCGAGTTCATGTACTTTTGATGAATCCCTTCGACAGAGTATTAATGCAGTATTATATCTATTACCACCACTTCTCACCAGGTGGCGGATCGGCCAGCAAATCACAAGGGGGTACGTGGAGGGCTTTGGCAATGTCGTATAGGGCTGAGAGTGGCGGTTGAGATGTATTGTTTCTATATCCTGTGACCATACTAGGATGCTTACCTATGGCCTTGGCTAAATCTCCGACTTTCATATTCTTCTCAGCCATGACCACACGTATGCGGTTGAATTCTTTCATCGGTTTTTTGCTATAATTAAACTACTTATTTCTGGTATTAAATTAAATAATCACTAACCAAATTAAAAAAATAGGTTCTTCATATAGATATATAAGGATTGGAATAAGGATTTAAACCTATTCTAATGATCAATTTAACAAACTCTCGCCTTTCCCAGTCATAGTTTTGTTTGGAAAAGGTTTTAACTATTTTAAATCAACACCTACCTGCATATAGAAGATCATGCAAGAAGCATTACCTGATGAGTAAAATTAACTTTCTCAATACCCCTTGTCTTGGTAATCTGTATAGAATTAAGACTTTTAAATGTTCATCTTTTTTATTTGTTCACGTAAAATGAACGATGTATTTTTGTGAACATTATGGAAGATGAAATTGTACATTTAGCATTAGAGCACCTTGAGAAAGAAACCGGCATCACTGGAAGATGGAAGAAAAGAAGGGATGTTGATGGTGAAATTACGCTAAGAAAAAAAGGCCTAGAACTTCATTATTACGTGGAAGTGAAGAAAGAAGTACGCCTTCACCAACTGGGCCAACTATCCAGGTATCGTGAGCAATATGATAATCTGATGCTAATAGCCGAACACATTTTCCCCAAGGTAAAAGCTGAGTTACGTGAATTGAATATCCCATACTTGGAGGCCAATGGTAATATCCATATTAAAAAGGATCCTGTTTGGCTGTGGGTGGATACAAAACGCCCTATCACAATGAAAAAGGAAACCGGCAATCGGGCATTTACTAAAACCGGGTTAAAGGTACTTTTCTATCTTTTACAGGATAAGAATAATATCAATAATCCACAACGTGTAATTGCAAGCCACACCGGTGTAGCATTAGGGAACATACCCAAAGTAATTAAAGGACTTAAAGGAACCGGGTATTTGCTTCAGTTGGATAAAAAAACGTATGCATGGGAGAAAAAAGAAGAACTTTTTAATCGCTGGATCACGGAATATGAAACCACATTAAAACCCCAATTGCTAATGGGTCGATTCGACCTGCCTGGGAATTGGAAAGATCTTAAAATTGATAACGTGAAAGAAGCCTGGGGGGGTGAGCCTGCAGGTGACATACTAACAGGATATTTAAGGCCAGGGGAGCTAGAACTATTCACTACAAGGAACTGGGTAGATTTTATCAAAAAGTACAAGTTGAAACCCGATGACAATGGTGAACTGAAGGTATATGAATTGTTTTGGAACAAGGACAAGCCAGCACAAACAGTCCCACCGTTATTGGTTTATACCGATTTAAAATTAAAGAACAACAAACGTTGCAATGAAACAGCAGAAATGGTATGGAATGAGTACATCCAACCGAACATATAAAGAATTATCCATACCATTCTTCAAAGAAGTATTTGAAATCATCGACAAAATCCTGGTAAAAAAGAAGGTGCCCTACTACCTCGTTGGGGTTAATGCTATAGCACTGGAGCTCCTTAAAAAAGGGATCAAGCCTAATAGAGGTACCAAGGATAGAGATCAACCATAAAGTGACCTTAGTTGATTACAAAGATTATCGTTCCAAGTAATATTTGCTAAATTTAAGCAAATCTCAGCGTCTACGAAAAAGTACATGAAAGCGTACATTCCGAACGCAAAAGCGAGGGGTCGTGCTCTAGTTTTTTCACAACACTTTACAATGTCTATATGAGGAAGTTAGTCATGTTAGGAAATGGGTTTGATTTGGCCCATGGTCTTAAAACTGGTTACAAGGATTTTTTGCGTGAATATGTCCGTGGGGCTTCATTTGTAGGAATAAAAGTAGATGACGATGACTTTCTGAAGAAGATTTTAGAAAATCAAAGCTTAAGAGGTTGGGTAGATATTGAACAGGAGTATTATGACGAGTTAAAAAAAATTGTGTCCAGTCCAAGTAATTCAGAACAGAGAATCAAGCGTCTCCACAAAAGTTTCGGTCAAATGCAAGAAACTCTTGAAGCATATTTAAATGGCATACAATCTGGTATAGGTAATCGTGAAAAAGTATTCGAGAACTTTTTGATGAAGCCTTAGAAGAACACAGTCACATGCTTTATAATTCAAGTGAGCATATGATTTTGAATTTTAATTATACCTCTACTTTAAGCATATATGAAAAGCAATTGAAAAGATATTCACGCCATAAAATCATATATATCCATGGGAAGATACATGATACAAGATATCCAATCATATTCGGTTATGGAGATGAAACGGGAGAAGATTACAAGAAAATCGAAAACTTGAATAACAGTGAGTACTTGAAATATGCTAAATCAACTATGTACTTAAGAAATCAAAACTATAAAAATCTTGTAAGTTTCATTGATGAAGATGAATTCCAGGTTTGGGTTATTGGGATGTCATGCGGCTTGACGGATCGAGTTATGCTCAAGCAGGTATTCGAACATAAGAATTGCCATTCTATTAGAATATTCTATCATAAAAACTGGGATAACTATGCCTACATCGCTCAAAATATATCTCGGCATTTTGACAACAAGGATATATATAGACGAAAATTTGTAAATTATCAGGACAGTAAAGAATGCCCCCAGTGGCACCCAAATTGATTACTTCACAGCATACCAAACCATCTCTTCCAAAACGGCCGGCGTAGGTAGGCCATTTCCTCTTGCGCTTGGTTGCGCGTTATCATAACCAACTCCCAAGCCGCGTCAGCCCGTTTCATTGCGGCCTCTGCCATTTTAACGGCAGCATCGGCAGTTTTTTCGGCTGCATTAGCTAGCCTCTTGGTTTCCCTAATATCTTCGGAAATAACTTCTATCCATTTTTCAGTGCTCATGCGGTGCGGGGTTTATAAGTTCACGTGGATCAATTTCCAATACATTAGCTATCTTAAAGAGCATCTCAATAGACGGCTGCTTATGGTTGTTAACATAACTGGAAGTTACCTCTCTTGAACGGCCTATATTTCTCGCTAGGTCGACAACTTTCATTCCCCTTGCTTTGAGATGATACTTGATCCTGTTGTATTCCACAGGATAAATATACGAAAATAAAAGTCAAAATGTGGTGATTTTTGACACACTTTTGTATATTTGAAATGCGAACACAATAAAATCAATATCATGAACTATTTTGAAAAACATGGCAGGAGTCCGGTAGCGGTAACGCCCGGAAACATTACTTTCCAATGGTTAGATTGTGTTCGCAGCTCCTGCTACCTTTTAATCTACTACTATGCGAACACAATCAAAAAAATTCAATCACCCCGATCTTAACAAAGATCATCACAGGGCAGTTGCTACCTACCTTTTAGGTAGTGCAGCTTACGAAAACATCTTTGAGCATTATAGTTCAAAGCCATACACACCCATCAGCGATTTTACAAGCGTAATGAGGGATGTAGTATTGGAAGGCTATTACAATATGCTCATGGGTAGTAAGTCGCCCGTAGATGACTTCGCCAATACCGTGAGGCTGTTTGAGAACTTACGATACTTCATGAAAGATTATGACATCCTGGTCCAAGAGCTAGGGAGTGATCACGGCATGAGAAAGATCATACATTACGCTACAATGATAACGCAAGCCGTTGACCAATTGAAAGGGGGTGAGTCATGAGCACTATCCATAACTCAAAAGAAACAAAACTACTCCCCATTGATAAGCTTCTATTCTTGCAGCGCATGGCTGAAAAACAACTAGGCTGGATAGGTGCCGAGGCTTTGAAAAAACAGATGTGGAAACTTCTTATGTTAGCTACGGACCCTGGCCGCGACACAACGTTTAAAATGGACCCTGTAGAAGTAAGTGACATGACGTATATGTGTACACGTTTGGGTGAATGGTTTGACCAACTTGATACGTTGAGGCCCTGTTTTAACGAAGTAAAAGATAAGCAAGAGGAATGTTAGGGTAATAGGCACTTGGCACGGGTTTGGATAAACCCGTGCACATGTATTTTATTTCACTTTTTAGAATGTAAGTAAAGAAAACTATTTCTAATTTACTTGATATTGGTTTTTCCAAACCTGTATGTTATATAAGTTCTCTTAACTTAACAGACCCACCCCGCCGGCATTGTCAAAATTTAGCCCCACTTTTAAATAAAAAAAGCACTGCCTATTCAGACAGTACTTATAGCAGAGGAGGAGGGATTCGAACCCCCGGTACCTCGCGGTACGCCGGTTTTCAAGACCGGTGCATTCGACCACTCTGCCACTCCTCTGGGTCGATTTTGCTAATGGGATTGCAAATTTATAGTATATTTTAATTTGAACAAGTGCGACGTGGTATTTTTTAACTTGATCTAGATCCTAACGGAATAATCGACAGTGCGATCATGATGTAATCGTGAGGGAGTACATTGGCGAAGATGATATCACCCTTGCGAGTGGATGATGATTGGGATCGCTAAATGGTGAACACATCCGATTTTTGCCTCCCTTAGTTGCCGGGATCCTAAACCCTAAGCCTTAATTCTATACGCCTGGTGAATACTTGCATTGATCTCGTAGCCCACCAGCAATACGATCGTAAGGATAAACTGCCAGATCATTAAAGCGATCAATACGCCGATAGATCCATAGAGCTTATTATAAGTAGCAAAATTGGCCACATAAAAAGAAAAACCATAGGACACGGCTAAGCAGAAAATGGTAGAGATAAAGGAGCCTATGGAAAAAAAGCGCCAGTTGAAATGTACCGCCGGCCCAAAATAGTAAATGAACGAGATGGCTAAAAAGAATACTATGAATATGACCACGAACCGGACCACGAAGAATAGGTAAATAAGGTACTCTTCGATATCCACCCACTCGATCTGGTTGACAAAATCGATCAAGAAATTACCGATCACCAGCAGTATGATCGCTAGGATCAATACCAGCGCCAGCATAAAAGTGAGTCCTGTGGCTACTAATCTCATTTTAAAAAAACCGCGCTTTTCTATTGTTTTATAGCAGCTATTGAAGGCTTTCATTAAAGACAACATACCGTTGGTGGCCAAGAACAGGGAAAAAAGGGCACCAAAGGTAAGCAAGCCTCCACGCTGGTTGCCTACGATATCCTCGATGGTATTACTGGCTACCTCGTACATGTTTTCAGGCATGAACTGGCCGATGAACGCCAAGATACTGTCCTGGCTCACATCGGGGATAAATTCGTGGATGTACGGGGTGAGTGTAAATAAGAAAATGATCGCCGGGAAGATCGCCAAGGTGAAATTGTAGGCTACCGCTTCGGCACGCTCAATGATATCGTCATTCGTGATCTTTTGGACAAACACTTTGATGACCTCGTACAAGGTGAGGTCCCCGTTCCTTTTAAACTTCACACGCTTAAGCAGGGCAATCAGCTCGCGATAAAGGTCCGTTTGGATTATATAGGCTATTAGCTTTTTTTTCATATCACGAAAAAAGGATTTAACACCTCTTTCATTTTCCCCGGGATCCTGCAGGGTTTCCCGCTGTCCCTATTTACGAAAGCCAACAACGTATCCCCTGTGTGGATCAACTTGTCGGCTTCATTATAGATCTCGTACTGAAATTTTATCCTTACCATTGGCATGTTCTCGATGGTCGTACGTATGGTAAGTAATTCATCATATAAGGCCGGGGCAATAAATCTTGAATTACATTCTAGCACAGGCATCATTACCCCACTTTCTTCCAGTTCCCTGTAGGTTAGCCCCAGTGCTCGCAGGCTTTCCACCCGGGCGGCTTCATAATATGCAGCATAGTTGCCATAGTATACATAGCCCATTTGGTCCGTATCGGCATACCTTACCCGTATTTTAATATCGTGCTGGTACATCACTGGTTTTTGAGCCTTGCTTTTCTTTGTTCGATCGTTAACTGCCGCTGGTACTTCTTGGCGTTATTGATATGATCCCTAATGTTGCTGGCAAAATTATGATAACCGGAAAAATCCTCCTTAGCGCACATGTAAAGCAAGTTGTGCTTTTCGTAGTTCAATACGGCATCAATGGAATGGATCGTAGGCATATTGATGGGGCCGGGGGGTAAACCTTTGTTAAGATAGGTGTTGTACGGAGAATCTATTTTTTTATGCTTATTCAGGACACGTTTCAAAGTAAAATCGCCCGAGGCAAAGACCAATGTCGGGTCCGCTTGAAGTGCAATCCCTTTTTTCAAGCGGTTCATATAGAGACCCGCTATACGCTCACTTTCGTCTTTTTTGATACTTTCAGCTTGCACAATTGACGCCAACGTGGAAACTTCCAATGGCGATAACCCTATTTCTTGGGCTTTGTTTTTTCGTTCGTCGTTCCAAAATTTTTGATATTCTTCGTGCATTCTTTTCAAAAGCTGGGGGCCGTCTACATCGTAATACACTTCGTACGTATTGGGAATGAACATGCTAATCACCGTATTTTCATTGAAACCATGATCATTGTTTTCAATGAAACGTGCCAAGGCAGAGTCAAACTCCTGCTGGCGCAGTTCAATGTTCCGCGTGATCTTTTCCCCGATGCCTTCTTTTAAACGGACGTTGTTAAACGTGATATTGACAGGCACCTGGTCTGCTACACGCAGCATCCGGATGGCCTGTAAATTTGTCATGTTCTTCAAGATCTTAAACCTCCCGGGTTTAATGGCTTTGTCGTAATCCATTAACCGGGCTAAAAAGCTGAAGGATACCGGGTCTTGAACATAATTGCCCTCGTAAAGCTTATTTTGGAGTGACTTAAAGGTTTCATCTTTGTTTATCACTAATATTTTATCTTCTTGGTCTACTAAAAGATTAGGGGAATACAAGACCTGGTATCCATAAAACGCAAAAGAGGATAAGAGCATAGTGGATACTAATAAAAAAATAACAAGCAGTTTTCTACCTTTCATGCACCAACGTATTAAATGGCAAAGTTAAGGATTCAGAGGTTGGAAATTGGAAATATAAAATCGGAAATGTAAAACTGGTCACCAGGAAGCATGGGACCGGGAATCTTTCAATATAAAATGGTGAGGTTGAATAGGGGCAAATCATTAATTTCGACCCGAAAAAATGGTTAGCCCGGGTTCTTTAATTCAATGTATGAGCACTTAAGTATAAACCCCCTATGTCAGAACAAGCAATAGATTACACCAAACATAAACTACATTGGTCAATAGAGCGTTTTAAAATTGTAGCAATTGTAACACTTACCTTGTTATCAGGGTTGTTGACCTTTATTTTTGCTGGTACTTTATTTGACCGTGATGGTCTATATTTTGTTGTCACCTTTTTTGGCACTATATTAGTATTAACACTAGTGGCACTTTTAATGATGCTGTATTATCGTATTGAACAGCTACTAAGAAAATTAGAACAGGTCTAATGAGTTTAACAATAATAATATCAGTATTACTTTTTATCTTAATTGCCGTGGTAGTAAAGGCTATCGTGGGAGTTACTAAGGAAATTAAATTAGACTCCATAGGTGCAGATCATCGAGGGGCAGAGCGAATACCATTTAATGAAACTGCTGCCAAAGTCGAAAAAAGTAAGAACCTAAATCATGGAAAGAGATCTCCTAGATCAGAAATGTATCGTAAGAGAATGTATAAAAGATCTATGCTTCTAGTTAATAAGTCTCTTAAAGAAAATCAACTTAAGGATACCATTCAACGTAATCCTAAATCTAAAACCTTTCAAACCGACACAAAATCCAAGTCAAAACTATAATCATACTCGGCTATGGATTGTGCCGCGTTATATGGAATTGTGATAATGACAGAAGGTAAAATTCAATTTTTTCTTTGAGTTAGCCTTAAATCGTTGACCAAAATCACCAAACTTGGTATCAAACGACGTTAAAACATAGCAAAAAACTTGGGCTATGTATTTTCGCAGGGACATCTGAGAGTATAAATTAAAATCTTTTGGATTGCAGAAGCTAGCGAAAAGTCCTTGATTTGGTGATCAAGGACTTCATATACTTGGCCGCTGAATTTTTCCTGGCGCCAGCGTGAGTAGCCATGCAATTCATCTTTCACAAACATAAACTGGTAATTCCACTCAATGTGGTCGAACTCAACAGGCAATAAAAGCATGCTTTCAAACCCCAACCAATAGCCAATAACCTTCAACTATTAACCATTTTTTAAATACATTTGCCGGTTCTTATGGCCGCTGAATTCATAAAACTATACGAGGAAAATCCTCAAAGGACCAAAATTGAGCATATTGTAGACGTGTTAAAAAAAGGCGGGGTTATCATTTATCCTACTGATACGATTTACGGGATCGGGTGTGATCTTTTTAACCGGAAGGCCATCGACCGGGTACGTCGCATTAAAGGGATCAAACCTAAAAAATTCAACCTGTCTTTTATATGTAACGATATTAGCCAAGTGGCAGAGTATGTCAGGCGAATTGATAACCAAGCGTTTAAAGTGATGAAAAAATCACTTCCAGGGCCTTTTACCTTTATTTTTGAAGCCAGTAGTAAGGTGCCGAAGATCTTGGAGACAAATAAAAAGACGGTGGGCGTAAGGATACCTGCCAACAATATCCCCCGGGATATTGTGGAGGTATTGGGCAACCCGCTCGTGACCTCTTCGATCAAGGCCGAGGACGAGGTAATAGAATATACCACTGACCCAGAACTTATTTATGATGAACTCAAAAACGAAATTGACCTATTCATCGACGGAGGCTATGGAGGTAATATTCCGTCTACGGTCATAGACTTGTCCCAAGGAGGGTTTGAAGTGATCCGCGAAGGACTGGGAGATATCTATGAGTATATCTGAAAAGAAGACCATATTGGCGGACCTTCATTACTTGCCCAGTATCGAGTATTTCTGCTTGCTGGATAGCTATGAAACTATTATCCTGGAAAATCACGAACACTTCATTAAGCAGACCTATAGGAATCGATGCCATATTCTTGGGCCCAATGGCAGGTTAACCTTATCCGTCCCGGTAATTGGCGGCCGGAAAAAGATCGCGATGAAAGATCTTCGGATCGATCATGATCAAAAATGGTCCAATAACCATTGGCGTGCTATTCAATCGGCTTATGGAAAATCCCCATTTTACGAATTTTTCAGGGATGATTTCAAGGCAATTTTCCAGAAAAAAGAGACGTTCCTGGTCGATCTTAATTGCGAACTACTGACATTATGTCTGGATCTACTAGGCTTGAAGAAAAAGCTTATCTTTTCAGAAAAATATGAAAATGATCCAAAACGCAGCAATATTAGCGACTTTCGTTCTGTTATCCACCCCAAAATAAGCTTTGAACAAAGGGTATTTTACCGGCCGGTTCCCTATCCCCAGGTCTTTGGCAAAGACTTTGTTCCTAACCTTAGCATAATCGATCTACTGATGTGCGAAGGACCAAATTCTCTTGCAATTGTCCGCAAGTCGACTAGGAAATAATGAACAATTAAGAGGGATATTTCGTTTTTAAAATCAGTGATAATTACCACGAGTAATCATGGTAATTCTTTCGAAGAAATCATACATTTACAATTATCACTACAATTGCTTGAATATGGAAGCAAAATTTTCGAATAGAGTAAAAGAGGTTATTTCCCTAAGTAGGGAGGAGGCGTTGAGGTTAGGACATGACTATATAGGAACAGAACACCTGTTGCTGGGCATGATCCGTGAAGGAGAAGGCGTGGCGGTAGGACTCTTAAAAAAATTAGGGATCTCGCTGGAAGAACTCAGGGGCGCAGTGGAGAAAGTATCAAAAGGGACCGCCTCTCATGACGTGAAAAATCTTGCCAATATTCCTCTTACCCGGCAGTCGGAGAAAGTACTCAAAATAACGTACCTGGAAGCAAAGATCTTTAAAAGTCAACTTATAGGTACCGAGCATTTATTACTTTCTATCCTGAGGGACGAGGATAATATTGCCACACAAATACTGGAAAAATTTGATGTGAACTACGACGTCGTCAAGGAATTGCTGGAATACCAAGCAGAACATCCCATGGCTTCATCGGATACCGATGATCCTGACGATGATTCTTCCAAGATCTTTGGTAGCGGGGGTTCCGGTTCTGGGGTAGGCAAGGAAAAGAAAGGCTCGGAAAAATCAAGGACACCGGTGCTGGACAATTTCGGAAGAGACCTCACCAAACTGGCAGAAGAGAACAAATTAGACCCAATAGTGGGTAGAGAGAAAGAGATAGAGCGTGTAGCGCAGATCTTGAGTAGGAGAAAGAAGAACAACCCCATTCTTATCGGAGAGCCTGGGGTGGGTAAAACCGCGATAGCTGAAGGCTTGGCGCTAAGAATCGTTCAAAAAAAGGTATCCCGTGTACTCTTCGGTAAACGAGTAGTGACCCTGGACTTAGCCTCTTTGGTGGCAGGTACAAAATACAGGGGGCAGTTCGAAGAGCGTATGAAGGCGGTGATGAATGAGCTCGAAAAATCTCCAGAAGTGATCCTGTTCATCGATGAGTTGCATACGATCGTAGGTGCAGGTGGAGCTTCGGGCTCGCTGGATGCTTCGAATATGTTCAAACCAGCCTTGGCCCGAGGGGAAATCCAATGCATAGGCGCTACTACTCTCGATGAATACCGTCAATATATTGAAAAAGACGGGGCACTGGCTAGGCGTTTCCAAATGGTTATGGTAGATGCCACCACGCCGGAAGAGACGATTCAGATCTTAGATAACATCAAGCAGAAATACGAAGATCACCATCACGTAAATTACACGGCAGAAGCTATTGACGCCTGTGTTAAATTATCGGATCGCTATATAAGCGATCGATTTCTCCCGGATAAGGCTATCGATGTGCTAGATGAAGCAGGGGCCAGGGTGCATATCAATAATATTCATGTTCCCGATGAAATTGTGAAGCTTGAAGCTGCTATCGAGGATATAAAGGAGGAAAAAAACAAAGTAGTAAAAAGCCAGAAGTATGAAGAAGCTGCCCAGCTGAGAGATAAGGAAAAGAAACTATTGGAACAACTGGACGTAGCCAAGCTCAACTGGGAAGAAGAAACCAAGAGCAAACGCTATACCGTGGATGAAGACAATGTAGCGGATGTCATCGCTATGATGACTGGCATTCCTACCAAGCGGATCGCCCAGAAAGAAAGCAACAAACTGCTTGGCATGCGCGAAGAGTTGAGCGGTAAAGTAATAGGACAAGAGGAGGCGATCGGTAAGCTAACCAAAGCCATCCAGAGGACCAGGGTAGGGCTCAAAGACCCCAAGAAGCCGATTGGATCGTTTATTTTCTTAGGACCCACCGGTGTTGGTAAAACAGAGCTGGCTAAAGTGCTATCCACCTACCTTTTTGATAAAGAGGACTCGCTGGTGAGAATAGACATGAGTGAGTATATGGAGAAGTTTTCCGTATCTAGGCTGGTAGGAGCACCTCCTGGCTATGTAGGATACGAAGAAGGGGGACAGCTCACCGAAAAGGTACGTCGGAAACCTTACAGCGTAGTGCTATTGGATGAGATAGAGAAAGCACACCCTGATGTTTTTAACTTGCTTCTCCAGGTTTTAGACGATGGTATCTTAACAGATGGCCTAGGGCGTCGTGTTGATTTCAGGAATACGATCATCATTATGACTTCGAATATCGGGGTGCGTGATCTAAAGGATTTTGGCGCGGGTATTGGTTTCGCCACACAGTCTAAGCAAAAAGACGAGGACGAGATCATGAAATCTACTATTCAAAGTGCGCTGAAAAAGGCGTTTAGTCCCGAGTTCCTGAATAGGCTGGATGATGTGATCGTGTTCAACTCGTTGCAAAGAGAGCATATCCACCAGATCATAGACTTGACTTTAGGAAAACTGTTTGAAAGGATCAACGCGCTGGGGTACCAAGTAGAGCTAACAGATAAAGCTAAGGATTTCTTGTCAGAAAAAGGATATGATCCCCAGTATGGTGCGCGACCTTTGAATCGTGCGATACAGAAATACCTGGAGGATCCTGTGGCTGAAGAAATATTAAAAGGTGAGATGGAAGAAGGGGCCATCATCTTGGCAGATCATGATGGCAAAAGCAAGGAGCTAAAGCTGAAAGTAAAGAAGCCGGGGAAGCAAACCCAAAAGGAGCGTAAAGAAGAAGATTAAAGAGTACATAAAAGCACGAAAAGAGGGCTGGCCAAACTGGATTGGTCAGCCCCTTTTTTTGTAACTCTCTGTCGATGTGTTGGTTAGTTTGGCGATGATTAAGGTAGAGTATCATTTTTTTGGCGTATTTTGAATGTCTTTATAATTCACAATATATGGCCAAAAGAATTTTACTGAAGTTCATTTTCTTAAGTTCATGTATTACCTTATCCTTTGGCCAAACTGCAAATTTTTCAGCGCGCGATGCCAGCGGATGTAGTCCGCTGGTCACTTTTTTTGATGGTACTTCATCCACGGGCGCGGAGCCCCTTACCTACTCATGGGATTTCGGCAATGGTAACCAAATCTCCGGGAATGATGCTACACCCGGTGCGTCTTATTCCACCCCGGGCACATATACGGTAACACTGGTGGTCGAAGATGCCAATGGATCGGGGTCAGCGCCGGTCACTACCACTATCACTGTTTTTGAAGGTCCTGCTGCCAGCTTTACCATCCCGGCCGGGTCTTCCGGTTGCTCGCCGGTAACTGTAAACTTGGCAGATAACTCTTCGCCAGGTTCAGCACCGATTACACAGTACCTTTGGACCTTTGGTGACGGCACCTCTTCGGCAGATCAAAACCCGGTAAAAAATTATTCCATAGAAGGCATTTATGATATCAACCTTATTGTACAAGATGCCAACGGGTGCCAGGATGATTTCGAGGTAGTAGAGGCCATTACCGCGGTCACACCTCCCGATGTGGATTTTATGGCCAATAGAACCACTTCCTGTGAAAATACCCTCGACGTCTCGTTTACCGATGCCACAACCTACTCCACCCTGCCCGGCCTTAGCTATAATTATTTTTGGGATTTTGGAGATGGAACCACCTCCACCCAACGTAACCCAATAAAGACGTATACCGCAGGATTTTACGATGTCAGTTTCACCGTTATCAACGCTGATTTTGGCTGTACGGAAACATTGACCCGCCAACAATTCATCGCTGTAGGACAACCTAGGGCAGCTTTTGATGTGATACTGCAAGAAGGGTGCGATGTGTTTGATGCGCAACTATCAATAACTTCACCCTTAGAACCTACTTACCGGTTTACCTGGGTCTATGGGGATGGTAACAGTGAGTCGGGTACTCAAAATAGCCCGGGACTGATCAATCAAACTTATCAATATGCACAAGGGGGCAATTATACTATTCAACTTATTGTAGAAGATACCACCACAACAGGCTGTTCTACGACGGTACAAGAAAACATTACCTTTTCCAATACGTTCAACTTTGATTTCCAAGCTGATGTGCGGGCTTCTTGTTCTGTGCCGATCACTACGCAATTCACATATTCCGGGGATGTTCCCATAAGTTATGATTGGGATTTTGGCAATGGTCAAACGTCCACAGACCCGAATCCACAGATCACATTTAACCAAGAGGGGCGCTTTACGGTTTCGCTTACGGTAACCGATGCTAACGGATGTGTACGTACCCTTACCCGCGATGAGTTCATCCAAGTGGGCCAAGTGCAAGCTTTTTTTGAAACTACGGGTGATGATGTACAGTTGGTGCCGGAGTTTTTCAATGGGGACTTGGCCTTAATTGCTGGTGGCTGTACAGATGAAGCGGTCAGCTTTACTGATCAATCTACTTCGCCTACTCAAATCGTGAGCTGGACATGGGACTATGGTGATATGAGTCCAGTGGAGGTCACGATGGACGGTACCGTGCCTGATCATTTATATGCAGAAGGCACTTTTTCGCCAAGCTTGACGATACTTACGGATGATGGATGTACTGACACCTACCAATGCAATGAATGTGTGATAAGGGGTGATCGACCCGATGCACAGGTAGATATTACGGCCGACCCGGAATCATGCTGCGGGTACGAGGGCTTCTTTGATAACCTGACGGATACAGCGACCATAGATTTCATTTGGTACACCGTGTCTACAGGGGATTTTCTAGGGTACGAGCGTACTGCTGCAGGATGGGTAGACGGAGGCGCACCCCTAGCTACAGATGGCGACTGGGATTTTGGCACTACAGTACCTGTACCCCGCTGTGGAGGACAGGTAGATATGGCGCTCTACACTTACAATAATGGCTGTTATGATTCCACTACGGTGTTTAACTGGCAAGAGGGCTGGCTTCCTTACGGGAGTGGAGGCCCGCAGTTACAGGAAGTTTGTGTATCTAACTGGTCCCCGGGAAGGGTACTGGATTTTAATGATCCCGCTTTTGCAAATATCGACTGGGAATGGCCGGGGGATGGGGCGGTAGATAGCTTGCGTCTGAGGTGGGACGTAACCGGTGGGAATACCCAATGTGGATTTGTGATCGACACTACGTATAATGTGACTGAGCATGGCTTTTTGATACAAGATGAGAACTGTGATAATCCTGCTCAACTCGTGAACCGGCGAACGTTGATCGCTGACAGCATGCGTGCTAATAATATGTTCCCAATCGTTACTATACCCAACTGTTTTCAACCAAATACCGCCACCAACGACGGGTATGTATTCAGCATTACCGTTTGGGACCTGACCAGTCCCAGGCAATGTGAATGCACTACTTCGAGAGAGACTTTTTTCATCACCGTTTTTGAGCCTACCGCACAGGTAAATCCTAGCGCCATGCAGGGTTGTGCCCCGTTAATGGTGGACTTAGACCCTACACTTATGGGTACAGCTACAGGGGCTACCTGGACAATCTTCAGCGCCAATGATACGGTCACTGTTTCGGGCCTGGATCCTCCACCGTTTACCCTAGACGAACCCGGGGATTACCGATATTCCGTGGAATTATCCACGAATGACTGTAACTATGATTCCGTCTATGCCGATGTGATCCGTGTCTTTGGAGTAGATGCTGACTTTGAAGTAGACCCTCAGTCAGTTTGCTTTACTAACACATTGACCCAACAAGAGATAACCTTTACGGATCAAACTAGGGCGTTTACACAGGTGGTGGGGCGTACCTGGAACTTTGGCAATGGCAATGTCATCAACGGTAACGATTCCATAGTCAGCGAGACTTATACGGTTAGTGATGTACCTTCCTTGGCGCTACAGCCCCTCGGTATACAGGTGACACTGGAGGTAGAAGATGACCAGGGGTGTGTATCACAACACGATGAAACTCTCTTCCTCAGAAGACCGGAACCGGCCTTTTCAACACAACTGAACGCCGGGTGTGTCAATGAGCTTACCTTCAGCATCTCGTCATCGTCCGGTGTGGGCCCTTTCGATGGGACATACCACGTGCGCCAACTTGTGAATGGTGATACCACGGAGGTAGATCAGCTTGACTTCAGGAATTCTGATGATGCAAACATCACCTTGGAAAACGGGGACTACTTGGTCAACATGGAAATCACTGCCGATGATATTGCCTCATGTCCTGTGAGTACCCGGGATACGCTGATCCGCTTGGATACCCCCACTTTGATCCCAGGGTTTAGTACGCCAAATCCACTTTTTACCTGTACCCCGGCTATCGTACAGCTCAACGATGAATCCGTGAGCCAACAGGGATTTAGTATTGTGGCTTGGGACTGGCAATTGTTCCATTCTTCATTGGGAGCGGTAGGCCAGGCCAATGTTCAAAACCCACAGGAAATAATTACGGAACGCGGCTATGTTAGTGTTCTGCTTCAAGTGGAAGATGACCAGGGGTGTAGGAAGGAGATACGGCAGGACTCGCTGATCTTTATTGATGAGCTCAACGGGGTGCTTAGCTTGCCGGTCGATTCTGTCTGCGTCGGGGTCCCGTTTGAATATTCGGTAGATTCCACCAATGCAGACCGGGTCATCTGGGATTTTGGGGACGGGATCGTACGGGAAGGACAGGTGGTGATGCACACTTACCAACAGACGGGAACTCGTATACCTTCGATCATACTGAGGGATGGTGGGGGATTGTGCAGTGAATCGATCAACAGTACACTCGAGGTGGTGGGGCCGCCAGAAGTAGACCTTGGGGGTGACCGCGCCATTTGTGATGGTGAAAGCTTGGTGCTGACCAGTGGTTTTGGAGATGGGTTCATCTTTGATTGGAACACGGGCCTGCAAACGTCTTCCATAGAAGTGACTGAAGGAGGACAATACTGGCTGGACGTGGCCGACACGGTGATCGGATGTGTCAACTCTGATACTGTGCGGGTTACGCTGAATCCTGTGCCGAGTGTAACCTTAGCGCCTGTAGAGATCGTATGTCGTGGAGAAGATATCGAGCTGTTCTCAGAAGTATCGAGTGATGTAGTGGCTCTACAATGGCTTGTGGATGGAGTAGCGATGGGAGACCAAAGTACACTGAGTCTTACTTTGCAAAACAATGCTAATATACGGCTGCAAGTAACCAGTGCTAACGGCTGTACAAACTACGACACACTACTTGCCCAAGCCGTGCCCGAACCGGAATTTAACCTGCCAAACTTAGGAGTGTGCCCGGGGGACTCCACCGTTTTTGAAGAGATACCGTTTGATTTCGATTACCCCGAGCAGTCCTATGCGTGGTTCAATAGTGATGGAGAACTCCTATCAGAAAGCTCCGAACCCCGTATTGCCTTTAGTGAGGAAGGTGTATATACGTTGCTCTTTTCTTCCGGTACTTGTAGCGGCCAAGACTCGCTCAATGTCACTTTTGATCCCTTACCGGATAATACAGTTAACAATGACTTGGCCGTTTTTTGTGATGAGGAAGGACCTGCAAGGTTGGTAGTGGCAGAAGATTTTACCGTAGAATGGATTGACCCGGTCCAGTCGGATGAGCAGGAACTTTTAGTACAGGATCCGGGCATTTACGCCTTTTTGATCACCAACGAGTTTGGTTGTACTGTGCCTGACTCTATCGTAGCAGAAAGCAGGTGTCCCCCGCGGGTATTCGTCCCGGACGCGTTTTCGCCTAATGGAGATAATGAAAACGAGTTTTTTGAGGTCTTCCCTAATAACGTAGGCGACTTTGAATTGGTGATCTACAACCGATGGGGTGAAGTGATCTTTCGAACCACCACGGTGGAAGAGTTTTGGGATGGTAACTATAAAGGTCAGCTGATGCCCTCAGGAGTATACCCATGGACGATCCGTTACACGGGCAATAACATAGATTACTTGGAAGCTCAAAACTTGAATGGTAGGGTGACTTTGATACGATGAAGGGCAAACCACAGTATATCATAGTAGCATGGCTACTGTTACACTCATTCCTTGGGAATGCACAGGGTATTCAGTTGTCGCAGTATTACAATGTGTCCCCGCTGATGAATCCAGCCTTTGCGGGTACCGCTTATTCTTTCCGGGCAATCGCTAATTCAAGGATACAATGGAACCAACTGGACGCCAGCTTCGATACATACATCTTAGCGATAGATTATAACTGGCAAAAATATAATAGTGGATTGGGATTTTATTTTGTGCATGATGACCAGGGGCAGGGTACCGTAGAGCGCAACGAGGTAGCTGCACAGTATGTGTACTCTTTAAAGCTAAGTTCTAAGGCGTACGTGAGAATGGCATTGCAATCATCGGTAAACCAGCGACGAATAGGGGATGATTTTAGTTTTCCAAGCCAGTTTAATGGATCCGGGTTTGATCCTAATCTTCCTACTGTTGATCAAGGCGTTTTTGAAACCCGTAATTATGTCGACTTTTCGTCGGGGATACTGCTGTACACCGAAAAGTTTTGGACCGGGCTATCTGCAATGCATTTAAATCGCCCTGACCAGTCCCTCCTTGGTGAGGTAGACCGTATCGATCGGCTCTTTAGCGTGATCATGGGATATAAGTTTGTCCTAAAAGAGATCCCTACCATGCGTTATTTAAGAAGCAGTAACATTGAAAAGATTACACTTACCCCTACGTTCCAATACAAAAGCCAAGGCAGGTCTGATCAACTGGATATAGGGCTTTACGGGATATACAGCTGGGTTATGCTCGGCACCTGGTACCGTGGTTTACCGATAAAAGACAATCCCGGGGATGATTTCAACAATGAATCGTTAATTTTCCTAGTAGGCCTTCGCCTGGACCAATTTTCCATCTCTTATTCTTTTGACAACGTGATCTCGGGATTAGCGAATATAGCAGGAGGTGCGCATGAGTTTAACCTGATCTATCAATTTCCTAGGAGCAGGAAGAAAAACAGGCCAATGAAGTTCTTACCCTGTCCCACTTTTATTTCCGGTTGATCATCCCTTTCTCTCAGCTGCAATACTTATTTTTTACTTGTTTAGCACGTGCGGGATTGTAATCTTCGGCCCGTTGAAAATCCTTACATGCTTTGGCAAGATTGCCCAGCTCATAGTAACATAACCCACGTCTTATGAATACATCGTACGATCGGAGCTCTAAGTCAATGGCCCGGTCAAAGTCAGATTTAGCGCTGCGCCAGTCGCCCAATCGTTGATGGATAATACCCCGGTTGAAGATAGCTTGTCGAAAATTACGCTTGTGTTTGAGGACATAATTCATGTCACGTAAAGCTCCATAGTTATCCCTCAATTGTGAACGGCTGATAGACCGATGGTAATAAGCATTAACGTGGGAGGGCTGCATCTTGATGGCTTTGTTGAGGTCAGACCTGGCTTCGTAATAATTGAATTCTTTAATATGGCACCTGCCACGACCGTAATAGGCTTCAAAATTGCCTGCCTTTTTCATTTCGATAGCCGCTGTATAGTCCATAATGGCACCTTCTATATATCCATTCTCTTCGTAACAACGGGCCCTGCCCAGGTGGGTAGCCACGGCCTTATTCCAGTTGAGGCTTTGTGAATAGAGGGGAATAGCCTCATCGTACTTTTCTAATTCTTCTTTGCAGCGCGCGAGGTTATAAAGAATTTTCCAATTGTTGGGGTCCATTTTTAATGCCTTCGAAAAATGGAACTCGGCTTTTTCATAGTTTTCATTGGCAAAATGGTCTTCTCCCAATTCCAGGTTCCCTTTACAAGAGATCAAGAAGATCGATAAAAAAAGAAGGGAAGGGATGCCGTAGCTCATAACTATAAACTTAGTTATAAAACTTGTGGCTTCAAAGAACCGCTGGTCAATACTTTGAAAAATTGCATGCGCTCTTTACCTGATTTATCAAGTTTCTCTTTAAAAAGATGAAGGAGAGAAATTTTTAGAAAGGTAGGATACCGGGAAGAAAAATGAATTGTTCTTCGGTTATGCGCTTAATTCAAGAAAATCGTTAACCTTCAAATGCGCCCTGGCACTTGAACTTGACCCTGCGCTAAGCTTTCCATGGGTGGAGATCATTTTTCTGATTTCCTCTTTCTAATTTTCTTAGTAAGAGCCGTTGTACTTTCTAATGAACCATTCGCCGGAGATCAGCAGCAAGATCAGGAAGAATATCCATCGTAGATTGATAAAGGGTAAGTATTTAGTATCGCTGTGGATCGTTCCTTGGCTTTTTTCATTGGTAAGTGTTGTTTTTAGCTCATCCATCTCGTCTATGGTAAAAAAATTACCTCCTGATTTTCGGGCGAGTTTTCTCAGCAAGTCGTAATCTGCCGTTAGGTTCAATTCTTCGAGCTGTATTTCTTTTACAAGAAATTCGCCGGCTACGGCCAGTGTTTCCCCATCAAGGATGGTGCTCGCGGTGTATTGATAAACACCTTCTTTCAAGCCGTTGATGGCATAGCGCGTATTGCCCTCCGAGGGGATATAGGTATAGTTTGATGCATTTCCATCTTCATCTTGAAGTTGCAAGTCGATTTTATTACCGTAGATACGCTCATATAAGTCATTGTAGGTCTCCGATTCGAAGATCACCGGTTCGTTCGTGGTGAATTCATTTTTCAAAGGGTAGAGTTTGAATTTACGCTTGTCTTCCTTAGAAGATAGGAACTGGACGAGTTTGCTGATCAGCTCGTTAAATAATTCGTTGTCATTTTCTTGTGCATATGCTGTGAGTTTCCATCGCCATAGTCCACTGCCGAGGATCAACCCAGACCGGGGCTCACTTCCTTTAACTACTACCAGTGGTTTATTGGTATTTAAGCTGCCTACCCTCTGCTGGAGCATGACACCGGCGTTCTCCTTAAGCTCAAACCTTCCAAAGGGTACGGTCAGTGGAGGAAAGTTATTAAAGGATCGCTGCAGCTCGCTGCTCAGTGAAAAATTGCCAAACGCCGGGTTATAGACCGCAAGGATTTCGTCGTACTCTCCTGACACGGCTTTTATGAATGCCAGGTCATTCACGCTGTTGAGCCGGTTCAGATCGGTTAAGCCACCGTATATCCAAAGTGTAGACGTTTCTTGCTGCTTGAAACGTTGGATGAACGGTAAACTTACACCCCGCCTGCCCGGCAGTTGGTGGTAGATCACCAGGTCAAATTTATCCTTGGAATCCCTAAGAGCGCGGACATCTTGTGGCAGGCTCAAAATAAACTGGTGGAAGGAGTAGTTTTCGTTGCTTTCAATCGCCGCTCGTATGGATTTAATGTCGGGGTGAGGCGCAGCTGCCACCAGGGCGATCTTCTCCTGTCCTTCGATCACTTCTACATATGCCTTCATTTGGTTATTTTGCCCGTTGAATTCCCGGTCTTTGCGCTCCACACTGACAGTATATGATTGGTATCCGCTTACTTTGGCATCTATCTCGAACCTTATCTCCGTAAGCGACCTTTCTTCAGAAAGCCGGGCTTGCCTCGAGGCGAGTACATTGTTTCCCTTACTGACCGTAACGGTGACTGTCTCCCCTGTAAATCCTCTTTGGGTGAGCTGGGCGACCAGCGGAAATTTATTCCCTTGGTATGATATCTTATTGTATAGCAAGGAGCTAAGGACTATATCAGATTTAGGCACCGTGTCACCTACTGCTAGCGAGTAGATCTTGTGGCCATAGTTCGCATAGGTGGGGAGAAGACCCTGGTTGTGGATGCCATCGGAGAAGAGCAAGATCCCTCCCAAATTTCTTCCCTCGAAATCGGCATTTACATCTTTTAAAAGGTCGTACAAGTTGGTGCTGGGTTCTTGAAATTCTATTTCCGAAAGGTCGGCCAGTCTTTTTTGGGAAATACTTCTGAATTCAACCTCAAAATCCAACGCTTCCAGTTCATCTGCCCGGGCCTCAATTTCACCGGCTACCTGCTTCCAACTGGCGCTGTCCACGTTGCTGGTCACGGAACGCGAATTATCTATGGCGATAACAAACGTGGACTTTTCAATTTCGTTTTGAACCTGCTTTAAGATCGGCGAAACGAGTAGCATGCTGATCACGGTGACCGCGAGCCATCGTGTGCCGAAGAGTACTTTATTCCAATTAGCTCCCCATGGCCCTTGTTTTTTATACAATACGATGGCGTACCCCAGCCCCAGTAGGATACAAATGATCAAGAATAACGGGGAATACTCAAAAATCAGCGCGGGTCTCTGCATCAACACTATTTAACGATGACCTTACAAAAAAGATATGCAAAGATACAGGTTGATCCGCTACTGGCATCATGAAAAAAGGATTATAAGCCTTAGCAAAGGCAGCCAGTGCAAAGTAAGGTGAGAGATCCTGACGAAATACGATAAAGAACCTCATTAAGAAAATTACAGGATAAGGTTTGGCCACCAGGACATTGAAGAGTTGTAAGGTAGCAAGAACACCGGTAAAATAAAATCCGCATACTGATCCAGGGGGGACGGTTTTGCTTTTGAGCTCATGTCAGCCTGTTTAAAAATGACCAAGGTTGGTCATTGTGTCTCTTTGTTTTCGTGTGGAAATTCGATACCTGGGAGAAGTCTAATTGATACCGATAATTATTAAAATATAATAATACTTATTAAAACAATTAAAAATATTCTCTTATATATATAAAGTAATAACCTAAAATTAAATACTTCCTGCATGCAAGCTTCAACATTATGCACAGTAGTTATTGAAAATGATCCTAGGCAAGCCGTTTCCAACCTTTTGAAGGATTACTACCAGTCGTTCCGGGTCACTAACGAAAAAGGTTTGAGTGACCGGGAAAGAATGCTAAAAAGTGACAGCACCGAGGTGGTAGTTTTAAATACCGAAAACGGGATCCAGTCTGTGATAGATTCTTTCCGGCAGTTACTACATACCCACGGTCAAGTTGTTTTAACGACCGATCCCCCTGTGGCATCGTTTGAGGATGTCGAGGTATCGGCTTTAGACTGCTTAGTCCAACATAAGAAAGTAGACCAATTGATGCGGGAAGTGGCGCGCAGCAAGCGATTGGTCATAAAACTATCGCAGGGTAAGAAAAACAAAACGGCTACAGCAGAGCCTCCCTTAACCACCTACCGGGACCGGATCGTGATCAAGACTTCCGATGCTTATCATATTGTAAAGAAAAAAAATATAATACGTTGCGAGGCGGATGTCAATTACACGAAGATCCATTTAAGTAACGGCCGGCCGATCATTTCGGCCCGTACATTAAAGCAGTACGAAAGAATGTTGGGAGGACTTCCTTTCTTGAGGGTACACCAGTCCCACTTGGTCAACATTGATCATCTTTTAAGGTATGAGAAACGAGATGGTGGCACATTGATTTTGGAGGACCAACAAGAGGTGCCCGTATCGAAAGGTTATAAAGACGGGCTGCTTTGTCTTTTGAATCAATTTGATGCGATTTCTACGAATAATAAATGATTCGTTACAGTGGCACATAGTCATTTTATTCTGCTGATTAGACTAAGTCATTTGATTTTATCTAAAGTGGTATATCTTTCCCCAGGCATTGGAGTTGGCCTCGACTAGGAAGGCTTTACAGACCTGCCAACTAATTCTACTAGAAGCGACTTTAACTAGGTCTACCTTGATAGATAACTTTTTACAATTTTACTTTAATTTCAGCGTGCTAGGGATCACGATCTTAAAACCTAAGAGTTACCTGTTACAATTATCAATTTGCTAAAGAAGGGGAAATGATTAAGATAATATTAGTTTTGTTGATGTCAAAATTGTTCTATTACTAGGTTGTACTGAAACGCGTAGGCTCTTATGAAAGAAACAAGAGATATAATTGTCCATCATTCTATCTCAGATCTTTACAAGGCGCTTAACCTCCCGATCGAGCAAGAAACGGATTTTACGATCCATTTTTTACCGGACATTCACCCTACGGTACCGTTTACTTCGCCGGTATTTCGTGCTAATTACTATTCCTTCGTATTTGTAAAAGATGGACGTGGGACCTATACTACAGACGAGCAGGTGTTTGCTACCGCGCCAGGCACCATTTATTTCACCAACCCCGGGCATATCAAGGCCTTTGAATTAAAAGAGCTCAATGATGCATACATCATTACCCTGACCGAAGCATTTTTAAAAGAGCAGGTCCACCCGGCCATTTTCGAAGAATTCCCATTCTTGCTGGCGGAAACTGTACCTCCAAGCACTTTACCGCCGGGTGAGTTCGTGGAGTTTGAAAAACTTTACTTGCAGATCTTCGAAGAGTTTAAAAAGGAAAGCCCCTCGAAGTATAAGATCATTGGTAACCTGTTCGTGGTCCTGCTTTTAAAGATCAAGGATCGCTCCTGGAAAAACTATGACCCATTGGAAGAGGGGGATAGGAGCTCGCAGATTGTGAAAGCTTTTAAGCGATCTATGGAAAAACACTACCGCGCTTTGAACGAGGGAGTGGAGAAGTACTTGTTCCAGGTGCAGGACTATGCCCGCGAGCAAAACCTGCATCCCAGCTACCTTAGCAATGTGATAAAGAGTAAAACCGGCCGGTCGGTCAATCAATGGATACGTGAAAAAACAATTGCTGAAGCGCAGGCGCTTCTTAAAAACTCTTCGCTTACTGCGAAGGAAGTAGGTTATAAGCTTGGCTTTTCAGAACCTACCCATTTTAGCAGTTATTTTAAGAAACACACCGGGTTTACGCCTAATTCCTACCGTAAGCAGGTCACTTAAGTCGCTCTCCTTAGAAATTCGTCATTTTCCCTTAAAAATCTGTCATATCCCGCAGGAAGAGCCGCCGTTAATTTGTATTGAAAGCAAATTAACCAATAAAACATTGACAAAAATGGAAAAATTAATTGAGAACAAAATTGCGTTGGTCACCGGCGCCAGTCGAGGACTTGGAAAAAATGAAGCTTTACGCTTGGCAGAATTTGGTAGTGACGTTATACTCACTTATCGGAGCAAGAAAGAGGAGGCTGAAAATGTGGTTGCTGAAATAGAAGCCAAAGGGCAAAAGGCCGCAGCGCTTCCTTTGGATGTGGCCCAAACCGCTTCTTTTGACGAATTCTTTGCAGCACTTGGGGCAGTGCTACAGGAAAAATGGGGCAGGGAGGATTTTGATTTTCTTGTCAACAACGCCGGGATCGATTCGTATGGCATGATCGCCGAGATCTCGGAAGAAGCTGTGGATAACTTGTACAATGTACATTTTAAGGGGACCTTCTTTTTTACGCAAAAGGCACTACCTCATCTTGCCGATGGGGGCAGGATCATCAATACCAGCACAGGTTTAGCCCGGTTTACCTTACCGGGATATGCCGCTTATGCGTCGATGAAGGGGGGTATCGAGGTATTTACACGTTACCTGGCCAAAGAGCTGGGTCAGCGAGGGATCACTGCCAATGTAGTGGCCCCGGGAGCCATAGAAACTGACTTTACAGCACCTGCCTTCAATGCTAATCCACAAGTGAAGGAGATCATTGCCTCGCAAACCGCTTTGGGCAGGGTAGGACTGCCGGATGATATTGGTGGGGTAGTGGCCTTTTTGTGTACAGAACAAGCCCGCTGGATCAACGCCCAGCGCATAGAAGCCTCCGGGGGTATGTTTTTATGATGCCCATGGGGAGGTTGGCTAACCGTTAAGAGCGCCAAGATACGCAAAGAAAGGCCCTGCGTATCTTGGCGTTTTTGGCGGTTAAAAAAAGTATTAGAATAAGAATCCCAGCCTAAAGTAAAACAGTGTATCCTCCTCAGAAGCCCCGATCTCCGTGGAGATCACCGCCGCATTGAACGGCGCAAACCACAGGCCTCCTCCTACACCGCGATGCCATGTATCAGAGCTTTCGCCCTCTACCCAAACACGCCCCATATCATGAAAGGCCATAATGCCTAGTACGGCAGGGAAAAGATAGGTGCGTAGGGTGAAGAGCTTCAGGCGAAGCTCGAAATTATTGTAAAACGACTCTTCACCATAAAACCGGGTAATCCTGTATCCCCGCAGGTTGTTACGCCCTCCCAGGGTTTGTGCCAGGAAAAATGGATAGTCCTCGTTTACTGTACCGAAGTTTCTGCCATATCCCACACGTGAAGCAAAGGTTAAGCGTGCCGGTAGCCGGAAACTGTGGTAAAACGAAAAGCTTGTATTGTACTGGTGGAAATCTTCCGAATCACTGTTGATGCCCCATAGTGACGTCAATTTATTAGTCCACAAGATCCCATTGGTGGGCAAAAATTTGTTTTTTCGGGTGTCGACCTCCAAGTCAATGCCCCCGCCCAGGTAAGCAAAAGTTTGATTTTCGATGTCGAGGTTGTTATCCCTCACAAAGTCTTGAACAAACCGGTCCTCATCCGAAAATTCTTCTAACTTCCACTGGAAGAAGTCTTGGGTAAAGCCAATTCTACCAAAAGCGCCTATTTGCCGGAAAAGACCTAACTCGTAAGAAAGCTGTTCAAACCTAAGCCGGTAAAAACGAATGGCGTTGTCCACATTTCTCGTTTCATCAATGTCTTGGTCAAATACTGATTCGTTGCCCAGCCCAAAGAAAAAGTTGGTGAAATTAGGGAACCGTATGTCTGTAGCTATTTGCAAATCCCATGGGCCTGTAATATCGGTAAAGATCCCCTTATACTGGAAATTATACGAAGAGGTATTCGCAGCATACCGTCCTAGCACTGTATGTTTTGATTTAAACGGTTCTTTTCTAAAGCCGTGATCCATGTAAGAGAATCCACCGCCAATGAAAATGCCATCGTCAGGGTTAAATGCTGCCGTGACCAGCGGCATAAGCACGTTGTATTTAAATGTCTTGCGTTCGTAGTTATTTACCGTGGGGTTATCCGAAAGGCGGTTTTTGCTTTCACTGTTCAGCTTCAGTTTATTCCCTTCTTTTGTATCGTAGAAAATGGTTTTTTTGCCTAAGCCTGCTACTTTGGAATCGTCATCCAATTCATCTTTGCCGGGCCCCCCGATCACACGTACTTTGATACTTTTTTTCGATTCCCCTTCTATTTCAAACTCGTCTTGCCCGTCTAACCCGTAAAGCCGTATTTCCTTGGTCTCACCATACTTAAAAACACGGTCAAATATCACCTTCTTTTTGTCCCCGTCTTTGGTCATTTTTCGTATCACCACATGCACATCGCCATTGGCTTCTCTCGTAGCCTTAAAGTGCTCATGCTTATTGCTGCCCAATACATCCACCTCCTTAGAAATAAACACATAATGATCCAGGGCATAGCCCTTGAGCTTGTCCCGTCGAGATTTAAGTTTGGCGATGATATCGTCGCCATGGTTACCATAGATCTCTTCAGGCCATTTCTTTATCGCATTTTCAATGACCTCATCCGTCATCTTGGTCTGAATATCTTCTACCGCCTTTACCCAATCCTCCCTGGACAGGCCGGTAAGGAAGGTTCTGTCAAAATAACGAGCGTTGAACATAAGCCCGCTTGGCCAGCGTACTTCGTGGTTAAAGCCCTCGAACTTTGGCAAGCCCCATTTCCTGCTCCAGATCGCCGGAAATACCCCCGTGTTTACAAAAAAAGCCTGGTCCCGATCCCTTGGGATGGGGCGATACATTTTACCCTTACCCTTTTTGAACGACGCCCAGCGCCACTGGTCGTCATGACGATCCCAATCCCCGATCACCAGGTCAAACAAGCGTGAGCGTAGCACCCATTCTTGGTCTACGTAGTTGTCGTTATCATCGGCCAGCTTTTCTATTACCTTGGTGGTGCTGATGATCTTTTTGGATTGGCCGAAAAATTCCGCATCTGACCAGTCATCGTCGGGACGTTCCTCGTAGAGTGCCAAGGTGTTGGCGAAATCTTCGCGATAATCCCCGAGACGTGGGTCATCGGGGATAAAGACTAGCTTTGGATTGGTGTGATAGACCCCGGCGGCCTGGGCCAAGTGCGGGATCACGAATGCTCCATAGGGATGCGAAGCTGAAATTTGATCTTGTACCAAGTCGACGGCAAAGGTATTCTGGAAGGCTTTGGGTACGGCTCCCTCGGCATACTTTTCAATGGAGCGCAATACATATTGTTTTTCGTTTTTGGCTTCTAAACGCAATGATTTGGTTTGCATACCTCCGCCACGCTGTACAATCTTCAACCCCCCGTGCTCTGCCCCGATGTCAAATACGGGTACCTCGCTCTCTTGGATCCAGATATCCCTGTAGTTCGTGCCCAACAGTCTTTTTTTAGTTTTCCCACCCTTATATTGGCTACTGGCATAGGCTACTACGGTACTGTCTTTGAGGGCCACCTGCTCGGCAAATTCCTCTCCCGTCATAGGGGCTTTGTAGGGTTTTTCCATCAAAGTTTTTTCAAAGGATTTGGCCCCATCAGCTTTCCAAAATTCTACCTTTACCTGTCCATTCTTGTAAAAGAGGAGTTTGGCAAAACCCTTTGTAGATTCTGCGTATTCGGCATAGCCTTTCTTTTTAACATACGTTTTTTTTGCCCCGGCACCACTTACGATGTAATGAGTGTTCTCTTTGAATGAATATTGCAGGGAGTGTTCATGGCCGGCAACATGGATGATGTTGTCATACTTTTCAAAAACACTCACTAAGGCATTCCGCATGGCTTTATATTTTGGGTTGGAAGTGTCTTGGACACTGCCTATAGCGGTGCGGTAAAAGGCATATATACTGCCTAATACGGGGGGTGTAAGGTGTACGGAGGCTTTGGTTACCCCCCCGTGGCTTCCATACGTATACATGGGGTGATGAGTAGCCACGATCACTTTTTTGTGAGCATTACGATTGATCATATGATCCAAGGTTTGAAGCACTTCGATAGGATCGACGACATCGCACCCTCCTTGTTCTTTATTGGGTTTATCCCAACCATGCAAAAACCATTGGGTGTCAATTACAATAAGAGTGATCTGTTCATCCAGCGAGATCTCCACAGGGCCGGGACACCCGTCGCTAGGAACAAAGACATCGGCCGAATCCAGGTGACTCTCCACGTACCGCTCTTGGCGCATGTTTTGCGCCCAGCCGTAATTCCTGCCTTGTGCCCAATCATGGTTGCCGGGAATAAAATAAAAATCTCCCTCCAGTCCTTTGACTAGGTTAATATGCTCTTGCAGGACCGCTTCTGCTTCGGGCCTTTCTTTGTCCCCTGGTAAGGGCAGTCCTTTAGGATAAATATTGTCTCCTAAGAATACCAAGCCATAGTTAGAAGTGTTTTTGACCATCTGTTCCCTGGCCAATCGGAACGTAGCGGATTGCCCGGCGTTACGTTCTCCTGCGTCGCCGATGAGATAAAGCGAATAAATAATGTCATCCTGCGCCTTGACGAGTACAGGTAATGAAAAGATCAAAAAGTTTAGTGCTAAAAATTTCAGTCTTAGTGAATAGATCATAATCCAATTTATACAAAATCTATTTTATTTGATAGGTGATTTCCATAAGCCTGCCCCTGGCGCCCCCACCTTCACTTGAAATGTATAGTGTACCCTGGGGTGAGAAACATATGCCTTCCGGCTGTTTGTAGACCTTGGGATCTAGTTTGATCACTTCCACAATTTCAAATTTTGGATCCATGATCACGATACAACGGTCCGCGGAAAGTATGTAAATATCCTTTGATATAGGATGGATACTTACGGCAGAGGGATCAAAATCATTTAATGAGTTGAAGTACTTCTTGTTCTCTATGAAACGGTCTATGTCTTTTTTCTCGATAGAGAAGGCCTCGGGAGTTTGCAATGTGCCGGTAAGCGGGTCAAAAAAATAACCTCCTTTGCCCTTTACCTTGTTTCCTTTAATATCCCCGGAAGCCTTGGTCACTATGAGCAGCTTATCATCCCACGCGCCCATGCCTTCGATATCGTTGTCTATAGTAAAGGGAGTATTTGTTTTTAGAGGTGATACCTCCCCATCGCCGGGAAAAGACCAAGAATAAAGGTCACCATTACTTTTCATAACAAATAGCTGGTCTCCCAAGAGCTCCAAGCATTCATAGTCCCCGCTTTTCCCAAATTTCACTTTTTGAAGGATCTTACCGTCTGAGGCGGAGATGACGAACAGGGTCCCACTTTCGTCTTGTACAGCGAGCAACTGGCCGTTTTGGTAATAGGAAAGCCCCGAGATCTCTTCCAAATCATAATGTAAGGGATGCGTGGCTACAGGTGTGTTGAAATGATAAGGAATCCTTTCAAGGTCATAATCCATAAAAACACTGTCCACGGTCTTGGCTTCTTGTATGCCGGTGCATTCCAGTTGGATCACGGATAGCAGGAGTGTACATAAGATGGAAGGAAAGATGCTTTGGGTTGTATTTGATGTCACTTGGATGATAGTTAAGAAACGATGCTTTGAAGAACTCATACGGGTAATGATGGCCTGTAAACTCAAGATTACCCAGAGTGTTTGAAAAAACCTACTGCTGGTATTGTAAACGATGTGAAAGCCTCTATGTTTTAAAAATTACGTTAAGGCAAGCAGGAGGTGAAGAAGGACAGTGACCGGGGAATTACTAGTACTACTGTAAAAAGTCAGCCTGGGGTAATGTTTAGTCCATAGTATTGAGTCGTGAGTCCATAGCCCACTCAAGACTAAAGACTCAATACTATGGACTCAATAAGTTGACCTTTGCATTGGGCTTAAGCAATAATTTAAAGTTCACCGTTATATTTGCGGATGCCTTTAAAAAATGACTTGGTCCTGCGGACTATCCGGAAAGAAAAAACGGAAAGAACACCTGTATGGCTTATGCGACAGGCAGGACGCATACTTCCCGAATATCGCGCGGTAAGGAATTCGCTCAGCGGCTTTAAGGAGTTAGTAGAAACCCCGGAGCTAGCTGCAGAGGTGACCATCCAACCTGTCGATATTTTGGGAACTGATGCCGCTATCATCTTTTCAGACATTTTAGTCATCCCGGAAGCGATGGGTCTAAAATACGAGATGATCGAAAAAAAGGGGCCACGTTTCCCCGAAACCGTTAAAACTGTGTCGGACTTAAAAAAGCTCAGGGTGGCCGGGGCAGAAGAGATACAATACACCATTGATGCCATAAAGATCACCAAAAAGGAACTGGACGGGAGAGTACCGATCATTGGTTTTGCCGGTGCCCCTTGGACGATATTTGCCTACATGGTGGAGGGTTCTGGCAGTAAGACCTTTTCTAAAGCCCGCGCTATGCTGTACACAAATCCTGAGCTTTCCCACCAATTGTTGGGCATGATCACCGAAAGTACCATTCATTATCTTAAAGGACAGGTAGCCGCGGGAGCAGACCTGGTCCAGGTTTTTGACTCTTGGGCAGGAATTTTATCCCCTATGCAGTATGAAGAGTTCAGTTTGCCCTACATCTCCCAGGTCTGTGACGCTATCCAAGAAGTACCTAAAACTGTGTTTGCCAAAGATGCCTACTTTGCCCGCAAATCCCTTGGCCGTTTGGATTGCCAAACCATAGGCCTAGACTGGTGTATGGATATCAAAGAATCTAGAAAACTGGTGGGGGATAAGGTAGTGCAAGGGAACTTAGACCCATGTGCCCTATACGGCACCTTCGATGAAATTACAGCCCAGGTGAAGCAAATGCTCAATGCTTTCGGCCCTTACAATCACATCGCTAACCTGGGACATGGCGTTTACCCCGATATTGATCCTTTGAAGGTCAAACACTTTGTAAACGTGGTAAAAGAGTATAGTGCGGGGATGAGGTAGTTAAGTTGTTGGTTACTGGTTCTGTGTTGTCAAGTTTTCTTATTTAACCATACTGGTCGGCGGTTAAGCACAGCGGTCCTCCGACCCAAACCCTACAAATGACGCAAGTTGGCAACTTGTACCTTTTTCATGACCCCTAGGGTTTTCAACCCGGCCAACTCTTACAAAACTACCATCATTTGATAAACGAAGCCTTTCCTTCCGGCCTAATCGCTGGTACTGCTGTATAAATAGCTCTTCGGCTCGACCACAATACCAGCCTCTACCCCTGCTTTTAAGTAAACGATCCAAGGCCATTTACGAGCGGACGCTCTCTCCATTACTTAAGTCGTAGGATCGCTGCGCTTACCCACGACTAGGGGAGCCAAGTCCCCAATAAAGCCTATTCATCTCTTAATGATTTCACGGGATTGACAATTGCGGCTTTGATGGACTGGTAGCTTACCGTGATCAGTGCTATTCCTAATGCGGCAAGTCCCGCGGCTAAGAATGTCAGTACATTGATGTCGGTTTTATAGGCAAAGTTGCCTAACCATTGCTCCATAAAATACCATGAAACGGGGATAGCGATAATGACGGCGACAAGGATCAGCTTGGTAAAGTCAAAAGATAACAAAACCACCACGCTAATAATAGAAGCTCCCATCACTTTTCTAACCCCAATTTCTTTGGTTCTCAAACCCGCCATATATGCCGCTAACCCGAACAATCCTACACAAGCGATGATGATAGCGAGTAAAGCAAACAAGCTGAAGATACTTCCGGAGTTGCTTTCCGCTTTATACTGTTGGTTGAGTTCTTCATTAAGAAAGTTGTATTTGAAAGGTTCTTGTGGCGCCATCCCTTTCCATAGATCTTCTATGGCAGCGATCATCCCGGGTATATCACCACTGATCCGGGCGGTTACAAAGTTCACTATTGGGTTAGCACCTTCGGTGCTCATCAGGACAAATGGGCTGATCTCTTCCCTTAATGACATGTAATGAAAGTCTTTTACAATACCAATGATCCGGTACTCAAGTATAGTAGTAGGGTCAGCAGCATCAGCCTGTGATAATGTCAGACCCACGGGCTGTTCCACGCCAAGCAGCTCGGCTGTTTTTTCATTGATTATAATAGAAAGCGAATCATTAAAATCTTCAGAAAATCCACGCCCCGCGATAAGTTCAAAATCCATTACTTCCATGTAATGATCATCCAGGCTCATGGCGTTCACCGTGATCACTTCCGCCGCTCCGGGGGGCATAAATTGCTGGCCGAAGTACTGGCTGACGGGGATCTGCCCAGAGCCGCCGGCCGCTGTTACCCCTGGTAGTTTCCTAACTTCCTTTAAAAAAGCCTCTCTTTGGTCTCCTAGTATACTGGCGCGCTCCACAATTAACATTTTTTCCTTTTCGTACCCCATGCTTTTGTTTTGGATATAATCCATTTGGTCCTTTACCGTAAGGGTAGCGGCAATTAAGATAATGGAGATAGAAAATTGAAACACCACCAATCCATTTCTGAGCCAACTCGAACTTTTCTTGGTCTGCATGTTGCCTTTCAAAACATCCACAGGATTGAAACCGGATAAAAAGAAAGCCGGGTAGATACCTGCCAGCAACCCTACCAAAATGGCAAAGGCGGAAGCCATGGGAAAAGCCAAGGAACCGGGAAACGTTAGTGCTAATTCTTTCCCCGTGATGTCGTTAAAATAAGGCAGTGATAGATAGACCACTCCCAAGGCTATAATCGTTGAGATCACGCTTAGAATAATAGATTCTGATAAGAATTGGCCGATGAGGAGTTGCCTGGGAGAGCCTAAGGTTTTGCGTACCCCCACTTCCTTGGCGCGTTCCGTAGCTCGTGCTGTGGCCAAATTCATAAAGTTTATGCAAGCAATGATCAGTATAAGAATGGCTATGGAGATAAATATGTAAACATCGTTTATGTCGCCACCTGTTTTAAAACTGCCCTGGTATTCTACGGGATAAAGGTGTATGTCCTTTAAAGGGATCAGCGTGTAATTATAGCCATTGCCTGCTGCCACGTATTCTTCAAACGTGGTATTGAGCCTCTGTTCGATTTGCGGCGCGGCATAGGTTTTGACCATTCCGGCAAATTTACTTTCCAGCGCCGTTGGAGAGGCATTGGGTTCCAACTCGAAATACATGTGGACTGAAAAGCCTATGAAATTCTCATTTTGAACGATAAAAGGGACACTTTGTATCGATACAATGAAATCGAATTCGAAATGAGAGTTTGCGGGGGCGTCTTCACATACCGCGGTCACTTTGAATTCCCCCAGGTCTGTGATCAACGTTTTATTAATGGGATCCTCATCCCCAAAGTATTTCACCGCCGTGCTCTCGGTGATCACCAGGTTTTGAGCACCTAAAAGGGCTTTTTCCCGGTCACCCTTGATGATCTTGAAGCTAAATATGTCAAAGAAATTGGAGTCAGCCGCGATAAAGCCGGTTTCTTCAAATACGATCTCCTCGTTGTTCTCATCAATGTAGCGCACCATCACAGGATTGTTGGCGGGTCCCCCTCCAAATATCCGTACGGCGCTTTTCACCTCGGGATAGTCTTGTACCGCTACTCCCGCATAGGAATGAGGAACAAAGGCATAGTGTGTAACATGGTCAGGATAGATCCTTTCCAATACCATTTTGTAAAGGTGATCCGCTTTCTTATGGAATTTGTCATAAGACAATTCATCTTCAACGTGGACCAGGATAAGCAGGCAACTGGCGATCCCCACCGCAAGCCCTAAAATGTTAATGAAAGAATATACTTTGTTTTTGGAGAGGCTGCGTAAGCCAATTTTGATATAGTTATTTAACATGTTGGAAGTGTATTTTGAGTTTACTAACAATATACTTCCTTTTTATGAAATACCTTTCCGCCTTTGACATACGGCCCTTTGGTCACGCTATATTACTCGCTTAACCCGTTGTGCCAAACTGTGCCTAGAGAACTTGTCGTAGGACTGCTGTGTCTAACCTATGACTAGGATGATATTTGCAAACACGACCAGCAAAAGATACTTTTATGGAAATTTCAAAAGCCCAGCTTACGAATGTGAGTAGGATATTGTCGGTTGTGATAAAGAAGCCATTGACTGGTGCATGGCATTAAATGTTGGTCTTGAAGATTTACCTGTAACAATTGACGGAAAAGATTAATGATGGACGAAAGAGCGTTTAAGACACTCATTGATTATTTGGAGAAAGTTCCATCTGTGCAGAAACCAATAGCATTTGGTGACGAAGCTGGGTTTTGGTGGATAAAGTTTTCACTCGATATAGAAAATCAATTGGCTTGGAATGTTGTCCAGGAATTCGGACATGTGATGAACTATTTATCCTTAGATGAAAGGCTACCCACTGTATTCTATCCTGTTTCACCCCCACCATACATGAATGGAGGACCCTATGATTTTCTTTCATGGGTGATAGAAACAAAAGACAAAGAATTTAAACCGGGAACGCTCATGAAGTGGCTTGAAGGAAGACTGCCTCGACCAGTTGATGATTTGGAACAGTGGAAGGAAGAATAGAAATACTTTACAAAACTATACAGAAACGCATTAAAACATATTTCACACTGGGCGTTAGCGGTAAAACTAAACTATGAAATCGATATTAATACTTCTGTTCTTGGTGCTACAGGGGGTGAGCCTGTTGGGCCAGCAAACTGACACTTTGTATTTTAAGGATAAATGGAAGTCAAAGGAAGCTTCTCAAAAAAAAGCCAAATATTTTGAAGTCCGGACGGTCATAGGAGGAGTAAAAAAACAAACTCTTTACAGTGTTCACGGAAAAGATATAATCTCACACCAAGAATATAAAGGGGATCTTCCGGCAGGGGTATGGACCGATAATCGGTACCAGGGCAGGACTAGAACCCTGGATTATAGTTTTGAGCTCAAGTATTCAGACACAAAGATCAAGGGAGGAATTTATCCTGGACAGGAAAACAACACGAATATAGAGAAAGCAACATTTCCTGGCGGAGCAGAAGCTTTTTATCAATATGTCGGAAAAACAATGCGATACCCCGCGTATGCGAGGAGAAACGGAATTCAAGGCAAAGTTCATATACATATCAAAGTAACCAAAGATGGAAATGTGCAATTCTTGTCAATTTACAAGGGAGTGAATAAATTCTTAGATCAAGAGGCTGCCAGGGTTCTTGTGCAATCTCCCGACTGGATTCCTGCTAGGAATAATGGTGAACCCATAGACAGTTACTATATAATTCCTTTAACGTTCAAACTGGCATAAATAAATATCGCTAACATTGCCACCTTGCCGTAGGTTGGGCGTAGCGGTCTTAGGACCAGGCCAAGGGCACGGAATAGATTAGCTTTAAGTTATGCACTGGTCGTAGGTTGAGCGCAGCGTTCCTACGACCCAAACCTGTGGAGAGCGTCCGCTCGATCTTTCTCGTTAATGCCGCCTTTTCAAAAAGAATTGGATCATTCTTCGAGCAACGGGTGTACTAATAGAAAAACTGTTGCTATGAACTTGGAACCGGAGTATTGATTTTGAATTTGTATAGTGTACTCCTTGGTTTTAAGTCTACGTTCCAAGTCCATTACCGAGCGGACGCTCTCCCTATTGTTAAGTCGTAGGACCGCTACGCTTAACCTACAACTAGGGTAGAGGACCGCTACGCTCAACCTACGACTAGGGTAGTGAAGAACGATCCAATAGCAATGCAACTGGGCATCATTCCCGCAGGCCTCTTTTTTTCATATATTCAAGGGCTCGTTTTTTGAAGGTACTCTTGTATTCTTGGCTGGTATCTATGTCCGCCCCGTAGGTAGCACGGGGGAAATCCAAGCGTTCTTCCGTGCGCTCAAGGGGGATTTCGCGGAATAGCTTGGAACCATTCGGCTTTTTTCGCAACTCTATTTGGTCATATAATGTGCCGTTTACCAGGTAAGTTTCTACCGTTAACCGGTCACCGGCTACCTCTACGTTATGGTAAAGCTGTACGTTGATGGCTGTTCTTTCTATCCATCCCGCAAAGTTGGTGTCGTACATTTTAGGCCCACTGTTAGATACGTAATATACCGGGCCTTGGTGTTCTGCCTGGCCTACCTCTTCAAAAGCTCTTCCCCTGGCAAAGGAGTGATGATGTCCTTGTAACACTAGGTCTACTTTGTATTTATCGTATAGGGGTTGCAGGTATTCGGCTATGCTGTAGCCTTTGCGATTTCCCCGGCTGGAGTAGATGGGATGGTGGTGGCTCACGATGGTCCACTTTTGTGGGTTATTGGCGAGCAGCTTTTCGAGCCAGTCCGCCTGCCGCTGGCTGTGGTCTTCGCTAATGAGCATATCCCTCGAATCCAATACGATGAACCTTACGTTTTTGTAGTCGAAGTAATACGCCGTTTCCCCAAGCCCCGGGGGGCCATTGAGAGGAAGGGTAAAGGTATGACGCCAATATTCGGATAACCTTGTGCCGTCTTGAGAGGATGGATCACGCACGTACTCATGGTTACCGGCTACCAATACTTGTGGAACGGAAGCCATAATCCAACCCCCGGCTTCAAACCATTCCCCCCACTCCCCGGGGTTGTCCGCATGGTCCACCATATCACCTAGGTGGAGCACGAAACTAGCTTGAGGATGCTGCGTGTAAGCTTGCCGTATTGTGCGTGCCCATAACGATCGCATATCATTTTGCGCGTCCCCAAGGTAGAGGAAGTTGAAGCCTAGTGCCTGCCGGTCGATAGTCTTGAACTGGAACCATTCACTCCAATGACCCTCTACACCTACCCGGTAGGCATAAACCGTATTGGGATCCAAATCGACCAGGTGCGTAGAATGGAAGTGAGCCGTTTTTCCTCCTGCCGTAGCCTTAACGGTACGCCCGTATGTAGAGGTAGCCCTGGCCGGTAAATCGGAAGAAGCATCCGATATCAGCCATTGGACTTGGGCTTGGAGTATGGTGGTGTCCGTCCACCAGGTGATGGTCCTGCTGGTTGCAGGGTCTTTTTCCCAACTTAAAATGATACGACCGGGATTTTTCGCAGGGTGATAATCCCGGTCTTGCGCCGTGGTAATTTGAAAGACCAAGCATAAAAGGACAATACTGGCCTTATAATTTTTAGGTAGCCTCATGTAAATCGGTTGGATGGTTGAAATCAATGTTATTTCCTGTCATTTTTTAGTATAATTTTTGCCGTGTCATTGGGGAAATAAAGACTTAGTCATTTAATAACCAAGTCACCCAATTACTCAAAACCCCACCTTTCTCCATTACCCGCCCAGGTTGACGACTACATAGAGGATGCCTAGGATAACCAGTACTATCCCCCAAGAAATGCCGAACCCAAGCCAGTCCTTTTTCTCCCATCGGTAGAATTCCCACTGGGAGTTTGGAAAAACAAGTACGCTTTGGGTAGTGGAAGGATTACGCAATCTCCTTTCCAAGTCGTCCTGGTCCGCTTTCCTGCCTAAGGGATTCACTTTGGTACGCATTTTATTGTAAAAGATCTCCAGGCGTTCTTCACTGCCCGGGGTAGTCAGTAAGGCTACGATGACCAATACCACAAAAGGGAAGGCCAGGCGGATCGAGAGGCGTATGCTTTCGTTTAAAGCATAGTCGTTCTTGGACAGGTCGAATCCCAGTTTATCCAGTAGGATCAATTCCAGGTACAAGTATCCTTCACCCTGC
This sequence comes from Fulvivirga sp., assembly GCA_028280565.1. GTDB lineage: Bacteria > Bacteroidota > Bacteroidia > Cytophagales > Cyclobacteriaceae > Fulvivirga. Next base: position 38,180 of record JANQLQ010000269.1, read on the forward strand.
ATTATACCTGCTTCAGCGGGGGCAATACCTTTCGACCAAAAAATTGATTTTTGCGGTAAAGTGAAAGACTTTTGAATTTTTTGTCCGGGCGTTATAGCTTTTGGCTTTTCACCTAGGGCGTTGCCCAGGGCATTTGCGCGTTCCCATTCTAATAGCTGCCGGTTGCGATTTTCAACATCAATTTCCTTGGCGATGTACTCTCTCTCAATGGGGGCGGGACTGGTTTGTTTAAGCAAGTAGGGGGTAGTTTTTAATCCCGGTGCCAATAAAGGGAGTAGGGTAGGGATAAAGTAAAAGAAGGCAAATGTACTAAGAATAGAGGCCCAGGCGCCAGTGGCATTGGCCCTGCGCCATTTTAAACCTAACCAGAAAGCGGCGGCAAAGATCACGAAAAACTCCCATACAAACTTTATGACCTGTAATAGCCCGTCAAATTGTGTGCTGATAAGCGCAGCGCCGGCAAGGTAAACTGCCCCGGCAATTCTCCCCACCCATAGGTAATGTTTCCCGGGCTTTGCGGGATGAAAAGGTTGGTACAAGTTCCTTACGATCAGCCCGGAAACAGTAAGTGTCAAGGTGTCGGCTGTAGACATCAGCGCGGCCATCATACTCGCTAGCATCAGGCCGACCAACCCTATACCCAGCGGGCCTAGCAATTCACGAGTAGCGTGACCCCAGACTAGGTCCGGGTCGGTAAGTGTGCCCATATAAAGGAGGATAGCCGCCAGCCCTAAAACGCCCCATAGGATGGTGACTAGTCTTTTCATGAATGTGCCAGTAACAAAGCCGAAGCGGGCGGCACTTTCATCTTTGGCGGCACCAGCAGTTACCAGTTGGTTGGGTTGTGTCACTACCGTAACGATAGAAACGATGCCTGCAACAAGGATAAAATACCATGTAAAGTCTATCACTGTAGGAGAGCCAAAGATCTCGAAAAAATTACCCGGCAGCCGCTCGTGGAGGTGGGTTAGCGCTTGCATGCTGCCCGATCCGCCAAAAAGCTGGTTAATATTGGCCCAGGCAAAGGGGATCAGCATAAAAGAAAGTAATATGATAAATATTCCTTGCAACATATCCGTGTAGAAGGCCGCTTCTAACCCCCCTAGCGAGGTGTAGACGACAACGACCAGGCAAATGCCCCATACCAGCAGGGGTACGTTAACGGACGAGAATATACTGCGGGGGCGGAGCCTCCTCAGCGTGGCTAATTCTTCCTTTTCCGGGCCTGTCAAATGGTCAAAATCTGTGTTTTCTAACCGGTAGAGTTTTTCGGCCAGTTTTTTTTCATTTTGTTCATCGATCGTGAGCTGCTGGGGTGTTTTGGCCGTGGCGGCTATGATCGTTTTAGTGACGGCAACATAGCCCATAGAAAGCAGTCCCATCATACCGATTGTGGCCACTAAAGCGTAAGTAGCGGCCATTTTCTTAGAGCCGTAGCGCTCCAGGTAAAAATCACCCATGGTGATGATCCTTAAGCGCCGCAGCCATGGGGCAGTGATCCAAAAAAGCGGTGTGGCAAAGAGCATTAACAAGGAGCTCCAGATGCCACTGGCGCCATTATTATAGGTGGTGGTGGCTACGCCGGCCGGGCCGTCGGCAGAGGTAGCTTGGCCGAAGCTGGCAAAGGTCGATACCAGCTTCCCGAACTTTCTGCCCCCCAGGAAAAAATCTTCTTCGCTCTTGATCCCGAGGCTGGCTTTGATCCCGATGATCACAATTACAGCAAAGTAGAGGATAATGACGATAATATCAGGGATGGACAGGCCGAACATCAGTTATTTCCTGTCGTTTTTTGTAGTACTCGATCTGCATCATATATTTCTACGGCCGCCCTATCGTCAAAGGCCGCCTCCCCCTCGAAATTTTCCAGGGTCAACCCTTTTACATTCCTGGCCATCAGCGCGTTTTGGTAGTAGCTTGGTCTGTTATCGCCCCATTTGACGGAGCAGTTACTCACAGAAACCTCGCTGGCATTTTCAAAATAAAACCCCGAGGTATGTCCTTTGATCATCCCCTCTCCTGCACAGGGACGGCAATCGTACATTCCGCCAGGGTATGCAGTGGACTTGTTGATCTCCAAGTCAACGTCGTTGAATCTTAAGCCGGAGATATTCCCCGGGTATTCGGCCCCTACGAATATCCCGTTCTCACTTTTGCAACGGATATTGCTAAAGGTTATATTCTTGACTTGTCCTACTTTGCCTGCGCGCTCACCTTCGGGGAATCTCCACCCCCCATCTTTGTGATCATCCGCAGACCGTGGGTAGGCAGTCACATAAATAGGCTCAGCTTTGCCCCACCAGGTATCGGAGAATAGGCGGCACTCTATGATCAAGTTTGAAAATAGGATGTCAGATACACTGCCCTCATCACGGTGCTGTATGCCTACGCCCCTGTTGCTATTCCTGATGATACAATTGGTGAAGGTCACATGGCTGATCCTGTCTACGTTTTCAGAGCCTATTTTTATAGAACACGATGTGGAGGTCAGGGTGCATCCTGTGACGGTGATGTTCTCGCAGGGGCCAAATTCGGCATATTCCCTCCTGTTTTTGAAACAGATACAATCATCACCCGATTCTATATGGCAATTGCTGATGCGAACATTCTTACTATGATCAAGATCGATACCATCGCCATTTCTTACCTTTAAGCTGTTCAGGATGGTGACATCGGAGATCGTTACGTTATCACATCCTACCAGGTGAAGCCCCCAGTAGGCGGCGTTGGCAAAAGTAATATCTCTTATCCTGAAGTTTTTAGCGCCTATTATTGTTAATATGTGAGGCCTTGGATCCACTATATCAAAAGGTTTTAACGCAAAAGAGTCGTCTAGCTCCTGCCCCATGAAAGCAGTGCCGTTCCCATCGATTATACCTCCCCCGGCGATGGTGACCATTTCAAGCCCTTCTCCACCGATCCAAATGGTTCCTTCCCCTTTGTTCTCTCGGAAGGCACTTTCAATATAAACGGTTTCATCGGGATTAGCCAGTAGTCTTGCCCCGGTTTGCACATGGAACTCTACATTTGATCTCAGTTTGAACGGGCCAGATAAGAATGTTTTGCCCGGTGGAACCATTACAACCCCTCCTCCAGCGCCGTTGCATGCATTAATAGCGGCTTGAATGGCCCGGGCGTCATCTGTTTTTCCATCACCTTTCGCCCCAAAGTCTTGTATATCAAAGTAATTCATCTTATTTATGTAGTACATATATACATATACCAATATACTAAAACCCCAAAATATATTGTTAGTGATATGTGTTATTTTTGAACAATCCTTTGGAAGAACACATTTACAAAAAATTACCGGGAAGTGATAAAGAATACGAAGCCCCTACAACCCATCAAATCGAGGTCATTAGCGGATCAAGTGGAATCAAGCTTGATGGAATATTTAAAACAGAATAAATTTTCAGCGGGTGATCCTTTGCCAAAAGAAACGGAGCTAGCGGAATATTTAGGGGTAAGCAGGAACATTGTCAGGGAAGCGCTAAGCCGGTTAAGAATGTTGGGCATCGTGGAGTCCAAGAAGCGCAAGGGTATGATCCTGACCGAGCCCGACTTGTTAAGCGGGGTAGAGAGGGTCTTAGACCCTGATATTTTGGGCGACGAGGCCATGAAAAACCTATTTGAACTACGACTGGTCCTAGAGGTGGGAATGGGTGACTTGATCTTTGCGCGTTTGAAGGAAGAGGATATTGACAAGTTAGAAAATATAGCCCAGCGGGAGGCAAAAGACCCAAGAACCACTTCTTTGAAAGTCCGGCTGTCATACGAAATAGAGTTTCATTCTAGGCTGTACGAGATGTCAGGGAACGAGACGTTAAAGCGCTTCCAGCAGATGTTGCTCCCGGTATTTAACTATATGATGGAGGTAGAGGCTAAGCTGGAAAAAAAACCGGAAAAGGGTAATATCGATCATTTTGACTTGATAGAAACGCTGAAGACGGGTACACCTACGCAATTCAGGGAGAATATGCGTGAACATCTTACCCCGCATTATAAGCGGCTTTAGGTGGTTGTGAGTATCTTTCGATAATGTGTTTTTTAACCGCGGAGGAAACGGAGAAAACCGCTGAGGGCCCCGGAGATTGCCTTTTGCCTGGTTCTATTTTACCAGGTGCAATTACCTGGTAAATAGGGGTTTGCCGGTAAAGGAACTATTGAGATATCCTCATCAAAAAACGAAAAAACCTTCTTTATCTTCATTCCTTGCGGGGTAAGCTATGCGCGAGAGCAGGAACCTGCTGTGTTGTTGAACGTGAACCTTATTTTTAGTGTACTGGATTTTCGTTTCGCGACTTCGCAGATTCCTTGTCACGCCTAGCCCAACGCACAGGCTGCAAGGAATGACGATGGTAGAAAGTAAGGAATGACGTTTCTATGTATGTATTTCTCGTTTCTATTGAGTGAATTGAGAGTTGCCCTTCAATTCTTGTTGTGAAGCCAGTTATTTGCGTATAATCTATCAAACTAGTCACATTAGCCTTATCACCTAAAAATTTGCTAAATCAAGGCAGTGGCTTAGAGGTCATATTAAGCACCAGTTTTCCGCCGTTTACAATGGCCTCGTGATCTATGAAAAAATCATCCAGTGTTTTGTCATTGATCTCGGCACTTTCAATGTAGTAATTCTCGACCCTATTATTGTTTACTTGGATCTCGAATGATCCTCCCGGGTAGTAGTCGGGGTGTAGAGCAATGGTGATCTTATCAAAAATGGGGCTTCCCAGCTCATAGTTAGGATTTGGCTCGGTGCCGCCGTTCACTTGAAAAAGCCCTACCTTGAGTAGCACGGCTAATGCGCCCATGAGGCCTTGATCTTCGTCACCGTTGTAGCCGGTGTAGGGAGATAAGCCTCCAAAAGCCTTACGGGCCACTTGGCGCGACCAATATTGTGTAAGACCTGGGCGCCCGAAATGGTTGAAAATAAATGCAGTTTGAATAGAGGGTTGATTCCCGTAGTTGATGGGAATGCGGGTGTATTCCGGGTGTTTTTCCCTATCATGCGACGTGCCGGCAGTAAAATTTAGTGTGCTGGCTTCTTCAAAAAAAGCGTTAAGCCGGTCAACGGCTTTCGGCTTGTCGCCTAGCAGGGTAGCTAACCCCTCAGGGTCGTGCGGCACGAACCACATGGCTTGTGCCCCGTTAGCTTCGTTGAAACCATTTTCATAGAGGAAAGGATCGAAAGGTTCTTTCCATTGTCCTTTTATATTCCGTGGGCGGATCCATCCACTTACTGTATCAAATTGGTTTTTGTAGTTTCCTGACCTTTTAAGAAAACATTGATAGTCTTCTTCGTATCCCAATGACTTGGCTAGCTGGGCCAGGGTCCAGTCTTGGTAAGCGTACTCCAGGGTGAGGCTCGCCCCATCTTGGTGGTATCCAAAGTCGCCTTCGGGTATCGGGTAGGGTACGTATCCTTTTTCTATGTAATGTTCCAGGCCTCCTCCCTGTGCGGAATAGTGCTCATAGCCAGATCGCCCCATCATACCTGCTGGTAAATGGTTCTTTTTCAATCCTTCGTAGGCCTGTGCTATGTCATACCCTCGGATCCCCTTTTGGTAAGCGCTTACGATGAAGGGGGTGCTAGATGCTCCCGTCATCACGTTTGTATAATTCCCCCCTGAAGGTCCGCGGGGTATGAGCCCGCCATCCCGGTAGTAAAGCAGGAGGGAGTTGACAAATTCTTCTGTGACCTCGGGGTATACCAGGTGCCAAAGGGTGTTCAAGGTCCACTGTGCTCCCCAAAAGGCATCAGAGTTATAGTGATTGAATTTAGGTTTCCCATTTTCCCCTAGCGGGATCCGCTTCACCTCCTTGACCTCCCCAGTGTAATCGGGGTAATAACCCTCCACATCGCTGATGATGCGTCGTCCTTGCAAAGCATGCCATAGATCGGTGTAGAAACGTTTTTGATCTTGCTCGGTGCCTCCTTCGATTTGGATACGGCTTAACAGGTCATTCCAATGGTCACGTGATTCTTCTACGATTTGACCGAAATTCCAATGGGGTAGTTCCGCGGTCCTATTTTTGACTGCCTGTGCGGGTGAGGTATAAGAGAGCGCTACTTTCATCAGGAGGGGCTGGTCTTTTACGTTGGTGAACGTAACGATCACTTTGTTCGACGCGCTATCCTGTGGAGTGAGCCAAGCGTCGATATCATGGCTAAACTGCACATTAAAATATACCTGGAACTCCTTAGGCCTGCGTTTAGTCGGGGCATTTACCAACGTGCCTTCAATTTCCCTTTTGCCCACCTGTTTCATTTCCCCTTTTATAATTTCACAGGGTCCCAGCCATCCGCCTAAGTTGAACAATACGCCCATGTTCTTTTTACGGGTGAAAGTGTACCGGTGAAACCCTACCCTGGTAGTGCTGGTAAGTTCTGCGAAGATATTGTACCGGTCTAGTCCTACCCGGTGGTACCCGGGGTTTACTTTTTCACCGTCGTGATCAAATGGAGAGCTATGATCTGCAAATACACCCGTAAGCTCGTCTTGGTCAAAAGCGACTGGCATTACTTCTACTCCTGCCAGCTGCCATGCATGGATGTGGCTAAATCCTTTGATAGTATCCACGTCGTAGCGATACCCGCTGCCCCATGTTCCTTCTTTTTGGGTGTCCGGGCTTAAATTAACCATGCCAAAAGGCCGGCTGGCCGAGTTAAAGAAAAACCACCTAGAATTAGCGGCGTCGAGCAGGGGATATACCAGGTCTACAGGTTGTAGTTGTGATATATCTTGTTCTTTTTGTTGAGGCTGGCAAGAAGTAATGAGCACGGCGGCCAACAAAAAGAGTAGGTAGAATAGTTTTTGGTATGTCATTTTTCCAGGGGTTATCTTTTTTGCTTCCAAGTGGTCATGTTTTTTTCTAGGATGTCCAGCATTTCCGGGGTAGGAAATCCATTATTCGGTCTTCTTTTTTTGGGGTGGTACCAGCTCTCCCATTTTGGGTTTTTATCCCCTTCCAACCGGTGTTCATAGACCAGTTTTAATGTGGCGCGAGCGTTTTGTAGATGATTTTTTGCCTGGTCAATCAACGAGTCAATGCCGGTTTGCTCGAATTCTTTTTTTACTAGGGCCATCTGATGGAGGGTGCTTTCAAAACGGATCAAATCATGGTATAATACAATAGGTAAGTACACATAATCATGGTAGAATACGGAAGCGCTGGACATAGCGAATCCCTCCTCGCCTTTTCCCAGTGCCTGCTCGATAAGTGCCATTCTTCGCTGGGTGGGTTGAATGTCGTTGGCTACACTTTCATAGCTTGAAGGAATGGGAGTTTTTCCCGGCCTTTCGAGAGGTAAATCGGATAGGTATGCGATGGCTTCTTTTATTTCCCATAGATGCTCCACATAGCCTTTATTATCAAATTGTGTCGCATGTAAGAGCTGCATGGCCTCTACAGCAATAGCAGCTAGCGAATCACCGAAATATCGTTTGGTCCATTCATGATAAAAACGTTTCCCATCAAAGGTGGCCGGCGCCCTCGCGATACGGCTGAAGGCTTCCAGGTTCAGCAAAAATGGCCTGAACTGTTGCCCGTTGACCATACAATATTGATCAGCGCCGTACCGGTCGAACATCATGGTCATGACACTATCGATCTTTTCCGGGTAGGGGTCATGAACCGTATGATTGAGCCAGAATCCCGCATGCATGTAGGTGCCGAATTTGTAGCCCCGTGTACTATCGGGCAGGTATTGGAAGCCTCCCCAGCCATCGTCTGACCAAGCGATGATAAAATCTTTAGGAGGGCTGAACCCCTCGTTGAACATTTCCATGGCATCTGCATAGCAGATCACTACCTTTTTAGCCCCGGGCTTGTAGTGGTCTACAATTTCTCCAAATTCTTTATACACCTCATTGAAGACCTCTATCTTATTCTCTCCGCAAGAGCTTTCGTATTCCCAATCCCAAACTTGGTGTCTTGGCCTCAATACAAAAATATCGGCTTTTCCGAGGGGTGTCTTCTCAAAGTAGTATTGCCAGGTCTCTATCCAATCATTTTTATATTCTTTCCAGCAGTTTGCTTTTGTTTCCTCTAAGGGTTTGATCTTATATCCAAGCGCCATGTCTATTTGTACCAGCATCCCTTTATCATGAGCGTAATTTATCATACTGTCGATGTAGTCCAGCCTTATATCATAGCCGGGGCGTAGGGCTTGGTACTCCGGGCGCATGAAAAACTCGGGCCGTCCCAGCATATCGAAAAGATGGATGGCGTTGTACCCGACACGGACCAATGCATTGATCATCTCAGTGTAAGATTCCCAGTCGTATTCCAGCAAAGGTGCTTTGAGGTTGGCCAATTCGTCCACATCATTTTCAAAGTAGCATAAAATGGGCACTGCCGGGGGACTGATTTTTTGATCTTGAAAGTGTAAAGGATCGATGTTGTCACCGCTTGCCGGCTGGCTTCCTGTCCAATAAGAAAAAGGGTCTACGCCCAGTACTTCATGACAATAGCTGTACAGGGCATTTTGGGCTCCTGCTAAATTAAGACCGGCCAGTACGACCACGTCATTGCCGTCTACTGTCAGCTTGCCCCATATCCCTTCACTTGTTCCCTCCGAGTTTGGACTCCAGGTGATCAGCCCTTCATCTGCCAGCCGTGCGATATAGCTGCTAGAGGCAGGTGTACCAGTGGCATAATACACCCCCTCCTGGGGAAGCTTGGCACTTTCTTCTACGATGGATACTGTAGCGCCCGTTGTTTTTCCCAGGTCCTCTTTTAGATCCTCGGCCACAAGCTTTTCTATCCTGGAAGCTTTGGAGCCTAGGATGATCACATAGCTATCATCTTGGGATGAATTGCAGCTTTGCAGGCCATTTAGTAGTAACAATATGCAGGAAAAGGGTAATAAAGCTTTCATGAAACGATTTTAATCAAGAATTTATTTATTCCCACTACAGGAAGTAATGAGAAGTTGACCGGGAGTAAGAGCCCAACGGCTTGGGCGGGATTGTGCTTTTGAACTAAGAAGATCTCAAAGCCTTCACCTAGCGTAGGATTTGAGTCAACAACGATCGTGAGCTATGAAAAAAGGAGGAAGGTCACCCTAGCATAGGATAACCTTCTCTCCGTATTTAACCCCCGACTAATAATCATCATTTTGTCTAATGGACCCATTGCTCAGGTCTACTTCAGCCTGGGGAATAGGCCTGACCAGGTGCCTTGGCTCAATAGCGTTATTAAGGGCGGCATGAGGATTATGCGCCAGCACCCTTTCAATCAGTTTCCCGGTTCTTTTTAGGTCTAGCCACCGGCTTACCTCTCCGGCTAATTCCCTAGCCCTTTCATCTAAAATAAAATCAAGGTCTACATCAGCCGCAGATAGGATGGTAGTAATGCCTGCCCGTGCCCTGAGTGTATTGAGGTGATTAGCTGCCGCTTCGGCATTGCCTGCGTTCAGTTGTGCTTCTGCGGCTAGCAGGATGGTTTCCCCGGATCGGATGATGGCCGCGTCTCGCTGCCCCAGGGGATTACCGTCGGTAGTGGTAAGAGGTGCGACTGGATCATCGTATCTCCTGAACATTGGAAAGTGAACTGTAGAAAACCCGTTCGGCCGGAAATAGTCACCTTCGTTGACGACTTGGTAATTTACTCCTGCTTTTTGCTCGTCCGTCCAAGGGACCTCCGGGAAAAAGATGGCTGTATCCCCGATCAGTATCGAGCCGTCGTCAGAGTCCCTTATTGCAAAGATCACCCTTCTCAACGTGGCTTCTTCTCTTTCATCTTCGTCTTCAAAAAGTGTGTAGTAGAAAGGAGTAGGTGCATCATCTGTCCCATTGTTGAATTCCTGTGTCCTTTCCATTCCCGGGTACAGGTCGTAGGTGAATTTGAAAAGCTTGTGCCGGTTGTTTCCCCTGCCTACGGCGAGTTGTTCCGTACCGTATAGCATGGCTAAGATGACTTCGGAGTTTCTTTGATTTTCTATCGAGGTGAGCGAAGCAAAATCACTTACTAACGGGTGGCTTGCGATCACGGTCTCCGCCAGTGCAGCGGCATCGGCGAAGTCACTAGAGTTGGCAAAAGATTTATAACCGCGAGTCAGTAAAACCTTGGCTTTTAAGTGCCTTGCGGCGTCTTTAGACACCCTGCCGTACTGTTCGGGATTGGCTTCCACATTGGCAATGGCATCGTCTAGGTCGCTCAATATTTGCTCGTATACTTCATTTTGAGGAGCCCGGGTGAAATCCGTCCTGGCGGTGGTGATCTCCTCCAGGATAAGCGGCACATCCCCGAACTGCTCTACCAGCTTGAAGTAGGCGAATGCCCGGAAAAATCGTACTTCTCCCAGTCCAAGATCTATTTCTTCATCGGAAAGCCCAGGAATTTCATTTACACGGGAAATGGTAAGGTTAGCAGCGGTTACAACGTCATAGTGATCGTTCCAGTAGTCACTGATCGTCCCGTTGGCCGGGTCTATATTGACATAATCATTAAGTTCATTGGCACCGGCAATGATCGCTTTCCGCGTGATAATATCTGTCCCGGTATTATCAAGGCTGAACCGGATCGTAGCCGCACGCATTTTATTGTAAGTGTTGGCTACCAATTGGGCGAATGCTCCAGGTTCGTCGAATGCATTTTCGTCTGTCAGGTTCGTCCTGTTTTCTTCTTCCAGGAAATCTTCACAACTGCTGGTGATCGTGCCTATCAGCAAAACCAGTAAAGCTACCTGTACGTATGAATTTATCTTTTTCATGATCTCTTGATTTTGATAATTAGAAACTAACATTCACACCACCGATTAGCGTACGGGCCAGGAATGCAGAGCCCCATGAGTTACGGGAGGCGGTTTCAGGATCCCATCCTTCGTAATCTGTAAAAATGAAAGGATTGTGGGCGGTAAAGTATACTCTTAAGCTTCCCAGTTTCAATTTTTCAGTAAGCTCTGAAGGGATGGTATAGCCTAGCGTTATGTAGCCTATCTTCACGAAGGAGACGTCCCTGTAAAACATAGCTCTTTTCCATGGTCCAGCATTACCAGGCTGCCACCACTCGTTAGAAGGATTGTCCGGGGTCCAATAGTTGGTTTTTAGACCGTTGAACCGTGCAGGGTCATCATCTGCATCCCATCCATGGGATCGATGGAACCAGCTATACTCTTTTACTCCCTGCCGTGTAGTCACGAAAATTGAAAAGTCTAATCCCTTATAATTAAAGACATTGGTCATACCCCCTGTCCAGTCGGGCAGGGCAGAGCCTAAAATAGTCCTGTCGTCACCCGTGATCTGGCCGTTGTTGTCGATATCTTTCACTTTAACCTGCCCGGGCCTTTGTCCGAACCTCTCGGCTTCGTCAGCTTCATTTTCTTGCCAGATCCCATCGAATTCATAGTAAAAGATAGAACCTACTTCTTCTCCCACCCTATGGATAAGCTCGGCTTCTCTTACCGTGAACCTTAGCTCATCTACTTCATCAATGAGTTTTATGATCTCGTTTTGATTTCTTGCGAAGTTGATAGAGGTGGTCCATTTAAAGGCTCCGGCGTCTACGTTAATGCTGTTGATCCCGAGCTCGATCCCCCTGTTCCTCACCTCGCCGATGTTATCAAATACGCCACTAAAACCGGTTACTCTTGGCAGGGAGCGTTGAAAGATCACATCTACGGAATTCCGGTTGTAAAAGTCTACAGAACCGTACAACCTGTTTTTCAACAAGCCAAAGTCAAGCCCGATGTTAACCTCTCTTGTTCTTTCCCATTTGAGATCTTGGTTGGCCAAGTTGGAGAAACCTACGGCAGCCTGGGGCTGATCTCCTAAATTGGTAAACTGGAAATCGAGTAGAGATTGAGATTGGAGCGGTGCCAGGCCTCCGCCAGTTCCATTATTACCGGTCTCTCCATAGCTCAGGCGTAACTTTAAGTCAGTAAATATGCCCTGGTCAGCCATGAATCCTTCATCGATCACACGCCAGGCAAAAGCAGCCGAAGGGAAAAACGCCCATTTGTTTCCTTCGGATAGGATAGAAGCGCCATCGTACCTGCCCGTCAAGGTGAATAAGTATTTATCCCTGAACGTATAACCTAGCCTTCCTGTGAACGACTGTAACGTTTGTTTTTGAAGATTGCTTCGTAACTGGCGTATGTCCGAGCCGGCATCAATATTATGGAACAGGAATTCATCGGTATCAAAATCCCTCACTTGGTTTTGATAGTCTTCTATCCTGTCCATAAAGGTAGAAGTAATGAAAGTAGCTTTTAATGAATGTTCGTTGGACAAGTTCAAACGATAATTAATGATGTTATCCCAGGTGTAAGCCAGCCTATTGGCATGATCTACCTGGGCCCGTCTTCTCTCCGGGCGATCACTGACCGATTTGCTAAGGAGCCCCCGGTACTCACCATAGCGGCTGAAATCGATATTGGGAGAGAAAGATGAGGTAACTTCGAGGTTGTCAAGAAGCCTGAGCGTAACGGAAATGTTGCCTACGTAATTAATAGATTGGGTCTCCCGGGTTATGTTATCTTCTTCAAACAGTGGGTTGGTAATGAACGTCTCGGCTTCCAAAGGGAAAAAACGTAACTCACCATTATCTTCGAATACGCTACCTGTAGGCCTCAGCCGGTATGCACTTCTAAAACCTTCCCGGCTGCCTTCATCCCTTACTTGGTAGGTAACATAATTGCTAAACGAAAGCGTTAGTTTATCACTTAGGTCTGATTGGATACTGCCTGATAAGTTATACCGGTCTAGGTTTTCACCGGGGAAAGTTCCTTCATCTTTCGTGTAACCCAGGCTAAAGTTGTAGGCCGTTTTAGAGCTACCGCCAGATAGATTTAAGGTGTGGTTGGATTGAATACCATTTTGCTTAATGAGGTCTACCCAATCCACGTAGTTACCATTATTGATATTTTCTATTTCATTGGGTCGCAGAAAATCAGCGAGTACTACATCATCCCGGGTAAAGTTGGTATTTCCGCCGCTGTTTTCCACCCCAACCACGGCATCGGTAAAGAAGTCTACAAACTCTTCCCCTTCAAATATCCGGGGGAAATTATAAGGCTGCCTGATGCCATGGTATGCATCATACTTAATGTTAAGCTTGGTGTCTAAGTCCCCTCTTTTGGTAGTGATGATCACCACCCCATTGGTACCCCGGGAACCATAAATGGCCGTTGACGAGGCATCTTTGAGTACATCTATCCGCTCTATATCGGCCGGGTTCAAAAAAGTGATATCATTTACAAAAATGCCGTCGACCACGAAAAGTGGGTTTTGCCCAGCGCTGTAGCCACCATTGCCGATGGACTCATTACTATTGATGGTGCTAGCCCCCCTGATTCGAATGTTGAAAGGCTCACCGGGCTTATTACCGGCAGCTTGGATATCCACGCCTGACACCTGTCCTTGTAATGCCTGGACAGCATTTACCTTGTTGGTCTCCTTTATCTTTTCAGCATTCATGGATACTACTGCACCGGTGAGCTCTTTCTTCTTCACTGCTCCATAGCCTACCACCACTACTTCCTCTAATGCAGTGATATCCGGGGTAAGGTCTACATTGATCGCACTTTGGTTCGCAATAGGCGTTCTCTCGGTGATGTATCCTACATAACTGAAGATCAGCACAGCGCTAGAGGGAGCCTCAATGCTGTAGTCACCGTTAACATCCGTTATTGTACCGATAGTCGTACCGTCAACATATACAGATACACCCGGCAGACCGTCAGGAACGTCAACGGCCGTTACTTTACCGGCCACTTTTATTTTGTCATCTTGGAAAACCAATTCGGCAGGCTTAACCATGGCTTCTAAAGCCAATGATCTCCCTATGAAAAGGCATTGTAATAACATTGCCAAGAGAAGGCTTGCCCTTGTTTTACTTGTAGATAATGAAATCATAGTTTAAAGGTTTAGTGTGGATTATGATTTAGCGCGGGGTTTGCTTTAGGAGACGATTGAATAAGATTATATGTTCTACATATATACATATTGCAATTTAAAAAAAAATCGTAATTGAAAACAATCCTCGATGGTTAGCTTTTTGTTTTTTTATTGAGAAGTTCGGGTTACTTGTGAGCCTTGCAGGCATTGAATGCTACTCGTAGGCCTCAGGAATAAAGGAAGTGGAAAAGGAATATTAGTATTTTTGATAAAACCCCGGGGAAAAGAAGTATGATCCTTTTAAAATCTCAAAACGGATCTCTTTCCCCGCCGGGAACTGAACGCCTAGATTAGCGAAATTTAAGGCGTGGTGAGTTTTTAATGAGCTGGATTATTGCTTTATAAGTGGGCGTAGGCGTTCTTGGAAATTAACCTGGCAGGAAAACGTTTAATTTTGGTAGGTTAATCTATCTTTTTAAGATGTTTCGGGTAGTGCCCGCCTGTAAATGAGCAGTATACGCGGGATGTAGTGGTTCTAAGTCCAGTTTTCATTTTCTTTTGCACGCCCAAAAGAAAACGAAACAAAAGAAAAGGGCGCCAGCAACAAAGCCCATTTTCCGCGCAAAAC
>JANQLQ010000270.1 GCA_028280565.1 Fulvivirga sp.
CCAACCCCTATGGCCTGCTTACCCACATGCCTCAAATGTGCCGCGCTGTTCCTGGATGTCTCCCCTCCACACGCCATTTGAATTTTCAATGGTGCCCTAAGGTTGAGCAAGGTGAGTTTCAACCTTTTAACGTGAGCTCAATATAATAATTAAAGAGCAAAGAAGATCCCTTCGTGATTAGTGCCTCGGTGGCCGAGGAAGCTTCGCCACCAAGGCACAAATGCACTAAGGTTCACCAAGCGTACTCGTCGAAACTACCCGAGATAACATCAAACTGGTTAATAGTTATCGAGTTCGGGTTTTACTAAATTCAACGGTTTGATTGAATGTTATCCCAGGGTAAAACGGGTCATACTTTATTCTCAACCATCAGCCTCTTTTCCCAAGCCTCGTAGATCTCTTCGAAAGTAGTCGTTAAAGATTTGGTGATGTCCCAGCCCGGGTAGTGCGATTTGATTTTAGATAAATTCGAGATGTAGCAAATGTGGTCTCCCTCGCGGTTAGTTTCCGAGTAGGTGTACCGCATGGGTTTACCCGAAATATTTTCTATAAGCTGGAAGGCCTCCAGGATGGAAATAGAGTTATCACGTCCCCCGCCCAAGTTATATACCTCGGCCATGCGCGGGCTTTCGATAAAGCGTTCGATAAAACTTAATACATCATACGCGTGGATGTTATCACGCACCTGTTTACCCTTATAGCCGAAGATGGTATATTCACGGTTTTCAAGATTGCACTTGATCAAATAGCTGAGAAATCCATGTAGCTCCACCCCGGAATGATTTGGCCCGGTAAGGCATCCCCCGCGAAGGCAGCAGGTAGGGATTTGGAAATAACGCCCGTACTCCTGTACCAAGATGTCCGCCGCCACTTTAGAGGCTCCAAATAGGGAGTGCTTGGACTGGTCAATTGTAAAATTCTCCTCTATGCCATCGGCAAATGATGCGTCCACATAATCGAAGCGCGTTTCTTTTTCTACCAGGTCCAAGTTGTTTGGCGCATCTCCGTAAACTTTATTCGTAGATAGGTGCACAAATATGGTATCCCTTGAAGTTAGGCGTATGCCTTCCAGTAAGTTTAAGGTACCGTTAGCGTTGGTATCAAAATCATCAAAGGGCCGCTGGGCTGCCAGGTCGTGGCTGGGCTGTGCCGCGGCATGGACCAGGGCATGGAATTTATGGTTTTCCAAAAAAGCCAGTACCGCCTGCCGGTCGCGAATGTCAATATCAAAATGCAAATAATTGCTGTACTTGTTTTTCAATCGATCGCGATTCCAGCGGGTGTTCCCATTCTTGCCAAAGAAATCTTCCCTCATATTATTATCGATCCCATACACATTCCACCCTTTTTGACAATAGTTTTCAACAATTTCGCTTCCTATAAGACCGTTAGAGCCTGTGACTAAGATATTCATGATCAGTTTTGGATATTGGTCATTTACAATTAGTTAGAGTAATTTAAAATAGTTAAAAAGGTCTACCTGGAGGGGTCGTAAATGTTATGTTTGGGTGATCATTAAGTGCCGGAAATAAGCCCTTGTTTTCCAAACATTTAATAAATATTTAATGGCTTGGGTTTGAAATAAATGGACTGTAATACGGGCCTATTGATGACAGGATTTGGGTGGGTTCACCTTCATTTCCCCAGGGGTGGGTTTAGTATATTACCTTGCTCAAAAATGAAAAAACAGGCCGTTATACGAAGCGGTTTCTTGTGCCGGGTATGTGTGTGAATTGAGATGAAACCAAAGCATTTATGATGTGATTTTTCACAATTGTATGGGTGTGTTCGTAACGATGAGCGCTCTTGTTCTTGTGGTAAAAACGTGCGTTACAAACGTACTGCCCGGGTGTCCTCGTTACAAACGAGGACAAGTAATAGGACAGCAATAAAAACAAATTATTTGGCCCGGTCTTTAAACCTTACTTGTTAGGATCTCCTTCAACGTCTGGCCTGCCGAATGCCAGTTTAGCCTTTCTTCGTATTGTTTTAAGGTGTTTTCTACGAGGGTTTTATACTGCCCCGGGTCGTTGTAGACGTCAATGATTTTATTGGCATACAAGGATACATCTGCATTGACGTCAAATGTAAAGCCGTTCAGTCCCTCTTGGATGGCTGAAGTTATGCCCCCTACATTGGTCGTGATGCAGGGTAGGCCATAGGCGCAGGATTCCGCCAGGACCACGGGTACACAATCTGCTCTTGTGGGCAAAAGGAAAAAATGCGAGGATTCGAAAAGCGACTTTAACTTAGCGAGGTCACCGGGATTTGATTTGTTTAAAAACCCATGTGAAAAAACCATTGGCCCCGTCTTTTGTGGGGGTTGACAGCCTGCGATGTGCAGTTCGCAAGCATGTCCCTTTTCGTTGATGTATTCGGCAATTTCAAGCACTTTATCTCCCCCTTTACGATACCAATCCACCGCGATAAATAGTAATTTGATCTTGCCGGCTTCTTTTGCCTCTAACACTTTTTCGGCAGGGGTCGGGTAGCCTGCCGAGGGAATGTTTGCGCCAAAGGGGACCACTTTTATTTTGGCAGGTGTAACCTCGTAATGATCTGTTGCCGTTTTCGCGGCCCATTCGGATGAATACACAACATACTTGCACTTATCCAGTGCCAGCTGCTCCATTTGATTTCCCATACGGAGGGTCTGCTTCGAGAAATTACTGAAATCCGGGTAGAAATCGATCATCCCGGCAAAAGTTGCGTCGGTCCAGAATACCATGGGTTTGTCCACGCTTAGATAGGCTAAGGGAATTGAGCTAGGGCTGAATACGAGGTCGTATTCCGTGCTGCCTAGCCGGTTTTCAAGCTGCCGGGCATAATTTTTGACAATAACTGGCTCCCGGTCTTTCAGGTAGTTTTTGCCGAAAATGAACTTCAGGATAAGCTTTTTTGCGCTAAAAAGCAGGTTGAATTTATTTTTGAGCCCCCCGATAACCTCTACCTCGAATCCCGCTTGTATCAATGCATGGTACATGTAATGCCCGGAACCGGACCACGCATTGGGGTCCGTGGCATCATAGGTAGTAACGTACGCTATTTTCATTTTAAGGCGCTTTTTTTTGTAAAGAGGAGGACAAAACCAAAAAGCGGCGGGTAGGTTTCGCAATTATACTCATCGCTAGCTGGTACATGAAGCTTGTAAACCCGTTAAAACCTAGGTTTAACCCGGTATTTTTATTGATAATGTATATGCTTTCGTAAATATCTTTTTTGCTTAACTCTTTCGACGACTTGGTCTTGTTGGTTTCGTGTCGCCGGAAATAGGCAAAATAGTCATCTACATACTTGAATTTATATCCTGCATACAACAGCCGGGTGAAGAAATCTTTATCCATGGAATAGTGGAGGTTTTTATCGATTAGGTGATTGTTCTTGATGATTTCGCTCCGAAAAAAGAACGAGGTGGATTGTATGAACGTGTAGAGGAGGGAGAGCCATCTCAGCGGCCTGTGCGATCTTAGGTTCCTGATGTGCTGGTTATCCTTATCAACGAACGTAATGTTGGAGTAAATAGCGTCTATCCCCTGGTCGCCAAAGATCTCGTTCACTTTTTGGAAGGTGCCTGGGCAGTAGAGGTCGTCTGCATTCAGCCAGCCGATCACCTCCCCCGTGGCCTTGAGAAACCCCTTATTCAAGGCATCGCTTTGGCCCTCATCGGGTTCGGAATAAAACTTAACATGGGGGTATTTTGCCACAACTTCCAGTGTCTCGTCGGTGGAGCAGTTGTCATAAATGATGTGCTCAAAATTATCATACCCTTGGTCCAAGACACTTCGTATCGCATTTTCAATGTACCTCCCCTGGTTGAAGGAAGGCGTGACAATCGATATTTTCAATGTTGACATTTTCTAATTTATTATTGAGTCTTTTATCCACTTCCTGTTCCTTTTGCGATAAAGGTTGAGATGATATCGCTTGATCAATTTCGACCGGGTGAGCTTGTATTGGTTGTATATCATAGCCCTGGACAAGCGCCAACTTTTTTTGGGGATACTGTTAAGCAGTTCCTCTTTATTGTACCCATACGTGGCCAGTTCGCCTGCGTCGATCTCTTCCAGTGTGCGGGTGATGTATTTTTTTATTACCCCGTCGGTGATCATAGTATGCCATTTCGTGGAGGAATTTGCGGACACCTCGTTGCTCATGATCCCTACCTTATCTCCAAATTTGCTGTGGTTGATCTTATCGTTTAAAGAGCGGAATAGTCCCGGCTCAAATTCTAGCCCCAGGTAATCCATGATCTTTCCTAGGGTATGATCTTTATTATGAACAATATCATCGTAATCCACCGTGATGGAACGATGCTGCAAAGAAATCATCCCCTGCGCTATATTTTGAAACCCTTTCTTGAGATCGATCTCATAAAAATGCATGTCTTTGAGGGCGAAAGTAGAGATCATAGACGCAATGGTCTGGATAGGGTTTCTAACCAAGAAAATAAATTTGGCTTCGGGAAAGGCTTCAGATAATTCTTTGATGATCAAATGATAGCGCGGGGTTTTGTCTAGGAAGTATACGGCCCCCGGGTCGCTTTGCTTTTGATAGATGGAGATGGCAAAATCATGTATCGACGAATAATAATCCTCCAGGCCATTGGGAAGCTGCTCGATGAACTCTTTCATGGCATAGTAAGTGTCCCGTTGATTGTACTCGCTTAACAATCCCTGCGACCGGAGCACATACATTTGAGGTAACAAAAACCACGGTTCTGCCAGCGAGGATATCTTGGGGTGATTCATAAGGATCCGCTGCAGCATGGTCGACCCAGAGCGAGGCAACGAGATCAAAAAAACCGGTACTATACCTTTTTTATCCATGATCCTTTGAATTAGAAAAACTTGAACGCCTTAAATTGCATGAGCAGGAGCTGCCGGGTTTTGGCGGAATACAAGTTGCCAATAACATTGACAATGACCTGCGAGACTAATGTGGCAATTGCCGCGCCATTGATACCATAGCGGGGGATCAACAGGAGGTTTAAAAGAATGTTACAAACGGCGCCCACGAAGGACCTGAGAAGGAGTAGTTTTTGCAGGTCTTCGGCAATATACCACTGGGAGCCGGCAATACCCATGTAAACAAATACCAACGACCATACCTGTATCTGCAAAGCAGGCACCGAGGGTAAGAATTCACTGCCGAACAAAATGTTCACGAGCGGCTTGCTGATCAAAAAAACGAAAAGTGAAATAGTTATGCTGATCGCCGCCAGCAGCTTGAGCAAATTCTGCATGCGAGAACGGTACAGCTCCTCGTTATGATTTTTGGCATTCAATATAGCGGGAAACAATGAGCTACAGATCGTAGCCCCTACGAAAAACCATACGTTTGTAAATTTAACGGAAACCGAGTAATGCCCGACAGCGGAGGCATCTATCATATATTTGATCATGACCTGGTCAATTTCCATGTAGACCAGCACCACAAAATTAGAGAGCAGGAGCGGCCAAGCGTCTTTAACCAAGCCTTTGCCGTAGTTTACGTTGAATCTAAACTGCCAGAGCCTATGCCCACTTCTTTTGTGTAAGACATAGATCAGCCCCATGGTGCCAACGAAAGCCTCAAACAAGCCGACATAAGCGAAGTATATCACGGGCAGGCCAAGGTATATCAGCAAAAATTTGATAAGCGAGGTTATGATGATCTTCACCAATGCCACCCGGGAGGTGAACCTTGATTTCACCTGGCTCTGAAAATAGAACCGGATGACTGAAAAGGCATCAAAAAAAGTGACCAGGACAAAGATAAGGGTAAGCTGGTAGCTGAGCGGTTCACGAATGGCCAGGTTACCGAACGTTGAAAAGATTAAGATACTTAAGCCTGAGGCCAGCACCTTCAGCGCCAGGCCGGTGCCTAAGATCAATTCATAGTTGAGCTTTTTTTTGATAAGATCCTTGACCAAGATCTTTTCTAGTCCCAACGTACAAAAGACCACGAAAACATTGGCGATGCTTTTGGCAAAATTTAATAATCCCAAATCCGATGGACCCAAATACCGGGCAACAAAAATGCCGATCACAAACGAAATGGCAAGGTTGGCCACATTGTCCACCATCAGCCAGGACGTATTGTTGAAATACTTAACAAAACCTTCTGATTTTATTAGCTTGAAAAGCTTTTCCCTATGGCTGGTAATGGTAGATATCAAATTCAAAATTTGATCGATCAGTTTGGAAGGACCTACTTATTTGATCCCTGTTTCTACTACTGGTTAGCGCTTATGTACTTGGTTTAAAGCTAATTCATCCGGGTGGTAAGTAGTGAAGGTCAATATGAAATTTTCATTACATGATAGTATTAAATATTATAATAATGTTAAGGTTACGCCTATGGATAATAGATTTTTATTAGTATGCGTACATTTCGGCATATAACGATAAAGCCCGGCTTTTAATGACTTTATACGCATGTATTTGAAACCCAAAAAGAAGGTGGCCTTACTCGGGGAATGGAATACTGAAAACCTTGGCGATCGCGCCATAGGGTGGCACGCGGCAAAATATTTTTTAGATTCGAATTTCGAGGTGAAGCTCATTGGCTTGGGTAGCCTTCAGCACCTTTACGATATTGCAGACGTACACCAATTGTCCGAAGCATTACACCAAGATCGGCCAGTAGGTGGGCATAGATCTCGATCCTATAAGTTCTTAAATACAGATATACGCAAAACCTATATCGTGGGGATAGGGCTCAGGTATTTTCGAAATCGGTACAGGATCAATACGATCAAGGGGCATTTGAGGCAGTGCGACCTGGTCATGGTAGGGGGAGGGGCCCTGCTGGAAGATAACAAACTTCACTTTCCCATGTCTCTTCACTTTGTGAACAAAGTGTCAGCAAAGTACAAGGTCCCCGTGATTTGCCTGGGATGTAGCTCTGCGCAGGGCGCCTCATGGTTGGGACGCAAGATCTTGAGAAATTTTGTAGCCAGCTCAGAGCTGGTCGCCGTAAGGGATGCCTTTACGCAGGAGTTTTTGAAAAAGCTGGCGCCGGCTAAAGAGATTGGCCTTTTTGGGGATTTTGCCATGGAGCTTAGTCAAAAAGCACAGGAGAATGGTTCAAAACCCTATACCTGCGTTGCCATCAATTTCATGCATCTACTGAATAAAGAGCAGGTCAAACACACGAATTATGAGCGGGTGGTGCGTAAAATGATCCGGGAAATGCTACAGGCCCACGAAGATATCCGTGTCACACTCTTTACTACCGGTGATGCCAATGACAACCAGGCCGTGCAAAGCCTGTATACGGAATTTCAACCTGACCCTAACGTCAACGTGCTTATGCCGGGTAATTTGGTAGAGCTGGAGCAGCTGTATCAAAAGCATCATTTAGTGATCAGCACCAGGCTCCATGCCAGTATTTTTGCAATGAATGCCGGCGTGCCGGTGGTGGCCCTTTATGCCTCGCAAAAAATCAAGAACTTTTTCGTATCCGTCGGCCTGCAAGACTATTGTTTTCCTGCCTTCAATGAAAGCTCCGCCGAGAGCATCGTATCGCTGGTTAAAAATAACTCCTACCAAGCAGGACTTAAACTTTTCAATCTCGATCGTTTTAAGCAAGCGCGTACGGATGTAGATGACTTGGTCAGGAAGGAGTAGATAATTTAAAGAGGATTTCACTGGTAATAAGATTTGAAGGGATAACCTCCAATTTAGGTAAGTGTCCTTGAAAATTAGCGTTAATAGTAGAACATTTATTTTGGCAAATTAAGTTATACTTTTAAGATGTTTTGGGTAATGCCAGCCTTGCAGGATGAGCGATACGCGAGAACAGGAACCTACTGTGTCGTTGAACGCGAACCTTTTTCTGCGTGCACTGGGTTTTCGTTTTACGACTTCGCAGATTCCCACGTAGTGATCCCGTTGGGGCTTGTCACGCCCAGCCGAGCGCACAGGCTGCAAGGAATGACGTTTTTGAGTATGGGTTTTGGATGGATTTAGAACAGGATGTTGATCATGCTTCCCATCTGTCTTACTAATTTTCAGCACAGCCTAGTCCATCTTGTTTAAAGACAGGCTTCCATGTCTTAAGGTAGATGGGGAAACAAGCCCTGCCCACTTCCGATGAACTGTTCAAGACAGGGCTTGTGATTCTTTACATGGATTATTCCACACAGAAGTTAAAGTAGTAGCTGCCTGGCTGACGAGCAAAAGGTACCCCGAAGCCCCATGCTTTGTCTGAGATATCTTTGCACCGTATTTCCATGACAATACCGGTAACTTGGTAGTCTGGCTGGCTGTAGGCGCCTACGTTGAAAGTTCCTGTGGCAGGATTTTTATTATCATCTATAGGTCCTTTGTGCAGGATGACAAATTCTTTGTCGCCACAGTGCTCTGGCTTAAACCCAACACCTTCGTCTTCGGCATCTTCCACGATCCGATCAACGATCGCAGGGTCAAACACTCCTTGTATCCTAGCTCCCGAAGGTCCGGGCACTGCTGTAGTTTCGATGAGTTCCCAAATGGCCATCTGGATATCCGCCCCATCGGCATCAGGACCCCAGCGGGACGGGTCTTGGTTAATGATCCAATTGATAAGTTCTATTTTATTTGCGTCGTCAACTACCTCTTTTACCGTGGCCCGGTTGGTAGACAGCGAGCTGTAGATCATAAGGGTATTGTGGTCAACCGCATCGTTTTGATTTTGATCGCCTTGCAAACAAAACGCGGGATACTCGCCGTCAAATGAACCTGCCCCCGCTAATGTTACTTTGAAATAACTTGGGTCGCCGGCGTTGTGAGTACGCAGAATGCTTGTCCTCACGGAATCCGAAGGCAAATCCTCTCGCTCACTAAAATCTGCCAGCGCAGCTATGAAGAGGTCCCCCTGGAAATTTTCAATTCCTCCCGTGATGACACTCAAAACCACCCTGCCTAAAGAAGTATTCTTCTGCTTAAAGGTAAAATGCGCGGTGTTAGGAATACCGTTGTTTTGGGGTATATCCTTAAAAGAAGTTTCAATGTCGTAAATAATGGATTTATACAAGAGATCTTCCCGGTCATTATCATAATCAATTTCAATGATCCCTCCAAAACCACTGGAAGGTATGAACGTGACATCTATATCACCGATCTCATTCTCACCCGGTAATACAAGCGGAGTACTACCAGACCTTTCGCTACAGTCATTAATAAAGAATACGTCGGCCGGAGGTTGATTGTCATCATCATCTTCACAACTCCAAAAAAAGCCAACGAGAGCAAGGATCAACACATAACATCTTCTCATGATAATGGAGTTTTTAAGGAGTTTCAAAAGTAGTAAAAGCCCTATAAATCATTGTTTTACAAATATTATCATATCATTAATTCTAGATAACTCCAGGAATTACTTGCCTAGGTTTAAGGCAGTGTTAAGTCAAGTTTAAATCACGTGTAGTGATTTATATGATGAGGAATTTTACAGGTCGGGCAGCCCTGGAGGCAAAGGGCAATCTACAACTGTATGTTACCTATTGCCCTTTGCCGACCGCCAACTCCCAAAGCAAGGGTACTGGAAAGAAAACATCAAAATATGCGTAACAACACACTAAGTGGTAATGGAACGCAACACTTTTTTTAGACCTTTTACCCACCCGGAGGAACGAGATTTTGTAATCCTAGGCCCAATGATCGATTGTATTAAGCGGTTTAACAGGATGTTAATATTCAAGTACTTAAAGAGCATTCTTTGCTTCGAATGCTTGCTTCCGAAATTTCTTAATCTTTCGTAATCTAGGATCTCTTGTTTCCGGAAAGCGACAATGCCTAATATCTTACGCTTCGAAAGGGCCTTGTCTGTAAAGGTATCGGGCACCTGCTTGTTCAAAGCGGCATAACACAGCTTCGTGCGAATGCATTTTTCGCAGTTTCCACAGTTATGATAGTAATGTTCGGTACATACCCTTATGTTTTCGTTAAACGTATTCCATTGAGACAATAGGTCAATTTTTTCTAGACGGGAATACCCTCCCCCATAATTTATCACTTTGAAGCTATCGGACGACAAAAGCGGGTCTGAAAGGGGGTTAGACCCCCAAGGGAACCTCAGGTAATCATAAGGATGGCTGCTGCCCAAAATTCCCATGTTGAACTTATTACCAAACAGCGACATGCAAGAAATTATAGCCGACGCATGGATATCGTCCCAGGCCCCGAATTCCTTTAAATTCGTGCGTAGGGTGACCAGGGGCACCTGTAATTCGTGGGTGACCTTACGAATTTCGTCGGTAGATGAGTCGAAGAGTCTTTTTTCGGATAAGGGGATATCGAAACCATGGACAAAAATAGCTGAGCGGATAGGGTAGGGCAGGTAACTCTTTGTTGTTTTCAAAAGATTCATATACAGCGTAAACGAGCTATCTACGCCACCTGTAAATGTACTTATAGCGGCGTCATCCACTGGCCTGCCCGGGCTGTTTTCTATGTCACCTTCTATATGGACCACGTTATAGCGGCTGGGTTTCCATTTTGACCACGCTCGTTGAAATTCTTCTAAATTCCGTACTAATGATCCTGAAAGCTTTAGACCCGGGATTTCGATGTTTTTATTGGCCTCCATGGCTAAAAATAGGATGGCTCTCACGTACGGGTCAGCAGATTGGGTTAGATATGATTCGAATTTTTTGGGTACCTCGTACCATAATAGCCTTTCCTTTTGCCCTGACGTGATACTCACCACCACTTTAATCGCAGACTTGGTCTCTTCTCTCTGGATGTTTAGGCGGATGGACATTAACGCGATACTTTCCGGGTGAAATTCACTTTTTGTTCGTTATAGAATAATACCCTTTTATGGGATAGTGATCAGAATACTTCACATTGCCCGTAGAGAATTTAGTGAAAGTAAAGAAGTCATCCGCGAATTGATTATCAATACGAAGGAAGGGAAGCGTTTTGTTATAGGTAAACCCAAAACCATGACCGGCTTGTTCAAAGCCATTGGCCATCTGGGTTCTCAGTTTAAAATAAGTATAACTGTAGGGCACATCATTCAGGTCGCCACAAACAATGACGGGATACGGGGAATTTTCAATATGATCCATAGTACGCCGGACTTGGTAAGAACGCATGATAAACCCTTGCTTAAGTTTGTTTTTAAAACGTCTAAAAAAAACTAATACATCATCGTATGTTTCCAGTGGGGGAATACCATTGGTTAGACCCATGGATTTAAGGTGTACATTATAAACCCTAATTGTATCTTTTGCAACAGTTAGGTCAGCAAAGATGACACCATTATGGGTATACGTATTGGAGATCACCGTCCCGGAGTTTATGATCCTGTACTTGGAAAAGATGGCTATGCCATGGGTGTTGTTCTTTTTAGGGGAATAATTAGCGATATAATGATACCCGTTTTTTCTCCTGATCGCCTCGGTGGTGTTCACTCCTGCGGAATCTATGCTCATAAATTCTTGGAAGCACTTTATGCCTGCATCGTCCTCTACCACCCAGCGGAGCATGTCTTTGGAAAGACCATCCACACCCTCGGCGGAGTGTAAAAAGCTGTGAACGTTGTAGCTCAGGATGGAGAAATCATAGTTGTTTGCTGATTTTGGAAGGTTTAATGCCCAGGTCATATTGATAAAGGGTATCCCAAGCAAGAGTACAAACGAGGTGACCAGGTATCGCTTATCCCTTTTGAGAATATAATAAAACGTGAGGATCAAATTCAAGGCTAAAAAGAAGGGAATAAGGAAACAAATAACACCTGCTATCCACAAGATCTCGGGCGAGATAAATACACAAGTATAGGTGATGATAGAAACTAATGTCGTGAATATGAACAGTATTATCTGCATCCGGGACCACCTTTAGGTATCCAAATTTATAAGAATAGTTTGGCAAACTCGGGTGAGTAGTAAAGAGTTACCGCGAGTAACAAACAATTCATTTTCATGCAATGATTTATTAATATTCACCCGCCCGCCCGATACTTTATGGTCCTTGTATGCAGGGCTGAAAAATGGTTTTGTAATGGTCATCCCGAAATAAAAAAGGCAGGTTGCCCCTGGCAGAATATCCCACTGGAGAGTCTTCTATTCATAATAAATCCATAATCTTAATTTCCAAGCAATAAGTGATTTTATATTATTTTTGATCGATCTCAAATAAGGCTATGGACGCGTATTTTGACATACCTATACTATTCATGACATTTAATCGTCCTGCCGAAACACGGGCGGTTCTTGAAGTGATCAAAGCGGTGCGGCCCACGTCTTTGTTCATTTCTTCTGATGGGCCAAGAGCGGGCCGGGCGGATGATGTGCAAAGCGTTGAAGAAGTTCGCAGTGTGCTTACCGAGATCGACTGGGACTGCGAGGTAAAGACATTGTTCCATGAAGCCAATGTAGGATGTAAACGAGCAGGGATTAACGCCATCAGCTGGTTTTTTGAACAGGTAGAATACGGGATCATCCTGGAGGACGATTGCCTCCCTTCCAAGAGTTTTTTCTACTATTGCAAGGAGGTGCTCGAAAGGTATCGTGACGATAATCGAGTGGTCCATATCAATGGGAACAATTTCGATACACACCAGCATATGCCCTCAGATTATTCGTACCATTTCACGTACTTCCCGCAGGTCTGGGGCTGGGCTACTTGGAGAAGGGCCTGGAAGAGATTTGATGAATCTATGTCGCCCTTTGATGCGTTTGACGATTACTTGTATTTTAAACATGCAGGCTTGTCCGAGCGTGATTATGCCAACATCCGGAGAAAGTGGCACAATGCGAAATTCCGGGATTTTGAAGTATGGGATTACCAATGGCACTTTATTAACTTACTCGAGGGAGGACTGGTGGTCTCACCACTGAAAAACCTTATTTCGAATGTAGGGTTTGGAGAGAAGGCTACCCATACGGCGGATTCTTATTCCCTGAAGCAAAACTTGGCTAGGAACGAGTTGGAATTCCCCCTAAAACACCCACCATGCCTGTTCGTAGACGAGAAACTTAACCAGCATTACATAAATATGATGGTTACGGAGCCCGTAACCTTTAAGTTGAAACGGAAACTCCGGGAATACCGGTCAAAAATAGCCGGCATGTAACGTTTCCGGGCCAGGTACTTTCTTATCCCGGGCTCAATGCAGTTAAGTTACGGGCGTCCTTTAAGACTAGCTTTGATCGTAGGACACCATACTGGTCGTAGGTTAAGCGTAGCGGTCCTAAGACCTACGATGGAGTAGAGCGTCCGCTCGATCTGTCTCGTCAATGACGTCTTTTCAAAAAGGATTGGATCATTCTTCCAACAACGAGTCTACCGCGAAAAACAGACGTCATGAAAATTTAACAGGATGATTGATTTGGAATTAATGTAGCAGCCTCCCTGCTTTTAAGTGTACGATCCAAGGTCATTTACGAGCGGACGCTCTTTCCATTAATTAAGTCGTAGGTTAAGCGTAGCGGTCCTACGACTAGGATGGTGAGCCCGTTGGTCATCAAAAACGAAAAAACCCCTCTTTATCGTCATTCCTGCCGGCCTTGCCGGGTGAGCGATGTGCGAGAGCAGGAATCTGCTGTGTCGTTGAACGTGAACCTTTTTTTTGAATGTACTGGGTTTTCGTTTCACGACTTCACAGATTCCTTGTCACGCCTAGCCCAACGCACAAGCTGCAAGGAATGACGCTGTTGGAAAGTAAGGATGACGGTACTTAGTATGGGTTTGGATGGATTTAGAACAGGATATGGATCACCCATCCTTTACAACTCGCTGGCAATAGGATGTCTCCCCTCCATACGCCACTTGAATTTTCAATGATGCCCTACTTGGCTACCCTCGGCGAGCTGGCGGTAGTAACGATTGATGATTTTTGATTTCTCATGCCAGGTGAACTTCTTGGCGTACGTGAAACTATGCTGGCCTAGTTCATTTCGCAGGGTTTCATTACTGTAGAGCTCCTGCATGGCATCCTTTATCGCGGATAGGGTGTTTTCCAAAGTGGTCACGTCAATTTTGATCGCGCAATCTGCCGGGATGAAGGTTTTAGCGCCATGCAAGTTCAAGATGATCATAGGAAGCCCGAACGACATGGCTTCAATGAATTGAGCCGCCAGTGACTCGCGAAGACTACAAAAAATAAAGGCATCATGCGAGGCATAAGCTTCCCGTACTTCGGTGAGAGGCCTTTTTCCCAGCCAGTTTACTCTTTGTTCTATCCCTAATTCTTTTAACCAGCCCGGTACCCGGCTTCCTAGCACGCCATCCCCAATGATCGTTAATTCTATGGGTAGCTGGGGATCGAGCTGTGCAAAAGCCTCTAACACTACCCTAAGGCCTTTACGAGGAATTATACGGCCTACCCATAATAGCCGGAAGGTCTCCTTCCTAGCTCTCACCGGGATCACTCCCGGCCCAAAATCATCCGCGAGGGTCACACAAGGGGCATAGGATATGTTTTTAGCGCCATACCTTTTGGCCAGGTCATAGGTGTCACCGTTGTTGACCAAGACCAGGTCTGCTTTTTTCAAGTTCTTGGCACCGATTTTCCAAATATTCAGGAAGAAATACCCTATCCAGTCCCGTACCTTTTCTAGTGCCCACCAACTGTAGAAATACTTTTTAAATATCCTGGGCGACCTCTGGCCTCCCCCCACAGGCCCGAAGATCATGCGCTTTTTAAGCTTCCATAAGAATGAACCTTGCTGCAGGCTGGCGTAAGTCGCATGGTGCACAAGATCGAAATCAATGTGCCGGGTTAATTTTTTCGCCTTTCTAAAGGCGATGTATTGCCATGCGGTGTAATGAAAGTACAAGCCGATCATGGTTGACTTCTCCTTCCATTTTAACAGCCAGGCATAGGTATCAACGTATACAATATGTAACCTGGATCGCTGTCCGGGGGGAAGTTTTTCCAGGTTTTTTTCTATACCTTCTTTGCCTTCCGATGTGGTCAGGCACCAAATGGAATAATCATTTTGAAGATTGCTAGCGTACTTCCAGCCATTTCCAAACTCGCCACCCCGTGTAGGATCGCAGGCGTATGCAGAAACTAAAATATTCATCTACCGGCACATCAGATTTTGATTACCTTTCTTATCATTCGAAACTCCCGCGATTCTAAATATAAGATATAAGTGGATGGCGCCATGGATGACAACTCCAGCGTCTCTTTAAAAGATTTACTCGTGGGCACAATGACCTGGTCCATCACAATAGTTCCTTTCATATCGGTCACCCTCAGGGTAATGGGACTTAAAGCATCCAAGTTCATTTCCAGGGTAATTTCGGTGGAGACCGGGTTGGGGTAGAGGAAAGCGTTATGATCTTCCACGGATCGAGAGACTAAGCTTGACGATACGGCTCTGAATGCATTCACCCTCCCAAAGCCATAAAACTTATCCCAGCCGGCCGTGTCTTCGCTCGGCGTGCCCACTTGGTCTTCCGCCGTCCTGGTGAGTATGCTTCTTAATTCATTAGCGCCTAGCGCAGTGTTCATCGAAAGCAGTAAAGAAGCCACCCCGCTCACTACAGCGCAAGACATGGATGTGCCTGACCAAAACCTAGGGTTGGAAGAGAGATTGTCATAGCTGTAGATATAACTTCCGGGTGCGACCACATCAATGATATTGCCATAATTACTCCCAAAGCTGCTAACACCGGCGAAGGCTGTACTTCGTTGATCATCTGGATCAGTGGAGCCAACGGCGATCGTAGAAGCATACCCGGCAGGATAAGTGACCAATTCCTGGTTGTTATTACCGATGCTTGCCACTACAAGCACGCGATTATCAGAAGCGTACTTGATGGCATCCGCTAAAACCCTGAGGTCTGAGTCTCCATTTAACGACATGTTAATGATATCCGCTCCATTATCCACGGCGTAATAAATGGCTTCGGCCCAGTCGCTGAGAAAGCCTTGGAGGTTTTGATCTAAGGCTTTGCACAACATAAGCTTGCAGCGCCAATCAATGCCGGATATACCGAGCCTATTATTGGTCGAAGCGGCTATTATTCCTGCTATTGATGAACCATGGCCATTGTCATCGGCCAGCTCATCACTGCCTGTTATGAAGTTCCACCCATGGATATCATCCACATAGCCATTGCCGTCATCATCTATATTATTACCGGGGATCTCTCTTGGGTTGCGCCATAGCCGGTTTGCCAGATCTTGGTTGAACGTGGAAATACCACTATCAATGATCGCTACCGTCACGGAACTATCTCCCTCGGTAAGGTCCCACGCGGGAAGTACCTCGATATCTGCCCCTGCCGTGGAGGTAGACTGCCGATGATCAAATGTCCCGTCATTTGCCAGGTACCATTGATTGTCAAACTCTAAATCGTTAGGAGCTGCACGCTGTACGGCGGAGCCATAACCGATATGGTCCAGCTCATAATAAACGAGCAGGTCTTTCGCTTTGTGGTCTTCCAAAAGCTTGGTGAGTTCGGCCTTATTGCTCACAGGAATGCGGATCACAGTATATTCATTGTTATGAAATGACCGGGTGCTTGCCCTGAGCGTTTTACTGATCCTTAAATTGCTCTTTCCCGGGCGTTGTTGGGGACCGGATTTAACAACATAGCGCACTTCCTGGCTATTGATAGGGGATTGACCCTGGCACAGGAATGAGTAATGTGCCAGTAATATTGTAAGAATAAATACGCCAACATTTACACGGTAAACCCTACGTGATCCCATTTTCGAATAGCTCAACCTGTGTCAGTACATTTTCGATTTGCGTTTTCCCCAAGTTACTCTTCCACTTGTCCAGGCTTTCTTCTTCCAGCTTTTCGTATTCGAAGGAATTATCGATCCCAATAAACGAGGCGAGCTCTTGTAAGAATTCACCCGGCTTATTCATGAACTCTTCATACTTGATAAGCATATACCTGTCCTTGGGTAGCACCTGCCGTAACCTAAAGAGTTCCTCCCTGTGGGACGCCCATCTTTGGACACACTTTTCTTCAATAGAAAAATTCCGGAACGACTTTTTGTTTGCATCTGTGATCCCCAGGAACCGGTTTTTCCTGGCTTGGGGCAGAATTTTATACCAGCGCATCACATCTTTATGCTTCAGCATGCTTGAAACTGTGGGCAGCGCGTCTCTATACACCCCTACAAATATTGAATTCGGTATTTTTTTAGCCAAGTACTCGGCTATCCAGATATTAGCATGGGACTTGTCCATCACAAAATCCATGGGGTTTTGCTCCAGTTCTTTTAGGTAACGTTTTGCCAGGCGCTTTTTCAACACGGTCTCCATTGAAAACGGAGCGATATCCTGGAAAGCTCCTATTAAAGCAGATAGGATAAAGAAATTCGGATGTTCAATAAATCCGTCGATCTTAGGATGACTGCTCACCGTACGGCCAATAAGGTGTGTGCCGGACCGCCCGGTTCCGATTATGAAAATCATTTTTTTCATACGTGACTTATTAAGATTTCTTGGTAATATTCCAATGTTTTCCTGGCTACTATGACAGGGTCGTAATGCGCAAGTGCGAATTTTTTTCCTTTATCCCCCTCGTTACGCAATGACCTGGTATTATTTATGTACCCCAGGATCAGTTCAGCGGCAACGTTTTCTTCCATCGGGATGACCAGCCCAACGGCATTTTTCTCCAATGTTTCAGCCAGGTAACATCCTTCTGAAACCACTACAGGTCTACCCATCACCATAGCTTCGATGATCGACATGCCAAAGACCTCCCACCTGGAAGGCTGGATGTAAAGCAGGCATTCATCGATCACCTTTAATTTTTCCTGCCCGTATACAGGCGCATTAATTTTGACCCGGGGTATATCGAGTGTCTCTACTAAGTCTTCTAAGTCCTTCCTGTCCTTCCCGTCCCCATAAAGAAAGAGGTGGATATCACTGCGGTATTGAGATAAGATCTTGAATGTCCTCAATAGCAGGTCCAATCCCTTGTGTTCCATATCAAACCTACCCAAGTATAATAAGTAGTGTAGTTGCTTGCTATTTACCGGTACCCGGGCCAACGGATGTAGAGAATCCAAAGGCAGCGGATTAGGGATCACCTTGACCTTACCCAGGAACCCTACATTTCTTACATCGTCGAGCTCTTTATCCTGGACCAAGATCATGCCGTGGGCGTTGCGGATCACTTCTTTTTCAAAAAGCCAGAAGAACAACTTCTTTAACAAGAATTTGCGCTGAAGTAGCTGTGGACTATAACCACCATGAGGTGTAAGTACCTGCGGTAAACCGTTTTTGCGTAAGACCTTACTTACATGATAGTTGTATAAATTAAAAACACTATGCAAGTGAAAGATCTCGATTTGATCAGGGTTTTTTTTTAGGAATGTTACGAAATCTTTATCTAAGTATACGCCTTTGTAAGACTGCTTGAAATACCGGTAGTGTATACCCTCATCATCTATACAATCCGCCCTTTTTTGGGAAAAATAATAGATGAAGACCTCGTGGCCTTGTAAGATAAGATGTTTCGCCAAGTGATACCCTGCCAAGGCGATCCCATTGACTGCATCGCTTTTGAAGTATCCTATAAGCGCGATATTCATCGAACAATCAAAATTTCCTAAGTAAAGGTATATTTATCACTATCGTGGGAATAGTTAAATTGTGTTTTTTAATTATTAAAAATCTTTAATAGAAAGTTAACCTCTTGGGTTCGGCTATCGGGGATAGAAATTACTATTTTGGTATTGAGTTTCAGGTAGATAGAAATTGTAACTTTGTTAATTTAAAATATGAGCTGAATGGATCGAATCAGCTGCATATTGCAATCCTTTTATTTCAATCTTTGATTTTCCATATAGTCTATAGGTAGGGCTGGTTATCTGTATCGATAAAGATCGGGCATAAAAAATTGCAGGTCCTGGTAAGCATAGACCTAGGTCTTCAATGGTTTTGAAGTAATACTAAATGCAACAAAGTGTATGAATATATAAAGAAAATATTGGATCTTTCTTCTCGGCTAGGCCCGAGAGGAAGAAGGTTCCCCTCGGACCTAAAGCACGAGAATCTCTAACTATTAACTATCCTAGAATTACAATAACTTATTTAATAATGAAAAAGTTTAATTTATTGGCTTTGTTTTTGTCTGCTTCATTCCTTGTGTACCTTACCGGCTGCCAGGAAGAGGGAGTACAACCCAGTACTGAAGATGCTGTTGGTTCTGGTTCAGCCGTTATTACCGTAGGAAACGGCAACGAATTTTTCCTTCCCGGAAACACGACATGGACTTTCGGAAATACTTATCTTTTAGATGGTCTTGTACGTGTTCCTAGCGGTGTTACTCTTACTATAGAGCCCGGTGTTATCGTTAAAGGC
The DNA here is from genome assembly GCA_028280565.1 of Fulvivirga sp. Classification (GTDB taxonomy): domain Bacteria; phylum Bacteroidota; class Bacteroidia; order Cytophagales; family Cyclobacteriaceae; genus Fulvivirga. The sequence continues at coordinate 19,256 of JANQLQ010000270.1, forward strand.
CTTTCTGGTGTAGCAGGCTCTATCCCTGGCACTTTATTAGTAGAGAGAGGCGGTATAATTGATGCAGACGGAACTGCTGCTCAACCTATTATCTTTACATCTGCAGAGCCTGTAGGATCACGTGCTCCTGGTGACTGGGGCGGTTTAGTAATCCTAGGAAATTCATGGGTAAACGTAGCTGCTGGCGTTAACGGCGCACCTGCCGATCACGTAGGAGCTATAGAAGGTTTACCTGCTGGATTCACTCCCGGATTATACGGTTCTGGTAGCTCTAACCAATTTGTAAACCAAGACGATAACTCTGGTACTTTACGATGGATACGCATCGAGTACGCTGGTAATGTTCTTACAGAAGGAAACGAGACCAACGGATTGACACTTGGTGGTGTAGGTAGAGGTACTACTGTCGAGCACATTTGGGTTTCATACGGTGCTGATGATGGTATCGAATGGTTCGGTGGATGGGTACGTTCTAAGTACTTAATCTGCACCAATAACACCGATGATGATTTTGACTCTGACCAAGGTAACAACAGCTTAGTCCAGTTTGGTATCATTCAAAAGAACCCACTTATCAGTGTAGCAGGTAGTGGTGGAGCTCGTGCTTTCGAATCTAACGGTGACGAAGACGATGTAGCTCCTGGAACAGCTAACCTGACTTCTAACCCTACTTATTCTAACATTACTGTGATCGGACCTGCTGGCCCTTTCCCTCCGTATTGTACAGGTGTTAACCCTGACTTTGATCATGGTGTAGCTGTAAGGGATCTTTCTCGTTTGGATATCTTCAACTCTGCCATCGGTGGATTCCCTGGAGACCAGTTCTTCTTGGAAAATCCTCAGACTTGGGGTGGACGTTCAACGGCTAAAAACAACCAAGTGGTTCGACCTTTCATCACAGGTTCTCGTATCAGCTCTGTTGGAGCTCCTTTCGTAGCTTCAAAATGGAGCAACGTAGCGATAGCTGCTAATGGATGTGCTGGTAGCAGCCAAGATGTTGCCACGTTCTTAGGATTAAGAGGAGCTGCTTGGAGAACGCCTGAATTAAACGGTCAGCCTCAGCCTGACTTCGTTCCTCCTGCATCTTCTGTGCTTTTATCAGGAGCTGACTTCTCTGACCTTTTATTACAACCTCCTTACTTTGACGTTGTAACGTTCAGGGGTGGAATAAACCGTGACGCTGGTGGTCCTGGAAGTGCCGCAGCATGGGGATTGTCTTCTGCTTGGTACGAGTACACTCCACAGGATAATCCTTACTAATAGGTAGATCTAGTCTATTTACCAGGCCTGCTTTTAACTATAATTAATAGGGGCTGTTCTTTCGGGACAGCCCCTTGTTTTTTCACAAGATCGTAGCTTCACGTCGGTTGGGAGAATTAGCATTTGAAATGTTCTTCCGAGGGTCAATAAACCAAAAAACTAGAAAAGGGATGTCAACCTCACGGATTTAGTGGTGGGATGTACTTCGTCCTTGCCAGTCTTGCAGTAACGATCCGTTTTTTCTATTCATCATCTCAACTTTTTCCTGCTCCAGTAAAACCAACAATTAAAAAAGAATCGTCATTCCGGCCGGTGGTGAGGTGCAGGTGTATGTGAGAGCCGGAATCTGCTGGGTCGTTTAACGTGTACTTCTTCTTTTCATGTGTGTAAAAGGTTTTCGTTTCGCGACTTTACAGATTCCTTGTCACGCCTAGCCCATCGCACTCCTTGCCCTGGAAGGAGCAATCCACCGCGCGGTGGGTTCCCCTTTAGCTTTAGGGGTGAGCGCTAGCCTTAACGGTATTGAACCCAGGCAAAGGATGGCTTCGTAGCCCCTGCACTATCATCGCCAACTAGTTATGACCTACTTTTGTTTTTTCGCCATCGCGAACCTAACGGGCTGGCCTTAGCGCTGCGTGAAGCGATCCCCCACTCGTGGAGCGAGAACAAGGTCCATTCGATCACACACGAGAAGGGGGGCAGCTTCGTAACCTGCCCATTGTCCATGCCAGCTTTGCGGTGACGATTGTTTTTCTCGTTTCGTCATTCCAACTCCATACATTTTCGCGAAAAATAGGCAGCCTCTTCAAGAGGATCCACTAGGCCTCCAAAACGCCAGAAATTTCCTGTTCCATTTTTGTAATGAACACAGGCAGGTGAAATTTTTTATGGAATATCTCCCTTCCCTTACGGCCGTAGCGTTTTCGTTTTTCCGGGCACTGGACCAGCTCGATTATGGCCCCGGCTAGGGCATTCTTATCTTTAACGGGGACAAGCATCCCATTGGCATCGTGTTGAACCACGTCGGGTATGCCGCGCCATTCCGTGGTCACGATGGGAAGTTCAAACATCATGGCTTCTACTAGGACATTCCCGAAGGATTCTGCAGAATAATACGAAGGGAAACAAAAGATATCCGCCACCCGGAAGTACTTCCACTTTTCATCACCATACACCACCCCCGGGAATTCAACAGAATCTAATAACCCGTTTTGCTCGCAAAAGAACATAACCTCCTCGCAGTATTCTCCTGAGACGAAATCACCCACTATCGTGCAATGAAATGGAATGCCTCGATCCTTTAAAGTTACCAGTGCTTCTAACAAGACGGATACACCCTTCGTTTCACGGATGATCCCAACGTAGAGCAGTGAAAGCCGGGAAGGATCAACGGGCCGGTTTACCGGCAAAAAATCTACGGCAGAGTCTTCCAGTCCATTAGGGATCATCACTGTTCTTTTCGCCTTAAAATAGGTGTGGTCCGGGTTCAAGGAAGATAAATAGATCGCGAGATCGGCATTGCCATATATTCTTTTGGCGTGGCTTTTTAGCGGTGATGGAAGAGATTCTACTATTTCACTAATACCTGCCGCATGAAAGTGGAATATGCATTTTTTAAAAATTAACCGTAACAAGGTGAGGATGAACAGGTCCCTGTAGACTGGAGTTTTCGATGTGCCCCCCGGTATGTAATAAAATGCAGAAATCTTGAACTTATACGTATAGGCTATGGCTTTCCTGAGCAGGTAGAACATATGAAGCACCTTGCTGGGGCTGAACCTTCCTAAGGATGAAATCGATTTGGAGTAGTTTACTCTTATATGGTAAATTTCTATCGATCGGAACTCTCCTTTAATGAACTTCTCAATCATCATAGCAGCGCCATGGTAAGGAGGTGGTGTGGGCGCTATGACCAGCAATTTTTGCATACCGTTTCCTACAATTTGACGTGTAAATAAACCACAAAAATATCGGACCTGTCAACGCTACTCCTCATTTGTAAAGCATTCATAATCTTGACTTAACGTAGCCGACCCCGTGCCGGGTATTCCATGCTTTTTTCTCATGATCAAAGACCGCTTGGCCAGAACGGGCTAGGAAGAAGCCCTGTTTTGCAGGGGCAGTCTAACGCTTATCAAATTGATAATAAATTGATAATCTTTTCATTAATCCATGATACTGAATTACCTATAGTTTTACTTCAACAAAATGCTGTCCATCACTTTATGGAGAAGGGAGTTATATTCATTGTCACGGGTTCTAAGAAATACAAAGAGGAATGTAAATTCTCCGCAAAGTCAATTAAACATCACAATCCCAATCTCCCGGTGAAGGTATTCACGGATGGCGGCATTCAAACCAACAGGTTTATCGATGAGGTAGAAAAAATCGATGACCGGGTGCATCCTCTTAAGCTCAAAACGCTGCACTTGCTAGATTCGCCTTTTGAAAAAACACTGTTTTTAGACAGTGATACCAAAGTAGAAGGTGACTTGGGAGCACTTTTCGAGCAACTGGATGAAAAAGACTTCGTAATTGGGAAAGGCCCCCTGCTGGAATGGTCTACAGGCAAAGCACGCTTTTTGGATTTTGTGCACCCCCTACATTTCAATACCGGCGTATTTCTCTATAATAACTCCAAGGCCTCACAAGAGTACCTTCATACCTGGAATGAGCTGACCCAGCAACAAAAAGATGAAGATATGTATCCCGGGCATCTTTGCGACCAACACTACTTTAATGTTTTGCTGGAAAAGGGTTATGATAAGCGTTTCGGCATGAGATTAGGCATATTTGATAACCTGGTCTACAATGTTCGATACTTAGCCTATCAAAATTTATCCGCCGCGCAAAAAAAGAAAGTATTGATCAAACACTGGCATCATTTGAATGAGCCCCTTTACTTCAAAGTACTCAAAAGAATGAAGAACAGGTTTTATAAAATAGCAAAGAACAAAAAAAGAGTTCCGGCAAGTTAAAACTAGGTATGAAAAAGCTTGTAAAAAAGGCAGTTAACCAGCTAGGCTATGAGCTGGTAAAGCGAGATAGTTCTCCCGTGGTGAAAGGAGATTTTTGGGAAGATTGGTTTTACAAATATCCTTCCGAGTTGACCGATGCGTATGTCTTTAACCGTATGCAGTTGAGCCAAGTGGAAGACTGGTTAGACGAAGAGATACACCGGGATTCCTACTGGGGCTACGGGGTGCCGGATTATTTAATGAACGACAGGTATAAATACAATTTAAATTTTAACCCTTTTGAGCTCACCTACACCGACCTGTTGTGTATGCTGGGCAGGAAAATGGGAGAAGTCAAGTATTTGGAGATAGGGGTGAGTGCGGGTAAAAATTTTTACCAAATGTACAATTCGTTAGGGAAATCAGGATTGTATGGGATGGACATTGAAAGCATTAACCCCACCATTGAAAAATTCTTATCCGGCAAAAGCAAAACCTGGGAGGCAGGCGAAGAAGTTGATTTTCGTAACGGCAAGAATGAAATGGTGAAGAAAAGGTATTCCAAGCATGAATATAATTTCCCCTCCTCGAAGAATAAGGTGACTTATTTAAGCGGGGATAAATTTGACTCCCTGCTGTGGGAGCAACTTGCCGGGGTTCAATTCAACTTGATCTTTTCCGATGCATTTCACAGGCCCGCGTCCATAAAGGATGAATATGAGAAGCTAAAAGAGTACGACCTGATCCATAAAGCTGACTTTATCATGGCTTGGGACGATATGGAATCGGTGGAAATGCAGCTTGCCTTCCAGCAGATATGTGAGGATATGTGTAAAAATGTATTCCCAGGTCGCCAGGCCTCTTTTAAAGTATATGACTTGCATGGCACCTATGCCGGGAAACATACGATAGGCCTGTTTTGGACTGCGTGAGTGCTTTATTTTGCGCAGGAGCCTATCCTTCCAAATAGCATGACAAGGGAAGGTATACGTGAGAACAGGAATCTGCTTTATCAAGAAACGAAAATGATGTAACGTTCGGTGGTTCGAAAAAAGCGTTTGGAGATATTGCATTACAAACACAAACCTCGTTCATCGTCGTTGTAAACGTAGGATGCGTCGAGTACATAGCTTTAACGGTAATGCCTCGGCTGTCTTTACGGGTACAAAAAATACCTGGAAGCTAACGGCCTCCAGGTATCAAAGAATGGTCTTTTTTGGAATGTTTTGTAGGTTGAGTCCCTAGTTTTTAATGAAAGTTTTCTTTATCATCCTGCCTTGGTCGATGACGTTTAAAATGTAGGTGCCGGCATCTAATTCTTCGTCTTGTATCACCAGGGTAGTGTTCCCTCCACGAGTAGGTTTTTGAAGGATCAGTGAACCGTTTAAACTGAATACGGTTAAGACATCGCCTTGTACAGTGCCGCGTAACTCAACGTACACGTCAGTATTGGAGGGGTTAGGGTAAATGAATACTTTGCTGGCGAATTCATCCCCGAGATCTACTTGTCTTACAGTGCCTTCATTCCTTGCTTTCTGCCTGGCCGTTTGTCCCGGCGTGCTTGAGGCGACTACAATGTTGTCAAGCGCAAAATCGCTTTGCCAGCCGCTGCCCGTGGTGGCGTTAAACCTTAATTCTACATTAGTGGCTTCCGAATAAGCCGAAAGGCTTACGGCATCAGCATACCAGGCATTGTCCTGGTCCCCGCTCAAGGTCCAAAGTGTGGTCCAGCTTCCCCCATGATCCCGGGCTTGGAGCCTTAAAGTACCCATACTGGCGCCGTATAGGTGGTAATCAAAAGAAACTACAGGATTTTCCAATTGGGTAAGGTCATAGCAGGCTGAGACCAGGCTGGCTTCTTTTGCAGGGTAATTCGGATCAGAGGATTCGACATAGATATAGTAGTTTCCTTCCTTAGCGCTGGCCGGCCCGGTATCTCGTGACGGGGTGCTGCCCTGTCTTACGGTCCAGTCGATATCGTCATCCGTAGCGTTATACCAAGAGGTGCCGGATTCAAAGCCATCGTTAGAAGCACTATGACACTGGGTGCCTCCTGCTGCGCTATCATCAATGATCGTAATAGCATCGATCACGATATCTCCCTGCCAGCTGCTCCCAGTGGTACCATTGAACCGGATCTCTACTTCTTGTTGCCCGGCAAAAGACGCGAGGGAAATGTTCGCCAATTGCCATTGGCTCCCTTGTGTGCCATCCCGGGTCCAAAGGGTGGTCCAAGCGCTGCTGCCACCCCGGGCTTGTACTTGTAGGGTCCCCACACTATTGCCTAACATGTGATACGCAAAACGCAAAGAAGGACTGGCCAGGTTACTAAGGTCTAGGCAATCCGAAATTAACTGCCCCATTTTGGCAGGGTAGTTAGGGCTGGAGGCTTCCATGTATACATAAGTATTGCCGTCAAACGCGCCTTGAGGGCCAGTGTTATTAGAAGGTGTGGTGCCGGACCTACGGGTCCAGTCTATGTCATTCCCCGTGGCGTTGTTCCAAATACCGAAGTTGCTTTCGAAGCTTTCCGTAGCATTGCTGGCAGTGACACAATTGCCTCCACCCGGGGTTCCGCCCAAGGAGTATTCTACATGGAGTAAAGCGGCCGCTGAAGCTACCCCGTCATAGGCTTCTGCCGTTCTTTCGCCGCTGCCGGTGATGATCAGCACCAGGTCATTGCCAGGGGTCCAACCAGTTCGGCCTACGATTTCTTGCACAATAGGACTTAGATCCGGGGTCCGCTGCCCACTGCCTGCGGCGCCTACGGTCCCCCAGCTTACTGGGGTCCAGGACACTTGTGCAGATGTTTTAGACCGGTTGGAAACATTGTTCGAAGAAGAGGTAAATGCAGGGGCATCGTCCGTATCGTGGCCGGCTATGGTAAGGCTGGTGCCGCCCGAATTGGTTTCGTCAACCGTAAATTGTATGTAAGCCCGGTCTATCGTAGCTCCTTTGGGTATATCCAATGCTGTGAAGCGCATCCCTACCTTTTGGTTACCCCTGCCGCCATCGGCCACAAGTTCCAGGTCGCTGGAATTCGTATACATGCTGCCATTGGCATTTTCTTCTACATCATCCATACTGGAGGCAATGCGCCTTTCTAGTACCTGTGATACTGCGCCTACGGTGATGGACCGGGGAGTGGCATCTTGCGAATTTCCGTCATTGTCAAAAGCGCGTGCACCGAGGGTATACGCTCCATCTGCCGGTAAGCTGTAACTGATACTGTAAGGAGCAGTGTAATCTGTGCCCACTAGGTTCCCATTCACTAAAAATTCAACACGATCTACTGAGCCATCGGCATCATTAGCATTGGCAGAAAGGGTTACCGCTTGAGGTAATGGGAAGTGGATGCCGTCGGCAGGCGCGGTGAGACTTACAGTCGGTAAGGCCACGTTTTGGTTCAAGATCGTAACCACAGAACCGTTACTCGGGTTCCAAATGTCCAGGTTACTGGGGACCATGAATGGGTTGCTGTTAGGTACTTCTCCTACCGAGGCGGCATTATCCACCCGGACGGTGCGTAATTCCATTTTTCCTTGGTCGATAAAGATCCATTTGAATTGGTTGAAACGACCGCTGTTCCGTGTCCAGTTTTTATTGTCATTGTTGGATCTCAGCGGGGCTCCCCAACAGCCTTCGCCGGCGTACACGGTTCCGTGCTGGTCGTCCCGGATAAATCCTTCATCACTTCCGCCGGCCGTGGTAGGTCGGAGGGGCCAAGTAGTTTTTACCGTATGGGCATCACACTCTATTACCAGGTCCATGTTGTAATTGTAAAACAGGTGAGCCCAGCTATTGTATTGGCTGTTCCCCTCTGACTTGTAGCTTACATGTGGGCGCATGGGTTTGTGGTATTGGGCGAGTTTCCAAGTCACATGGGTATTGGACGACAGATCACCGGAAAGCCAAGTGGTCTGGTTGCCGGAAATAGAGATCTCCGTATTGAGGGTATAGGTCCTGACCAGGTCGTTGCCAAAATTCAATGCGTAATAAACGCCGCTTGAGGGGACGTCAAACAAATTAACCAAATCATTATTGGAGCCTTCATGGTTGCCCCGCGCTGCCACGATAGGGTACATTCGGCCATCGGCAGAAATGGTCAACTGCCAGTCTTCGAACCAGTTGCCCCACTGCGAGGTGGTGCCTGAATCTGTCATGTCGCCGCCGAATAGTACGGCATGGGGTTTGAGTTTTGCTACCAGCCGGTTAGCATTTTGTCGCGGGGTCCTGTTATTCCGGGAATCACCGCCGGCAATGAAAGATAGCCTTTCACTGGCAACATTTGGGGCGGTTTTAAACCATAGTCGCTGGCTGGTGCCTTCACTGTCCCTGATCACGAAATAGTAAGCTGTATTCGGTTGCAAACCGGTGATCCGGGCAAAATGGTTGTTCATCCCCTTGTGGCTTACCATACGGATGGCAGGCTTACTGTTAGGGTAAGAGCCCCACTGGGTGCCAAAGTCCTGCGGACCATAGTGTACTACTGGGTTAACCCCTGAAATTTGGTTCCATCCGATCACGATAGTCGTAGCGGGGTCGTCGCGAAGTGTTAAACGATACTTTCCTGTGTTGGCAAAAGCACTGGCCACACAGCACAACAGGCAAAATGTGAAAATGAAGCGCATTTTAGTAATGGGTTTTGGGTTGGGTTTAAGTTTAAGATCAAGATCTTCCGATTGGGTGACAAGGTATCATTGTCTCATTAAGTGATGATCTTTTCCAGGTTAAACAATTGCCATAAAATTGTTAATTCGTTAACCCCGCGTTAACTCCCATAACAGTGGGATTTGCTATACTTAGTCATCATAAAAAATCGGAACCCATGGACGAGAGATCAACCCACTTATTTACCCTTCTGTTGCGCATTTCCTGCTTTTTTGTGTTTATAGGACGCGCCTGGCAACACCTTTTTTGGGATGCCCCTTTCCGCGCTTTTTTTTGGGACCAGCAGTTGCTCGAAGGGCTGGTCGGCGCAGTTACCGGCTTAGCTTGGTTTGAATATGTGACCCATCCTGCTACGGACCAGTTCATCAATGCCCTTACCCGGGGCTTCGGTGTATTTTACCTTTTGATGGCCCTGCTCACCCTATGGGTTCGCCCGGGGATGCGATGGGCAGCAAGGTTGTATAACTTGTCTACATTCTTGCTTGCTGTATTGGCGCTCCTCTATTGCAAAGAGAAGTTTTATCAAGCCGCCCAGTTTTTTGAATATGCCTTACAGTTTTTGGTGCCCTTGTTTTTTAGCTTGGCCCTCTTTTCTACTCTTACTAAAACCCGGTTGCTGTTTTACATGAAAGTGGCGGTAGCGCTCACCTTTGTTTCGCATGGGTTATACGCCTTTGGGTTTTATCCGCGCCCGGGAGTGTTCCTGGATATGACCATCCATATACTAGGGGTCAGCGAAGAGAAAGCACACCAATTCCTCAAGTTTGCCGGTATATTGGATTTCATTTTAGGGGTAGGGATCTTTCTTCCGCGCTATTCTCAATATTTCTTGCTGTATGCTACTTTTTGGGGTTTTAGCACTGCCATAGCCCGGACTTGGGCAAACGTGGTTTACGATCCCTTTTCATTGGATCTTTTGCACCATTACCTTTACCGGACTATTTACCGGCTGCCACATGGTTTGGTCCCGCTCGTGATTGGGCTATTCCAGGCGCAGGTATGGAGAGACCGGGAGCCGGTTTCGGAGGAGCTGACCTAGGTTGTTTGTGGGAGCGGTTTTTTAACCGCAAGGAGCGCTAAGAGGACATGAAGTTAAAGTGTGACCTGTGATGGTAGCTTTTGTTTTTAGGGTGTTCTTGAAAATTAGATTCAATAGAAAGGTGTTTAATTTTGGCAGGTCCGGCTACATTTTTAATTGTATCGGGTAGTTCCAGCCTCGAAATGTACAGTTTAGGCGGGATTTTGCGGTTCTAAGCCCGGTTTTCATTTTCTTTTGCCCACGGGCCTCAAATGTACCGCGCTGTTGCTGGATGTCTCCCCTCCATATGCTACTTGAATTATCTTACACATGAGAACGTCCATTAGATCTTTTTGAGCATTCCAGGTTTTCTTATTTTGAATTCACTAAACTTCGGCAGGTTCGGAGAACCTGCTATTGTTAAGTCACAGGTCCTGGGGACCTGCGCCAATTAGGGCCAATTAGGTTTCCCTTACCAACTCGACGATTTGTAATCCGGGAGTTGTTGCTACGACTAATGGCCATCATAAGACATCACTCAACCTTCTTAAGATTTACTATTTGGGACAACAAGATTCAACAAGGAATACCAGGTGCTCAATTGATCAAATCCCCCCAATCAAACCCCACAGGACTATTGATCTTCAGGTTATTACCTTCATGCGTACTAAAGTACTGCCACAGTTCTTTCAACTCATGATCCCCCGTGCGATCTGCATCATCCATGATAAGCTTACGGTTCTTCAAAGCCTCGAACGCTAACTTTTGCCTCACCAGGATACAGCGCCCGCCAATAGGATCAAATGCGGAAGATACTCCCGAAAATATACCTTGGATCAATTTAGGTTTAATGACTTTACCCACCTTGTAAACATGATAAAATGCTTTGTCCATAGATTTCATCAAACAAGAAATACATCCTTCCACTAATTCTATTTCTCCCCTAAACTGCCGGTCTACTCCCCTCAAAGTGAGGTACATCCCTGCTCCTTCGGGTTCGATCTTCACCGGTGATTGTAAAATTTCCGTTGCAGAACTATTTTTTCTTATAAAGGAATAATAAGTCCCCTCGAAATAGGCAAGGTGGGGGTTCACCTTAAAGGAATCTTGAAAGGCCACAAAGCCGGTATACCCGAGGAATTTCGAAATTTCGTCCAGCTTGTTGAGGCTGAGGTTTATGGATTCCCAGCCTTCTTTCTTTGCCTTTATTACGTTTCCATGCATGTTATCACGAACATACCGGTTCGTTAGCCCCTTTATTTTAGAGGCAATAGTCATAAACCCTCCTTTGTCCCGGCTGACCTGGAGTTTTTTACAGAGCTCATCCAACAGTTTTTCTAGTTGGTCGATCGGTACTTCTAAGTTCATGATAAATGCCGTGGTATGAACGCTTGTAATTAAGGTACCAAAAAAGGAACGAGCGACAAAGTAAGGTTCTGAAACGCTTCATATTCTCTCCAAATTTATCCTGTCGATTGATCAATCACACCGGGGTATCATTCGCGAGGATATTCCATCCGCTCGAGTAATGAAGGCTTGGCCGCACCAGCCGTGGGAACTGTCAAAACCGATCCTTCTAGCAAGAGCCTTCCCACACCTGTGGTCCAAGGCATGTAGCAGCCAATAGATCTTAGGATTTCAATCCCTTGCAGCTCAAGGAGTTGCCGGCACAGACCCCTATTGTCTTCTATTCCCTGCCAGGACCGATGTGCAACTAAAATTTCTAAAGAAATGAAAAAGCTAAAATATCTATCGGTTTTTGCTATGTTGTTTGGTGCCCTAGCCTTTGCCTGTAATGATGAAATGGTGAGACCACTGGGAGGCGGAGAAGATGAAGATGATGACCCTATCATTATTGATCCGCCACCTCCCACTACGCCACCGGATACTGTCCTTTTGAATTTGCCGGGAAATTAAAAAAAGTGATAAAAACCACTCAATTCGAGTGGTTTTTCTGTTTTTAGTCCTAACTTATTTGCAATATTTCGAATATGTCCAGGTGGTTCATAATACTTTATTTTTCTAACTCTGCCCTGTATGGCCAGGCCGACTTGGACGACTTGATCCATAGGTACAAAGACTCTCTTCGCCACCACCCTGTCAAAGAAGAATGGTATGGAAAAACGGCGCATTTATATCTTCAAAAAAGGGAATATGACAGCGCAAAAAAATACTTCAGCAAAGCATTAAGAGCCCGGGATGCCTGGAGTAGCCCCGAAGGCAGGGCCTATCTTTTGAATAGTTTGGGGGTAGCCTTCTACTCTACAGGTCAAATGGATAGCAGTATTTATTTTTACCAGCAAGCGAAAGAGCTGTATGAGAGCACGGGTAACCTGCCACGTTTGGCATTCATTAGCATTAACCTGGGCATCGTTTATAAGGATAGGGGTCTTTACGATTTGGCGCTTGACTATCTCTTAGAAGGGGCCAAGTATCTTGATAACAGCCAGTACAGGAAAGAGCTATCTTCATGTTATAATACAATAGCCATAGTGTATTCTCGTCAACAAGATCATGTTAATTCGCTTAACTACCACCGGCAAGCGTTGAAAATTAGGGAAAAGTTGGACTTGTTAAGAGAAAGGTCTTCGTCGTTGAATAACATAGGGGCGATCTACAGTAAGCTTGAGAATTATGACAGTGCGCTATTTTACTATGAACGTGCCCTTGAATTAAAAAAGGAATTAAAAGATGATAGAAGGATTGCCAGTACCTTGAATAACATTGGGCTGATCCATCTTGAGCAAGGCCGGTTCAGGCAGGCAGAAGAATGCCTTGGGCAAGCACTGCAAATACATTCTGACCGGCCAGATGAAATTGGAAAATCCATTACGCTGAATAACTTAGGAAGGCTTTACACATTGCAAGAAAAGTATGACCAGGCCTTGGTTTTTCTTGACCAGGCTTACCGATTGGTAAAAGATCATGGTCTTTTGGCGGAACTTAAAGAGAACCTGGAGATTAGGATACAGGTCCAGGTGGGTTTGGAACAGCCCTTGCTGGCATTGGCCACGGCGAAGCAACTCGCCAGGGTAAAAGATAGTTTGCTCAACAGGGAGAAGATAAGGTCTCTCACCCAAATGCAAACCCAGTACGAAACCGAGAAAAAAGAACAAGAAATACAACTCCTACGGCAAAAACAAGTACTACAGGAGACTAACTTAAAGCTTCGTCAAAGCTGGATCTGGGGGTTGGCTATCTTTTGCTTCCTTGTGATGGTCATCGTACTGCTGGTCTGGGGCCGTTGGAAAAGGGAGCAAAAAAGCAGGGATCAGTATGAAACCCTTTTGAAAGAGCTTTACCATCGTGTTAAAAATAACTTACAGTTGCTTTCAAGTATATTCGGTCTCCATGTGAGGACGCTAAAGGATCAACATACCGTGGAAGCTGTAAGAAGTGCGGAGAACCGGGTTAATGCTATGGCTATCATTCACCAAAAACTATACGCCAATGCCAGGACCCGGACCATCAACATAAAGGATTACTTACAAGACCTCATCTTCGAGATAGCAGAAAGCTATGGAATAGCTGCGAGTGAAGACAATATTCACTTGCTTCTTGACGATCTGGACCTGGACGTGAATGAAGTTATTTACATCGGGCTGGTCGTCAATGAACTGGTAAGTAATGCTTTCAAATATGTTTTTCCCGGTAATCCAGTCCCTAAACTCATGGTCCGGTTGGAAAAAACAGGGAGTCGCTTAGAACTGGTGGTGGAAGACAATGGCCGGGGTTTTGAGAAAAAACCGTCGGATACATCTATGGGGCTTAACATTGTGGAGACGTTGGCAAGGCAGTTGGGAGGTAAAATTCAATGGGAGACGACAGATGGAGTAAAATTTAAGCTGGAACTAGAGCGGTAAGAAGGACATTCATGGAAAAAATAAGTGTACTCATTGTAGAAGACGAATTGCTTACGGCACAAAACTTAAAAGCTAACCTGGAAGATCATCCCTTCGAGGTTATTGATATTTGTTCTTCGGGCGAAGACGCGCTAAAAACCGTTCGAAAATCTCTTCCTGACCTAGTATTAATGGATATCCAATTGGCAGGAGCAATCGATGGTATCGAAACTGCCGGACAAATTATAAGCCAATATGACGTCCCCATTATTTACTTGTCTGACTATATAGATAGTGATACGGTAGATCGCGCAAAGCGTACTTTCCCGGCTAACTATCTTTCAAAACCTTACAGGAAAACAGATCTATTAAGAGCCTTAGAGATCGCTTTTATGAATGCTTCGAAACGCACGCCCAAAAGGCCTAGAAACAAGCTTTCAGATCGTATTTTCTTACGCACAGATAACCAGTCCTCGGAAATGATCCTCTATGCGGATATTCTTTATTTAGAGGCCGGCCGATCTTACTGTTCCGTGGTGACCGAGAATAATACCTTTATGCTCTCCAACAATATGCGAAAGGTTTTTAACCAATTTGAAAGCCCAGATTTCATTAAAGTACACCGCGGCTACATTATTAATATCAACCAGGTCACAGGCATTGAAGGTAACCTGGTCAAACTTGGCAAAAAGTACACCATACAAATGAGCAGTAACTACCGGGAGGCATTTATGGAGAGGATCAATATGATAAAATAGGCCATCGGAAAGATATTTCCCCCCCGTCGGAAATTGGATTATACACATTGAAAAGAATTCTTTAGATAGGACATTTGAAACAATCATGGCTTCTAAAGAATACGAATATGACGTTTTTATCTCCCATGCAGTGGAAGATAAAGCTGATATTGCCAATGAACTAGTAGCTCGGCTCAAAGAGGCAGGGTTAAAAGTATGGTACTCTAGTGAAAGGCTCAGGGTGGGTTATGGTGTGGACGAGACCATCAAAGAGGGGTTGAATAAGTCGCGTTATGGTATTGCTGTTCTTACCCATAATTACTTCAAGAAAAACTGGCCGAAAAAAGAACTTTATGCGCTTTGGTCAAGGCCAGGGGCCAGGGTTCTTCCCGTCTGGCACAATATCTCGGAAGAAGAAATACGAGAACATGACCCCATACTCGTTGATAACTATGGCTTAGATACGAAAAAAGGGTTAGACTATGTAGTAGAACAATTAGTACACTCCATAAAAGAGGGGCAAGTCAATAGCTCCGCAAAAAATGAAAAAGATCATCCCCTGCAAACCTTCAATAAGCCCCTGGCGGTTATAGGTGTTGTTCTTTTATTACCCCTAGCTGTGTGGGCCTCGTGGTATTTTTTGGTAAGAGATGTACCCTCGAACGTTTTGGTTCAATCTTCTATTAATAAACGGATCACCGCCTTCCAGCAGGAGATCATGAGCAAACATGAGACGGAAATGGCCCGGGAAGAAGGAATACCTGCTAGTGATCAACAGGTAAAAAGTTATTACGAACGTTACATGAGCCTGGACTCTTACTATCGCAATCAATACCATTTTAATACCGGTTATGCCGAGTTCAACTTCAAGAAAAACGTGGAGCCCGCCATGGGAATTGATCTGGATGTGCTTAGCCCTTACAATAACTATGAATTTGAGTTACCCGACATCTACGTGATCGACAAAAAACGCGATCCACCCGCCATGGAAATGACCTATGTCTTCATCAATTCGCAGCCCGTAGCGTATGAAATCATCGGTGCTGAAAGCATAGATGACGAGCGCTACCAGGTAGAGGTGAAATATGAAAACCATATCCGTTACCTGTCCGTCAAATTGACCCACCTAAATACATCCAACGGGATGAAGCGCAAACAAACCTCTTGCCAAGGCTTCCTTCCCAAAGAAACCTATCAATTTGAGAAAGAAGAAAATGACTGGGTTTTTGTAGGGGTGAAGTAAGCAGTTTTGCAGTTCATTCGGAAAGTGGTTGAGAGGTTTGGGAAGTTAAATTTGCGGGGTCTATGAGCGCTTTTTTATTTGATCTTAAAAGCACAACGGGTCAAGTAATGTACGAGATAATTTGTAGATCAATAGCAAATAGAAAAAGGCTTCAATTTAAGTATGAGTTCGACACCAAGATTGTAGAACCGCATACGCTAGGCATGGATAAAGAAGAACATGAAGTATTGTTAGCCTATCAAATTGCTGGGGGCTCGCAAAATGGTGAGTTGCCAGGCTGGGAATTATTCGAACTAGACAAGATCCAGGATATAAAAATTATCGCCGAGACGTTCTCTACGGTACGTCCTGGCTTCAGGAGGGGAGACAGTCGAATGATCGAGATCTATTGCGAGCTCTGAATGTCGATTTATTGCCATTAAGTCAAGCGTACTCATCACACTCTTCACCCCTATAGTTGTAATCCTCCGCGGTCGGTTCCCCTGTAAGGAATTTAGGGGTGAGCGCTGGCCTTAACACAAGCAGTATTAATATAGATTTACTGCGGAGGCAATTGTCCTCATGATCATCTGGTGATGGAGCTAACCTTAAGTCAATGAGCATTATGCAGTGAGCTCATGACTTTCACCTAGTAGATCCTCTTGTTCAATTTGGAGTGTCAAAACTCTTTAAGTTGGCCCAGGACTACGCTTGGGAAACCATTTGGGTATCTTGGGAAACCATTATTTACAGTTATGATCATTTATTCTACATTGGATCTACAGTATACGATTGTTGACGAAAATGCCAGTAGGTATGTGTCTCATGCAGGTGTATGATAGCACATACTGAGAACGAGATACATACCTGGAGGAGAAACACCTTGGTTACACAGCAATTTGGGCTGATAAAACCGGGTTTCCACCTTTAGAGATGAGCATAATTTGGTCTATCAGTTGGCTTAATTTAATGAATAGGCCGAATGGTTGTTTCATGCGAGTTCCTGCTTAACGAAGTGTTCGAAACTAAATCGACACGGATAAAATAGGAACCCGTTGTTTGCAACGCGGAGCAGGGAAAATCACCTGGAGACGTGGGGGTTCTCTAAGATTTTCCCTGTCTTTTCTTGGGTTTAGGAGGTGATCGTAGTGAAAGGAATACCCAGGCTGACTTTTTAAAGTGATCGGGATAGGAAAGGAGGTAGTGACCGAGTAAGTGTATTGATCATAGGTACGTCCCCGGGTACCGGTGATATTACTCTATAATTTTAGCCAGGTAGCCTAGTATGGAACGAATATGTTGTACTTGAAATTCACAAAACATAAGTGAAAAAGGTAACACCCGCTAGACCCCATGGGCAATCAACACCCTCAACTATTCCCCGGCTTGCTCCTGGTGAGCCAAGATCCCGGCTCAAAGCTCTACCTATGCCGTTGTGCCAGTACACCCTCTCAAAATGAGATTCCTGCTCTTACCCCTTTTCCTTTGGTCTTGTTCTACATTAAATTCGGAAGCTCAGACCGTATACATCACCAAAACGGGTGAAAAATACCATAGGGAAACTTGCCGCTATCTCCGTTACAGCAAACAATCAATAACTTTATTAGACGCAAAGAAGAGGGGATATGAGCGCTGCAAGGTCTGCAAGCCATCTACAAAGATCACGGGGGAACTTGTAGTTACCGATAGCACTAAAATCACCCAGCCCCAGTCGCAAATTAAAAACGTGGTGCCGCGGCAATGTTCGGCCACCACAAAATCAACCGGTAGGCGCTGCAAGAGAATGACGAAGAACGCTAGCGGAAAATGCTGGCAACATGATTGAAAAGTGATAAATATGAACCTTCGGATAGTAATTCAGCCTGTTGGGAAAATAAGTTTGTAAAACCCACCCGGCCTGTTTTTACTTGTACACACGATTTCTTACCCTTAAACCCATACAGTAATGAACAAATACTGGGTGAACCCTCACACGTACCCCAAACCCAATAATGACCAAGAAATATATCAAGAAGAACATATCCATAAACCCCTTGAAGGTAGAAAGTATTTGAATGGTCATACTGACCGTGGAAGCGTCTACCGATACGCTAAACGATATTTTGAGGATGTTGACAGTTGTGCGGTTTATATTCCCGGGACCCTAATGGCTAGCGCAACATGGACTTGTTTTTAATTGGGTATGACCTTGTTAAAGAAGGGCAAAATTACGATGGATTGATCCAAGCCATTAAAAGCCTACCCGGTACCGGTTGGCATCATTTAGATTCCACTTGGGTCTTAAGATCATCCGGCACCGCTCCCGAGATACGAGATATCCTTGTAAGGCACCTGGGCCCTAACGACAAGCTTTTAGTGGTACAGCTAACAGGAGAAGGAGCTTGGAGCGGGTTCAACGACGAAGGGTCGCAATGGCTGATGGATAATTTGTGAGTTTAAAACATTTTACGGCTGCTATGGGAGGTTATGTTTCTCCATAAAGCAGACTAGCAGTAATTATATAACATATTAAGATTGATTCAATGGACTTTATAGACAAACTACAAGAAATAACACTTCGCATCCAAAAAATGAAGGATAAGGTAGGGACAGAAGAGGCTACCAAAAATGCTTTTGTGATGCCTTTTCTTTCAGCTTTGGGCTATGATGTTTTTAACCCTATGGAAGTTGTCCCTGAATTCACCGCAGATATAGGAACTAAAAAAGGGGAAAAAGTGGACTATTGTATTCTTTCTGAGGGTCAACCGGCGATCATCATGGAATGTAAACACTGGAAAGAAACATTGAATGTCCATATGTCGCAATTACACCGGTATTTTCACGTTACCAGTTCTAGGTTTGCTATTGTAACTAATGGTATAGAGTTTCAGTTCTTTTCTGATCTTGAAGAGCAAAATAAAATGGATGAGAAACCATTCTTTGAATTCTCGTTTGAAAATCTCAATGAAACTGTCGCTAACGAACTTAAGAAATTCCAGAAAGACAATTTCGATATTGATAAAATATTAGATAATGCTAGTGATCTCAAATACTCTAAGGCTATAAAAGACCTTCTTCACCAAGAGCTCAAAAACCCTTCCGAGGATTTCGTAAAATACTTTGCTTCACGGGTGTATAATGGGAAGGTAACGAAGCGGGTACATGAGCAATTTGAGCTATTGGTGCAAAAGTCCTCGAAACAGTTGATTAGTGATCTGGTGAGTGAACGTCTGAAGACAGCATTAAACAACGAAGAAGAGGAAACCAAAAATAAAATAGAAGAAGTAGAAGAACAACAGGCCGCCGAAAATGATATCATTACTACTGAAGATGAAATGGAGGCCTATCGAATCGTCCAAGCAATACTTAGGAGGGCTGTTTCTCTAGATCGTGTTTTCATGCGCGATACTAAAAGTTACTGTGGTGTGATACTGGACGATAATAACCGTAAACCGATTTGCAGGTTGTGGTTGAATGGGGGTAAAAAGCATATTGGGCTATTTGATAAGAATAAGGTCGAGGATCGATATCCCTTGGAAAAACTAGAGGACATTTATAGTTATGAGGATCGGCTTTTAGAGACGGTAGGCTATTATCACGAAATGAATTAGTTGTAGAGGCACAAATTACACTATAAAAATTTCAACTCGTGCGCATTTAGTATGGCGTAATGTGTACTTAGCTAGCAATAGGATTTGTAATCCGGGCGTTCTCGTTAGTGACCCATGATCATAAAAGAGGGCGTTCTTGAAAATTAGCTGTAATAGGAGAACGTTTCTATTTTAGCGAGTTAGGCTATATTTTAAAAATGTTTCGGGTAATGCTATCTTCGTAATGCGCAGGTTAAGCGGTATTATGTGGTTCTAAGTCCAGTTTTCATTTTCTTTTGCACGCCCAAAAGAAAACGAAACAAAAGAAAAGGGCGCCAGCAACAAAGCCCATTTTCCGCGCAAAAC
>JANQLQ010000271.1 GCA_028280565.1 Fulvivirga sp.
TGTTCCTGGATGTCTTCCCTCCATACGTCAACTTGAATTTTCGGTGATGCCTTCTCACCTAGTGCTTCATCTAGTGCGCATTTAGCGCAGCGTAATGCGTACTTATCGAGGCAATAGGATTTGTAATCCGGGCGTTCTCGTTTGTGCCCCATGATCATATAAAAACTTCGTGGTATAAAAACACGATCACGGCCAGTGCTACTCCTAGGTAGATCATGGTGACGGGGAACCCGATCTTTAGAAAATCCTTAAAATTATATCCCCCGGGGCCGTACACGATCAAGTTAGTTTGATAGCCAATGGGGGTAAGGAAAGCTGCTGATGCCGCAAACGCGATACCCAAATAGAAAGGGTCGCCGGGGATCCCCAGCTTCATGGCCGTAGCAAAAGCTAGGGGGAACGCTATGGCTACTGCCCCTACGTTGGTCACAAATGAAGTCAAAAGGGTGGTGATCAGCATAAGTCCTGCGAGTACGGAGATCAGCCCGTAACCTTCCAATACTCCTAGGATGGCTGAAGCCACGAGTTTGCCTGCCCCGGTGTTGAGCATAGCCTCACCGATCGAAATCGACAGGACAAGGATCAGGACAAGATTAATATCCAGGTCACGTTTTACATTTCGTAGTGTGACCAATTTAAGGGCCACAGCCAGTGAAAAGATCAACAAAAGGGAAACGAAGAGATTAAAGAACTGGCCGATCAGTAGTACAAGCGCTGACCCGAGCAGTAGGTATAGCTTAGACTTGTTATTTTTGTTTGTTTGGATTTCCTTTTTTTCTCCCGCGATGATGTAAAGGTCCTTATAGAGGTCTACCCGGCCTAAGAATTGGTCACCTGTATACATAAGCAGCACATCTCCTGCCTTCAGACGCAAACGACCAATTTTACCGCTTAACTTCTCTCCATTCCTGTGGATGGCCACCACGGCGGCATCATACCGTTCCCTGAAGTTAGACTCCTTTATGGTTTTACCTAAAAGGCTTGAATTGGCGCTGACCACGGCTTCTACCACGGTAAGTCGTCCATTGGTAGATGGCGTCAGTTTCGGGGGCAGTTCAATACCGATATCCGCCAGGGTAAGGTCGATGATGTTGTTAGTATTGCCGGCAAAGATCAAAATGTCATTCTTTTGTATGATCTCGTTAGGCGCTACTGGCGATATGATCTTGTCATTTCTCACAATTTCCACTAGGTAGACCCCGTTCAAGTTGCGTAAGCCGCCCTCGATCACACTTTGGCCAATAAGGGGAGAGTTCTTGCTCAACCGTTTTTCGATCAGGTATTCGCGCTTGTTGAGTTCAAACCGTTCTATGATGTCGGTCCGGCTGGGCAAAAGCTTATCTGCGAAAAGGGCCAGGAATAAAATACATACCGTGGAGACCGCTAGTCCTGTAATCAATAATGGAACAGGCCGGACCAGGTCAAGATCGTTCTCCAGTAAAAAACCGTTTAAAACAAGTGTTGTAGAAGTACCTATTACCGTGATCATGCCGCCGAGGATGGTAGCATAGGAAAGGGGGATCAATAGCTTGGAGGGAGATACTTGGTTTTTCCTTCCCCAGTTAAACACATATGGGGTCATCAGGACGACAACGGGCGTGTTGTTTACAAACGATGACAGGATAGCTACCTTGCTCATCATAGACAATAAAAACATACGATATCCTTTAGCCCGGCCAAAGAACCGGTCTAAGAAAAGCTCAACGTTAAAGTTTTCTCGTACACCCGCCGTGATCAAGATCAGCAGTACCACACTGGCTATGGCCTGGTTGGAGAAGCCTTCTAGAACCTCTCTTGGAGAGATGACCCCTAAAACCAGCAGGGCCAAGGTGGTAAACAAAAAAGCTATGGTTGGCTTTAGCCATTGTTTATAAATAACGATAAACAACGACGTAATAATGAACAATACAACGTAAGGTTGAATATCAACAGGTATTAAGGGCATGTTTTTAGACGCATATCGATAGGAATGAGGCTCCTAAGTCAATTTTCCTGTTCCCGTTCTATCTCGTTTCTTTTCAAATACAAGATAACTTAGTTTTGAACAATGGTACCGTTGAACCTGCCTCAATTCAAGTGCAATATCAGAAAAAATGACGGCAAATATGAAATTTTTGACGTGATAAGAAAAAAGTATGTGGCCTTAACTCCTGAAGAGTGGGTACGACAGCACTTTGTGAACTTTTTGATCAAAGACCTGGGCTATCCTAGATCACTGGTCTCTGTGGAAAGCGGCACCCGATATCATCAACTGAAAAAACGCACCGACATAGTAGTTTATGATCGTAACATGGCTCCCCTGCTGCTGGCAGAATGCAAATCCTTTAAACTTAAGCTTAACCAATCCGGCATGGACCAGGCCTCGTTGTACAACCGCAGCCTGCAAGCGAAATACTTGGTGGTGACCAACGGCATACAGCATTTCTGTTGTGAGTTTAACAATGGATCGTACACTTTCTTAGATCGTATCCCGATGTTTGAGGAATGAGTAAGGTGTCCTTGAAAATTACATTCGATAGGACAACGTTTAATTGGGGGAATCTAGGGTGCATTTTTAAAATGTTTCGGGTAATGTCAGCCTGGGAATGCGCAGTATACGCGGGATTTCGGGGTCCTAAGCCCGGTTTTCATTTTCTTTTGCGCGCCCAAAAAAAAAGGTCGCCAGCAACTAAGCCCATTTTCCCCTCGAAACGCACTGCAACCCCCATAAATCGCTTACCCACGGGCCTCAAACGGGCCGCGCTGTTCCTGGAGGTCTCCGCTCCATACGCCACTTGAATTTTCGATGATGAATTCCCTTATCCATAGCTAGCTCCTGTGGGTTTTAAGTTCCAATACTTGGAACTAAAATACACCCGCTAACCTTACTTCAAAGCGGTTAAAAGGTCATTCACTTCTTGCTGTACGCTTTTGTGTTCTTGTGTTTCTTCCTTAAGTGCTGATTGCAAATACCCGGGTACTTTTTCACCTTTTTCGATCTTACTGGTAATATCTTTGAGCAAGGTGCTCAATTCATCGGAAATGCTCTCTGTCTTTAGCTTTTCCGAAATAGCGTTGATCAGGCGGAGTTCTTCGGTTTCTACAATGACCACAGGCTCGTAGGGGCCTTCCTCTATAACTCTCTGTACCAGCGGCTGACGGTTCAAACAGTCGTTGAAGGCCGCAACCATATCGACTAAATTAGAAGCTTTATAGGTCCTGTCAAGCACCTGGGCTTCTACAGACGGGCAATCGCTGACAAACTTAGATACTGCTTTCTTAAAATTAATGTTGGGGACTTCCAGTCCTTCATTGCTGATCTTGTAGAGGAAGCGTGAACCGAATTCAAAGCTATTGTCAGACCGGTAGAGGTACAAGCCTAAATACCCGCCTGCTACTTCTTTCATGATGCGGTATTTGTTGGAATGCTTGATGGATTTATAGAATTCGCCATCTTTTTGGAACCCGACGAACTGGAACGCCTTGTACCTTCTCTTACCTTGGTCGCCTTTAAAATTGATCTCTTCGAAATAGTCGGTAGGTAAAAGAATGTCAATTTCCCCCTGTAGCGTATCCCCGGAAACGGTGATCAAATGATCTGGCTGGGCGTAGACGCTACAAGCACAGCTAAGTACAAATAAAAGAGCTTTAATAATTTTCATATTGTCCGCATTTTACGCAAAAATAACGGAAAATTGGTCAGGTGCTAATTCTTTTTAGTCCTGCCTGCATCGTTCAGTGCCTTGTGGATGATCCATTCCAATTGGCCGTTTGTACTGCGAAATTCATCCGCGGCCCACTTTTCTACGGCTTTGAGGGTGTCAGGGTCTAGCCTAAGTACAAACGGCTTTTTCTTAGCCATGGTCAGCCGGGTTAGCAAGATTCATAAACTTCTTCATGACCTCTTTCAATTGATCGGGTTTTTGGGTGCCTAAAAGTAGTCGTTTGTCGTTTTTAAAAACCAGCTGAAGCCCCATGTTTCCCTTGATATTTAGCGCTTTATTACTGTCTCTCAGCAAAGCCCGATATCCCCATCCTCCAAATTCACTAATAGGAGAATATTTCCTGACATAGGCCTCTTTCAGGTCAGTACGATCTACTTTTTTCCATCGCCTCACGTAAGGGAAAAAGCGATACTGGATGTGATTTTTATCTATTTTGGTCTCCAAACTTGTGCCGAAGATCAATGCATTGACGACTATAAGCACGGTAAATGCGAAGAGGGACGACAGGATCAACCCAGTACCTGGCATAGGTTTGTCTCCCCATGGATTCCCGAGTAGCAGCTGTTCATAATACGCATGTCCAAAGTTGAGCAGGATGATAAGGTTGGTCATGCCTAATAATCCCCATATCCACCATTGGTTGAATCGTTGTTGTTCTTTGAAGAAAATCATAGGCTAGCGTTCTTTTTCGAATAAAACGATGAGATAGCCACCCTCTTGGCTGATGCTTATGGGCTTCCAGCCTTTTAGTGAAAACTCGTTCACCTTTTTTTCAAATTTATCCAAACTCTCAAAGGTTCCTTTTTTTAAGAATTTATAGTTAGCCATGGTTCTAATGATTTAATGTGCCTGAATTTACAACCGGGGTGATGTCTTTATCGGCGCATAGTACTACCATAAGGTTACTGACCATTGCTGCTTTCCTTTCTTCGTCCAGCTCTATCACCTCTCGCTTGGAAAGGTCTTCTAAGGCCATTTCTACCATGCTTACCGCGCCTTCTACGATCTTGTGTCTTGCGGCAACGATGGCCGTTGCCTGTTGACGCCTAAGCATAGCTCCTGCAATTTCAGAGGCATAGGCCAAATAGCCAATACGTGCTTCTATCACTTCGATACCGGCTATTTCTAACCGTTGGCGCAAGGTTTCCTCTAGTGCACGATTTACCTCGTCCAAACCTGATCTTAATGTGACTTCGGCTTCTCCATCTTCAAAATTATCATAAGGATAACGACCCGCCAGCTTACGTACCGCTGCATCGCTTTGTATACGTACAAAATTTTCATAATCATCGACGTCAAAAGCGGCCTTGTACGTGTTTTCCACTTTCCAGACCAAGATCACACCTATCAGGATCGGGTTTCCTACCTTATCATTTACTTTTATTCGTTCACTATCAAAATTCCTGGCACGCAGGGAGATAGACTTTTTCGTGTAAAAAGGATTTACCCAAAAGAAGCCGTTCTTTTTTACCGTACCCCTGTAATCACCAAATAAGATCAGCACCCTTGAGCCATTGGGATTTACATAGAAAAAACCGGGCATTAACAGGCCGGAAACCAGTAAGCCAATGGTAAAAAAGGGATTTTTTGAAACGATCAGCATGAGCAATGACACCCCGAGAATGAGCAGGGTCACCACCAGCATGATATACCCGGAAATAGGTTTGTTTTCGTTTTCTTGGTTCATAGTTTTGATATTAAATTGATATTAAAAATATACTATTATAAATCTTTACGAGAAATGTCAGGAAAGGTTTTATCGGCTGGTTTTGCTTTAGAAGCTGTCAATGTCTAACTTGAGACTGCTGCCTGTAGAAATAAATTCAACTCGAATTCCTGGCCCAACCGACTTTGTTTCATTTAAATGTAAGGCTACATGCTATTTCAAAAATATAAGTCGAACCTCCGTGGAGCCGCAGAAACAAAAGAGTGACTCGATTTTTTTTATAGGTGTTATATTGATTTTGTATGGTTAAATACAATCCTAAGACTTGGTTTGCACTGATATTCCATGCGTACAGCCGGCAGGTGATGAAGACCTTATTGCCCGCTTTGATTTTCATTACGCTTTATACCACTTTGATCGCCTACCTGGACCTGGATTATTTCAAATGGGGATTCAAAAGTACGACCCAAGTACATTCGTTGTTGGGGATCGTATTGGGGCTGTTTCTTGTCTTTCGCATTAATTCTGCCTATGACCGCTGGTGGGAAGGAAGAAAACTCTGGGGGAGCCTGGTCAATAACACCCGGAACCTGGCGATAAAACTGGCAGGGTTTCTTCCCCGGCAAGACAAAGAGAGCCGGAATTATTTTGCACAAATGATCCCCAATTTTGTAATGTCCATGAAAGAATACCTGCGAAAAGGTGTGGATTTGGAAGACTTGGATATGGTGGAGGGAGAGGCGTTTTTGAAAAGACTGAAAGGAAAAGATCATATCCCAAACATGATCACACTTATGATCTATGAGCGTGTAAATACGCTTTACAAAAAAAACGTACTTACGGGTGACCAATTTTTTGTGTTGGACAAAGAGATCAAAAGTTTTTCAGACATTTTAGGAGGATGCGAGCGAATTAAAAATACCCCGATCCCTTATTCCTACAGCATGTACATTAAGAAGTTCATCTTTGTCTATACCGTGACCCTGCCTTTTGCCTTTGTGAACGAGTACGATTACTGGACTATACCCCTGGTCCTGCTCATTTTTTACATACTGGTGAGTGTAGAAATTATTGCAGAAGAAATTGAAGACCCTTTTGGCCGGGATGTAAATGACTTGCCTATAGATGAGTTGGGGGAAAAAATAAAAAAGAACGTAAGGGAAATATTGATGGAGGCTTAATGCTTTGGACTTTCGACTGGCAAGCTTCCGATATTAAGTTTTTAAGATATTGGTTTTCAGTACATTTGATAGTTCAGCTATTTTTGTAACACAACGAGAAATGCAGGTGAGAAAGTCGATACTACGGGACCTAGCACCGCCTGCTATTAACGGTAAACCGGAAACAAAAACCGGTAAGAGCTTCCTGGATTCGTAGTAGTGGTCTATCTTGGCTTAACCATAAATGCTATAAATGGATCGTACACAAGGTAAAGCCAATTTTGGCACGGCGCCGGTATTTTTTACATCTATTTCCACTATCCTGGGGGCGGTGATGTTCCTAAGGTTTGGGTATGCGGTTGGTAATGTTGGTTTTATTGGCACGTTAGGCATCATTTTGTTCGGGCACCTGGTGACCATTCCCACGGCTATGGCCATTGCGGAGATCGCCACCAATCAAAAGGTAGAAGGTGGTGGTAAATATTACATTATCTCGCGTTCTTTCGGGATCAACGTAGGAGCGGCTATTGGCTTAGCGCTGTATCTGTCGCAGGCCATTAGTGTATCGTTTTACCTCATCGCGTTTGCGGAGGCTTTTGACCCTGTTTTCAACTGGATAACAGCGGTTTGGGGGGTAGAAAATATTGATAAACGTATCATTAGCCTACCGGCAACGCTGGCTTTAAGTCTCCTCATGATCAGGAAAGGAGCGGACCTGGGCATGAAGGCCCTCTACGCGGTAGTCGCCGTGCTGTTTTTATCGATCATACTTTTTTTGGCCGGTACTACGGAGTACCAGCAGGGGCTAGAAGTCTTTGATTGGACAGTGCGTATTGGTGAACCGGATAACTTCTTTTTGGTATTCGCGATCGTGTTCCCTGCTTTCACCGGTATGACGGCTGGCGTAGGGCTTTCAGGTGACTTAAAGGATCCTAAGAAGTCAATTCCCTTGGGTACGTTGGCCGCTACACTAAGTGGTATGGCTATTTATGCCCTTATTGCTTGGAAAATGGCGGTGGCAGCCAGCCCGGAAGATTTAGATGCAGACCAGCTCATTATGTCAGATATAGCGGTTTGGGGACCTATCATTCCCATAGGGTTAGCCTGCGGAACCTTATCGTCGGCCTTAGGTAGTATTATGATTGCACCCAGGACTTTACAGGCTATGGCGGCGGACAACGTTTTTCCCATCCCTTATTTGAACCGGTGGCTGGCGAAAGGGAAGCCCGTGACCAATGATCCTTTTAATGCTACCATTATAACAAGTTTACTGGCCATAGTTTTCGTGGTCATAGGTGATGTGGATGCTGTAGCCGAGATCATATCCATGTTCTTTATGATCACTTACGGATCGCTTTGTCTCATATCTTTTTTACAGCATTTTGCCGCAGACCCGTCGTACCGGCCTTCCTTTAAGTCAAGATGGTACATATCGCTGTTAGGGGCCATCCTTTGTGTATTCCTGATGTTCCAGATGAATGCACCCTATGCGTTGGTATCCCTTTTGTTTATGACATTGATCTATTTCTTCGTCACCTTTACCAGCAAAAGTAAAGAAGGGCTGGCCAAGATATTCCAGGGAGTTATCTTCCAGCTCAGCAGGCGGCTGCAAGTGTTTTTGCAAAAAGCAGAGAAAGATGAGGATACCTGGCGCCCGTCCGTTATTTGTATTTCCCGGGATTTTTTCAAACGCCCTACGGCTTTCCAGTTTATGAGTTGGCTTTCACAGCGTTATGGTTTCGGCACCTATTTGCATTACATCAAGGGATACCTCTCGAAGGAATCGAATAAAATGGCAGGTGAACAACTCAAGCGATTGCTGCAGGTGAGTGGCGCAAGCAAAAGCAACGTTTACGTGGATACGCTGGTATCGCCCTCGTTTACCAGTGCCGTGGCCCAGGCCATGCAGCTCCCTAGTGTATCGGGAAAGGAAATAAACATGATCCTTTTTGAGTTTTCTAAATACGAGCCAGAAAACCTGGAGGACATTATTGATAACTTCACGCTGGTGAGAGCAGCCGATTTTGATATCTGTATCCTTGGTTCCTCCGACAAGGAATATGGCTTTTTCCAAAGCATACATATTTGGCTTACTCGTAATGATCTCAAAAACAGTAGCTTGATGATCTTGCTGGGCTACATCATTATGGGACATAGGGACTGGAAGCGAGCGGAGATCAAAATATACGCGGTGGTCCACGCCGAAGATATGACCGAACAGGAAGAAAGGCTGCTGGCGCTAATAAAAACAGGACGCCTGCCCATAGCGCCCAAAAATATTATTATCCTCAAGCATAAAGATGAAGTTTCTGTCAAAGACATCATCAATGACCGCTCCAAAGATGCTGACCTCACGGTAGTAGGTTTTAGGGGAGAGGCTTTAAAACAGCTTGGAGCAGAGGTATTTGCAGGCTATGATTCCATAGGGAATGTCCTGTTTGTCAATGCGGCAAAGGGGAAAAATATTGTTTAGTATCCTAGGCCTCAAAGGATGTGTAGATGAATTCTATTTGCGGCATTGGGGAGCTTATGATCAGTTGGCAATAGGCAAAGGGCAGTAGGCAAAACAGGGGGTAGTTGATTGTTTGTTGCTGACGACCTACTTGAGGAATAAATTAACGTTAGTTTTGAGTTTATTTGCCAAGTAATCAATGGTTTAACCACAGAGGAAACAGAGATTACTCCGTGTCCCCTGCGGTTAAAGGCTGGCTTTCAATACTTTGCATTGAAGTGAAGTATTCAAGTGGGTTGATTAACCCAAAACTCACGTTAAATTAGCTTTGAACCTGGACTCGATGAAAAAAATGACCGTCATTCCGCGCCGGTGGTTGTGAGAGGGCCGATTGGGAAAGCCGGAATCTGCTGTGTCGTAGAAGGGAAGCTACTCCCCAGTTTAAAGATTGTGAAATTATTCAAAACCTCATGTTAAGCCTAGCCCATGATGATTCTAAATCGAGCTGGGGTTTTTAGAGTAAAACGTTCAATTTTGGCAAGTTAAGCTACATTTTAAAATGTTTCGGGTACTGGGAGCCTCGAAATGAGCAGTATACGCGGGATTTTGTAGTTCTAAGCCCGGTTTTCATTTTCTTTTGCACGCCCAAAAGAAAACGAAACAAAAGAAAAAGGCGCCAGCAACCAAGCCCATTTTTCGCGCAAAACGCGCTATCCCACCCCTATAGGCCGCTTACCCACGGGCCTCAAATGGGCCGCGCTGTTCCTGGATGTCTCCCCTCCGTACGTCACTTTAATCTTCAACTCTTTACCTAGTGCGCATTTAGCGTAGCGTAATGCGTACTTATCGAGCAATAGGATTTGTAATCCGGGCGTTCTTGTTTGTGACCCATAATCATAAAAGTGCGTCCTTGAAAATTAGCTTTGATCGTAGGGCGTTTAATTTTCGCAAATTTAATGCTGGATCAAGCGTGCCCATCGCACCCCTTACCCTAAAGGGGCAATCCACCGCGCGGTTGGTTCTCCTTTAGGGGTAAGCGTTAGCCTTAACTAAACGGCCTTAGGCCCGGGTTAAGCTCAATAATTGTGAATACCTGCTATTCAATTCTTTTCCTCAACTTCACGGGTTCAGTACGCTTTTTTCGGACACGCATATTCAGCAGTTCCACCACCAGCGAAAAGAAAACAGCAAAGTAAATATATCCTTTCGGCACATGGTGGCCGAGAGCCTCTATTCCGAGCATAAACCCGATCAAGATCAAGAAAGATAAGGCTAACACCTCCAGCGAGGGATGTTTACCGATGAAATCGGAAATGCTTTTGGCAAAGATCATCATGATGATAATAGAGATGATCACGGCCAGTATCATAAGAATAAGCTGGTCCGTAAGGCCCACGGCGGTCAAGATAGAATCAAATGAGAAGATAACGTCGAGCAGGATTATTTGGAAGATCACATTAAAAAGAGAATTGGCTTTACTATCCGAATGTTTTTCCGCTGATCCTTCCATTTTGTGATGGATCTCTGACGTACTTTTGAAGATCAGGAAGAGCCCACCAGCTAATAGAATGATATCTCTCCTGCTGAATTCATGCCCTAGGACGGTAAACAAAGGCTGGGTGAAACCAATGATCCAAGTAATGCCGAGCAGCAATACTACGCGGAAGATCAACGCCAATGCCAGTCCGATGTTCCGGGCCTTCGGTCGCTGGGCTTCCGGCAGTTTGTTAGATACGATAGAGATGAAAATGATGTTATCAATACCTAACACCACTTCCAGGAAGGTAAGGGTCAAAAGGGCGATCCATGACCCGGGTTCAGCAAATATTTCCATGATGTTCAAATATAGTGGTACTTTCGAATAGGTTCCAGTTTAGATGATCTTTAAAATCTGGACTGGATTAAAAAAAATGACCGTCATTCCGCGCCGGTGGTTGTGAGAGGGCTCATGGCGAGAGCCGGGATCTGCTGTGTCGTAGAACGGAAGCTAGTTCCCAGTGTAAAGACTGTGAAAGTATGCTAAACCTCATTTTAAGCCTAGTGTCATGTCAAGCCTCAAATAACGGCCAATCCGGGGTATCTTTTGCGGGATCTCTGCGTTGCAAAAAGACTTACGTAGCTATGGCTATGCTC
>JANQLQ010000312.1 GCA_028280565.1 Fulvivirga sp.
GCGATGACGAAAAATGATAGTTTTTTAAGCTTGTTATACCCAAAAATGGATTTTGTGAAATTTTGATTTTCATCACTTTGAAAAAGTATGTCATAGGTAAGCTGGCGTAGTTTGTGGACGGGTTACGAAGCTGCCCCCTTCTCGTGTGTGATCGAATGGACCCTGTTATCGTTCCACGAGGGGGGGATCGCTTCACGCATCGCTAGGGCTATCTCACCGGGTTCGCGATGACGAAAAACAAGAGTAGGTCATAGGTATGCTGGCGTAGTTTGTGGGCGGGTTACGAAGCTGCCCCCGTTGTAATGTCCTGAGCACACTCCATTTTGCGTTTGACGAGTAGGAGATCGCTTCACGCCTTGCCGAAGCCAACACACAAGGTTCGCGATGACGAAAAAACAAAAATATGTCATAGATAGGCTCGTGTAGCCAGCGGGCGAGTTACGAAGCCCGCCTGCCAAAGTTGTACGTCGGGCAGGCTGCACCCCTCTCGTGTGTGATCGAATGGACCCTGTTCTCGTTCCGCGAGTGGGGGATCGCTTCACGCAGCGCTGAGGCCGTCCCGCCAGGTTCGCGATGACGTTTTCTTTGTTTTTTTAGATACATTGTTTACATATGTCTCAACCCAAAACTCGTGTTAGGTTAGGCTGATGTCACGCGTTTCATCTTCCTTCGCATTGACTTAATGCCCCTTCTTACCAATGCCCGAACCGTTTCCAGTTTGGTATTCATGATCAGTGAAACCTCTTGATACGACTTTGATTCGAAGTAGATCAACATGAGCGCCTCGCGCTGTTTGACAGGTAAATCATTGATAGATATGCGCAATCGATTGTTTGTTAAAGTCAAATTTTCATTCGTATAATTCAGTTCTCTATCGTCGGCAAAAATGGCCCTTACCTCCGCAGTAGTTAACAACGACTCCCTTCTTTTCTTGTCTTTCAAAATAGCGGACAACTTATTCTTCATGGATTTGAGCAGGTAGAACTTTACCTCTTTTGTGCTGGAAAGATTGCGCTGATACTTCCATAGATCAACAAAGAGGTCCTGTATAGCGTCCATTGTCAGTTCTTTATCTTTACAGAGTGCATATCCGTATCGGTAAAGCTCCGGAAGGTTTCTTTGGTATATTTCTTTAAAGGCGTTCCTGCTGCCTTCTTTCACATATTCCCAGAGCTGGGCTTGAGTAAAGCCCGAAAGGATAATGGGTTCTCTATTGGGTAGCATAACTAAAAGTCAAAAAGTCTAACAATAGACATTTCAAGTTAATGTTAAATTATGAATCATGCAATCGTGTGCAGGTTCATTTTTTCGACTTTCTCCTTAATTTATCATGAATGGCTTGTATGCCTTTGATCCTTAGAGACCATAATTATAATAGGTAGGAGCATAGCGTTCGGAGGCTAAACCGGAACACGCTTGAATTTGACCAAAACAGGATAAAAAAGTTCTGTCTACCACAAGCATGCACATTTTTTAACCGCCAAAGCCGATTAAATTCTCCCCCCTTTATTAAATATTACTCTCGATGGTCGAGAAAAACGGCGAAAGGTATAAGAAAGTCATTTTCTATTGGTACTATTACAGTATGAAAGCAATCGATTGCTTTACTAAAAACATTGTTCGTTTTTTTCCATTCCATTGTCTTTTAAGTAACTTGTATCAAACAACCAGCCACTGTTTTTCTTAAACAGACTACATGAGTAAGAAAAAAACCAACGTCACCGTACACGACCTAGCACGAGAATTGAATCTCAATGCCTCCTCGGTGTCACGCGCCCTCAACGATCACCCTAGGATAAGTGTAGAAACCAAGCAAAGGGTACTAAAGCTTGCAAAAAAGTACAACTATAAGCTAAACAAGGCTGCCTATACCTTACGTACCGGCAAGGGTAAGACGATCGGGGTGATCGTACCAAGGATCAACCGGTTTTTCTTTTCCAACGCCATTCATGGCATAGAAGAGATTGCTGCCTCTCAGGACTACAACGTGATCATATGCCAAACGCTGGACTCCACCACTAAGGAGATGAAATCGATAAAAGCACTGCTGGGCGACAAGGTGGATGGCATCGTAGCCTCTATCACTCCCGATGTAGAGGCAAAAAACCCTTATGCAAAGTGCTGTGCAAATTACAAGGAAGTGGTCAAGTCTCAAACACCGCTTGTATTCTTCAATATGGTCTGTGAAGATTTCAAAGTGAGCAAGGTAGTGGTGGACGATGAGCTCGGCGGGTTCATGGGTACGGAACATTTGATACAAGAAGGCGCCAAAAGAATTGCCTTACTTTCCGGGCAAACTCATTTGAATATTTACTACCGGCGACTGGAAGGATATAAAAGAGCTTTAACCCGGCATGGATATCCCATCGATGAGTCTTTGATCCTAGATGGTGATCTAACGGAACACGCTGGCTATGAATGCACCCGCAAGCTCATGGCCATGCAAAACCCGCCGGATGCCATTTTCGCAGTGACCGACTACCTGGCTATCGGGGGCATACGTTTTCTAAAACGGAATGGCTATGAAGTACCTGGGGATGTTTTGGTTTGCGGGTTTATGAACGAACCTTTCAATGACCTTTTGCAACCTTCTTTATCATCTATCGAACAGCATAGCCACCAAATGGGGCAAACGGCAGCGGAAATGCTGCTGGACGAGGTGATGCGTCCTAAGAAAAATGCCACCGCTCAAACGGTGGTCCTCACCCCTGAACTCATGACCAGGCACTCCAGCTCGTTAGAAAAGAGCGTGTTGACCCCAGGATAATACCGCGTGTCTCGCTATTCATCAAAGGTAACACTGTTGGTATTATGGTTGTGTTTCTTCCTTAACCAAGCCTACCGGCAATTATTTAATGTGCTGATACCACTTTTTCGGTCGGAGTTTTCCTTGTCTGACCAGCAGATCGGCCTCATAACGAGTGTCTCCAACCTAGCCTTGGGGATCTGCATTCCTTTTGCCGGTTTTATGGGGGATCGTTTTAACAAAAAATACTTGGTAGCTGCCAGCATTTTCCTTGGTGGACTGGCCATGATGAATGTAAGCTTTGCTTCGCTGTTCCTATTGATCTTGATCTTTCGGGCTGTGGGCTCGGTGGGTGAATCATTGTACGGTCCTTCGGCCAATACTTTGATATCATTAGACTTTGTAAAGGACCGGGGAAAAGCTATGGCCTTTCACCAAACGGCCCTATACGCAGGCATGATTGGCGCGGGCACGCTGGGTACTTACCTGGGGGAAACATATGGCTGGCGGAACGCCTTTTTGTGCTATGGCTTAGCGGGAATCGCCGCCACAGCATTGGTGGTTTTGTTCATTAAACCACAACACCCAGGCCATGATAACGAACAAATGAATTGGCATTTGGTACTTGACACGCTTTTAAAACCATCCGTACTCGTACTCATTGTGACTTTCGGTTTCAAACTGTTTGTAAACGTCGCCATACTCACATGGATGCCTGATATTATGCATCAGGCCTACGGATTTTCGGTGTACCAAGCCGGATTTTACACCATGTTGCTGATCTTTGGTTTTGCCTACATCGGTTCGCTCGCAGGCGGATTCCTTGCCGACCGTTTGTACCTCAAGAGCCCGAAGGGCAGGGTTTATGTTCAATTGCTTTCGTTGTTCGCAGAACTGCCTTTGATCATCCTAATGGGGCCACCGCTGGACCTTCCGTTAAAAATGGTAGTTTTTGCCCTTTACGGCCTCACGATAGGTTTATACGACGCCAATATTTTTGCGGTCCTTTATGAATTTGTGCCCGCCCAAGTCCGGTCCTCCCTAACGGGCATCACGGTCATGGGAGCTTTCTTAACGGCCACCCCGGCTCCTATCATTTTGGGTACTTTTGATAGTTTTGAGGCCAAACTGGCCATTTTTCCGTATTTTTCTTTGGTGTACCTGCTGGGGATCTTGCTTTTTTTCTTTTTGTTGAGCAAGCGGTTTGAGAAGGACAGGGTGGCGGGAAGGTAATTAGGAGTATTTTGGGTAATTCTTAAAATTCAATAAGTAATTATCATCTCGACAGATTCCCACATGTAAAATGCTGAGCATTGGGATGAAAAAACAAAAAATAAATCATCACAGCGAGGCTGGCGTGGACTGTGGGTAGGTTACGAAGCTGCCCCCTTCTCGTGTGTGATCGAGTGGACTCGGTTCGCGTCACACGACCCGGGGATCGCTTCACACATCGCAGAAGCCACCACGCTGGGTTCGGCGATGACGAAAAATTAAAATTAACCGTCACAGCGAGGCTGGCGTGGCCAGCGGGTAGGTTACGAAGCTGCCCCCTTCTCGCGTGTGGTCCAACGGACTTTGCACACGTTACACGACCAGGGGATAGCTTCACTCCAAACTCAAGCCACCTCGCTGGGTTCGCGATGACGATAGAAAACAAAGGCATGTCTAAGGTTGGCCAGCACAGAAAGTTACTAGACAAATTAAAAGCTACAAAAAACCCCTTTTCACCAACCTTTCAAAACCTCAAAGAGATCCTTCCACTTTGGATTCATGGATTCAATCAACCTAATTTTTTTAGCTCGGGATCCTCCTTTGATTTGTTTTTCTCTTGCGATCGCTTCACCTATAGAGTGAAATAATTCATAGTAAACCAGTTTTGAACAATTATACTTCGCTGTAAAGCTGTTAGGATATGCTTTTTCCTTATGTTCAATGGTCCTAGCAATCAAATCCTCACATACTCCTGTGTAAAGGGTAGTATTGTGGGGGTTGGTGATTATGTAGACGGCACCTCCTTTTTTCATAAACGGGGGATTTAATGGGTGTTAAAAGATTACCTTAAAAGTCCCAAATTAAGGAACCCTCGCTGTAATATGTCATCAAGCTTTTTTAAATCGTTTATATCGAGTTTTTATTTTTTGATAAACCTAGAAAACTAATCGTCACAGCGAGGCTGGCGTGGTCTATGGGTAAGTTACGAAGCTGCCCCCTCTAGTATGCGATCGAATGAACCCTGTTCGCGTTCCATGACCAGGGGATCGCTTCACACCCGGCTGAAGCCACCGCCCTGGGTTCGCGATGACGTGAAAATAAAAACTTATCGTCACAGCGAGGCTGGCGCGGACTGTGTGTAGGTTACGAAGCTGCCCCCCTCTCGTGTGTGACCGAATGAACCCTGTGCACGTTCCAAGACCGGGGGATCGCTTCACGCCTCGCTAAAGCTACCTCACTGGGTTCGCGATGACGATAGAGCAAGACTTTCAAAAAGCCAGTTCGATAATGGAATGTATGGCCACTTTATCTAGGGATATCATCACCTGTCCATCTTCATATTCAAAATCCAGCGATCGCCCTTCCGGCTGGAGTGTTACGGTCTTAGGTTTGCTACTCCTCATTTTTAATGTAAGAGGACCTATCGCGGGGATCTCGTCATAGACAAAGATGTTCTCATCCCGATGCGGGCCGGAGCTATTGATCAAGTGCACCAGTGTGCTGCTGTTTTTCTCACCGACGACCAAATGTACCAAGCCGCTGCCCGTTACTTCTATGAAAGGAGCGGCTATGAGTTCATTCTTAATGCCAATGAGAAAGTCCCGGTAAAGGCTGGATCGCTGGTATTTGTATAGCCGTCCGAGGTCAGCATAAATGGTGGCAACACGCCCCTGGCCATAGGGTGTAATGGAAGCCGCTGGGAAACTGGGGCGATCGAAATCCCACAAGGTGCCCAACATTTTAGCGCCTGATGGTAAGGTAACTGTTTTAAAGGATGCATAGTCGGGATTGACGCCTGCCAGCCCATGATCATATTTCAATTTAGCCAGTGGGCCAAAGTCATTTTCAACCTCCAGGAAACCTATTTCATTTTTAAACATTTCCGCCGGCCCGGTTCCAATGAGCAATAAATTGCCGCCGCCTTCCACGTATTCCAGCAAGAGATCTTTGAACGATGGATCAAGGTATTTCCATTCGGGAATGACTACCAACTTGTATTCTTCAATATGCTCTTCCAGTGAATGCTCCATGAGAACATTCACCGGGACCTGGGCATCTAAGAAAGCGGACAGGATACCATGCATTTCATCATACTCACCGTTCCACCGCCGGTAAACATTGGTAGTTTTTTGCTTAAAACCCTCGGTAGAAAGCAGTAAAGCCACTTCTGCCAAGGGTTGCGAGCCTTCACAAAAAGGACGGCGCTCACGAACAAAATCCGCAATTTCCTTCATGAGAGGGATATTGGCAGGCCGGATGGAGCCGTCTTTGTTCTGCTTGAAGTACACTTGGAAGGCCCCACCGTTGGCGATCACCTGTGCCGCTTCCTGTTTCAATTGTACTGGCGACTTCAAGGAGCCCACCGAGGGCCGTACCCTTGGGCTCCTCACAAAACCCCAGGACATACAATCCCAATGCAGCCCCTGGAAAGCCAGCACCCTTGATTCCAGTGCCGCGCTGTAAAAGGCGTTGTTAGAAGACAGGTCGCCGGAAAGGAAATCTACATCGACGGTCACCTTTTCTGGCATGGAAGAGGAAAAGGCCCAATTGCTGGTGATCTCAAAGCCGTGCTTGTAGTTATGCATGGCCTGTACATAGTGTTGGAGGTATGTTTTGAAGCCTGTGCGATTAAATTCTAAGAAAGTGGGATAAGCTTCATCACCAGGTAAGGG
Organism: Fulvivirga sp.; assembly: GCA_028280565.1. GTDB lineage: Bacteria > Bacteroidota > Bacteroidia > Cytophagales > Cyclobacteriaceae > Fulvivirga. Next base: position 6,631 of record JANQLQ010000312.1, read on the forward strand.
AAGTTCTTTTCCAAGCCCGGCCTTTTCGTAAGCTGTCTTGCTATATTCACTGTAATCCGGTTGCAGCCCCCAGCATTCTCCATCGATCCAGGCCCCATCGATGGCATATTGATCCACCAGCTCTTGTAGCTGTGGGATAAGTTTTTCCTGGGCGTAGGGACTGAAAACCGAGGTAGCTCGTCTGTGGGCTGTGCCATCGGGCTTTTTCGCAGCCCACGCTGGGAACTCGCTCACCACCTTATCATCGATCACGCCGGAAAAGTGGGTATACAGGGAAATTCCGTGCTTGGCCGTGATTTTTCGCCATTCTTTTAGGATGTCCATTTGAAAAGAGTCCGCTGCAAACCCGATACGCGTGGGATAGCTGGAAATGCCGGGATGTCCCTTACAGTCTACCTGTATGAATTCTGGTTTCACCACGGTAAGCATGGAATCCACTAGCGCTGGATCGAAGCTTTTTCCTATTGGGCTGGTGTTGTCGGCGTGGAAATCGAAGTGCAGGCCAAAGAAGGTTTCGTTTCTTTTGGGTCTATCAGGGAGTTTTTGGGCATAAAGAGATGGGCAGGATAGTAGTGCTGCCAGGAGGAATGTTAAAGGGAGAGATGGTGCATGCATTTTAAGATAATTGGCGTTGTATTGAATGATTTATAGGGTGTTGGGGCTAAATTTCTATTTACATCGTCATTCCGGCCGGTGGTAGTGTGAGGGCTATGCGAGAGCCGGAATCTGCTGGGTCGTTGATCGTGAACGTTCTCTTTGCGAGTGCACTGGGTTTTCGTTCCACGACTTCGTAGATTCCTTGTCACGCGCATTCCAGCACCAAGCCCGCAAGGAATGACGGTATGAAAGGGCAAGGAATGACGATCCTTTTTCTGTTATGCGGGCACACGGTAAAAAAATTGGTATGATCTTTTCCGGATTCTTGGTCATCTTATTAGATAGAAAGTAGACTCACTTTATTCTACCGGTATATCCAAAGCTTCACAAATCCCCTTTAGATACCCCATGGCAAATATCTTTCCTAATATTTCATACCCTGCACTCAATCCACTGGCAAAGCTTCCCTGGCCTTCTCCGTACATTGCCGGGGCATGGTCGGGGCGTAATGAGCCGGTGAAACCCAGTTCGTGGTACAACTGCAGCATTTCTACCATCGAGGTGGGACCGTTATCATGAAAGGTTTCCCTGAAATCATTTTTGTTGCCCTCTACATCGCGTAAATGCAAAAAGAAAACACGTCCACCGGGGATCCATTTTTTTGCTAATGCCTGGATATCTTCTCCCATGGTGACGAATGTGGCCTGGCAAAAAGTTAACCCATTATTCGGAGAAGGATACTTTTCAAAGATCCGATCAAAACTACTAGCAGAGGTCAGGATCCGGCCTACTCCTTTCAAAGGGCTCACGGGAGGGTCATCTGGATGCAAAGCCATCTGTATCCCTACTTCCTCGGCAATGGGAAGGACAGCGTCGAGGAAGTAGTATAGGTTATCCCATAGTTTGTCTTCCGAAATTTGTAATTCGTTTGCTACTATCTCCCCTTCGGTGTCTGACATCTTAAATTCACTTACCAGGGCCCCACCACGACCTGGTACATCGATCCGCGTACGGAACCAGCCGATTACCGCCATCCAATTGTAGCATAGGGTGTGTATGTCCAGCCGGGCCATGTTCCGCAGCATGTCGCAGTATTTTTCAATCCATTCATCCCTGCCCTCCAGGCCCAATTTTATAGGGGACATATCAAATTGATCGCCTTCCAGCCCTACTATTGTGAAACCGGCTTCGTTGAAGTCATCTTTTATGGCCTTAAGGCTTTTGTAATCATAAGGCGGCAGCTTTCCTGAGAGTTCGGGAGTGGCTTTCGTCCACACGTGGTCCACTCCTACCTGGCGGGCAAGGGACCATTTTCTCTCATCCATTTTCGGTGGCAGAAGCATTGAAAATTTCATTAGAAATACCCTCCTTTTTCGGTGATCTGTTTTATACTGTCCCCGCTCTTTACCCAGCCAAAGATCTTTTTCTCATTCTCTTTGATCTCCTCGGCGCGGACCAATACCTCGTAGGCCAAATCCCTAGGCACAATCAATATACCGTCAATATCACCCAAAACAATGTCGCCGGGTTTGATAGTAACATCAGCCACCTGTAAGGGGACCTGGTAATGGGTAATAAGGCACCGGCCTAAACTGCCATTGGAACTGCGGTACTTGTAAAAGACGGGGAAATCGGCATCGAGGATCTGGTGTGTGTCTCTAATGCCTCCATCGATGCAGGCGGCTTTTACACCTTTGCTCTTCGCCGTGGCGGTCATCACTCCTCCCCAAAGGGTGGCCTTTTCGTCTTTACTGGTATCCCAGACTACGAAGGCGTCCTCGTGCATTTCATCGAGCATCTTCGCCCTGAAATCCATTTCTCCGCTCACTACGGCGTTCGGCGCACTTTTCACACAAAAGGCAAACCCCGCAATAGGTTCGTACTCCCTCAACGGCATGATGTGGTTCGGAAGGGCCTGGTTCAGCAGGGTAAATTCCCTTAAAACATCATTAACCGCCCCGGTATACAGTTGTTCGTACCGCCGGATAAGCTCTTTGCCAGCTATAGGAAAGGCCTTTTGGGAAATGCCTTCGCGTACCTCGATGAGTTTTTCAAGGTTCATCATACCCACTTCTTTTTTGTAGTTCTCTACACTCATAATCTTACTTTTTTAAACCCCGGAACATGCCATAAAGCCTCCGTCTACCGGGACCACAATCCCAGTGACAAAGCCCGAGGCGTCATCGTCCAGCAGCCAATTGAGGGTGCCGAGAAGTTGTGACGCCTCTCCAAATTTTTTCATCGGTGTGTGATGGATAATATTTTCTCCGCGTGGCGAAAAGCCTCCGTCTTCTTTGAGTAACAATTTTCTACTACGGTCATTGAGAAAAAAACCGGGAGCTATGGCATTGACACGAACATGGGCAGGGGCCAGGTATGCGGCCAGCCATTGGGTAAAATTGGCGATCCCTGCTTTGGCCATGCCGTAGGCGCCTACCCGGGATAATGGACGAAAGCTGTTCATAGAAGCAATGTTTACGATGCTTCCTGACCCGGCTTTGGCCATATCCTTTCCAAAAATGAAGCAGGGGATAACGCTACCCATCGTATTCACGGTGACCACACGGTGAAAATCTTCCATTTTTAGGTTGAAAAACCCACGAATATCATCTTCACTGGTTAGCTCCCGCTCATCGAACTCATTCGTGGTAGTGACGGCATTGGGCTGGTTGCCTCCTGCCCCATTGACTAGGATATCGGGCGGTCCCCATTGCTTCACAACCTCATCCCTTATCTGCCCGATCCGCTGCTCGTCCGTGACGTCGGCATCCAGGGAAATGGCCTGGCCGCCTTTTTCCACTATTTCTTCTTCGACGATCTTTACCTTTTCCAACGTTCTGTCCACCAGCACTATTTTAGCTCCTGACTTGGCCAAAGACCTAGCCATTTCGGAACAAAGGGTGCCGCCGGCACCGGTGATCACGGCTACTTTATTTTGTAATGAACTCATGATAATTTCACTATTTTTTTACTGTTGTAATACGATATATTGGCTACCAATCCACTGAGCATGTCCCAATCCTGCGGCAGCTCACCGGCCTCTGCCCAGCGCCCAATGAGGTCACAGGCGATCCTGCGGAAATATTCATGACGGGAAAAGGACAGCACACTTCTCGAATCGGTAGTCATTCCTACAAACCGGCTTAACAGGCCATAGGCAGATAGGACCTTCATATGATGCTCAATTCCCAGCTTGTGATCATTATACCACCAGGCAGGTCCCAGTTGGATCTTGCCCGCTCCACCATCTTCAGAAAATGAACCGGTTAAGGTGGCTATGGCCTCGTAATCTGCCGGGTTGAGCGGGTAAATGATAACGTTGGGCAAGTTACCGGATTGTTCCAGGCTATCCAGCAACCTGCACAGGCTCTCGATATCGATCGTATTCCCGATGGTGGCATATCCTCCGGCCGGGCCGGCTAGTTTTCTTAACCTTGAGCTAGTGAAACGCTGGGCGCCCATGTGCAGCTGCAACGTCCAGCCACGTTTGCCGTACTCTACGCCTAAAAAGTGTAAAAGCTGATTTTGTAATGCCTCTTTTTCTGCCTCGCTCAAGGTATTACCATCCATCACACGGGAAAATGCCTTGGCGGCCGACGACTTGTTGGGTTCAGAGAAGCTATATCCACTGTCCAGCGCATGGTCGCTAAGTGTACATCCGGCAGCTTCAAAATCGTCCAGCTTTTTGGAAATCGCCAGCTCGTAAGCATCCAGGTCTTTGATTTCCATTGACGTTTGTTGCGCAAGTTTTTGTATCCATCCCGGGGCAAATGAAAGTATGGAATCTGCTCTTAAGGAAGGTTTAACGATCATACCCAGGTTGTCAGTCGCCTTTTTGTTGGGGGAAAGGTCATCGAGCAGGTCATCGGAAGTGCAGAGTAGTTCTACATTAAATGATTTAAGGACAGAACCGCCTGTCAAACCTTTTTCCCGGATAAGATCATTACACTTTTCCCAAATAGCATCAGCGTTTTCGGGGCGCAGCACTTCTTCTACCCCGAATATGCGCTCCATTTCCAGGCATGACCAATGAAAAAGTGGATTTCCTAAGGTCTGCGGTACGGTTTCGGCCCACGCTTTAAATTTTTCTTGATCTGTAGCGTCTCCTGTGATAAGCCTTTCGGGAATGCCATTGATACGCATCGCCCGGTGTTTGTACGGATCGCCGGTCACCCAAAGTTGTGCTACGTTGGGATAAATCGTGTTGTTGCCTAACGTCAGCGGATCCAGGTGGTTATGAAAATCGATCACCGGCAGTTTGCTGGCTGTCTCGTGGAAAAGCCTGCTGCCGGTCTCGTTGCTTAGTAAGAAGTTATCGTTCAAAAAATTTTTCATTTTACTGAGGGTTCAAAACTTAACTTCCCGGTAAAGCGGAGTTTAATAAACAACGCCAAAACCATACACAAAATACTGATAAACAAAGCGACCTTGCCGCTTACACTATGAATATGCACTAAGCTCATACCACCAAACAAAAGCCCCGACAGGCCAATGGAAAGTGCAAAAAGGGTGGATAAAGCCCTTTTAAATTTCGGGTCCGGGGGGGAGATGGATGCCGATGACAGGGGTGTTCTAATTTTATCAAAAAAGCCGGAAATCACGGATAACTTGGCACTATCCTTCTCTTTGAACCGTCCCAGCGCAAAAAACAGAGCCGTACAAAAGCCGATGACCAGCACCGTGGAAGCCTCCCAGGAAAAACCACTGTAAAAGTTAAGCCATAAACTCAAGGCTACGCCCAAAAATACGGTAATCAACGCGCCTTTGGACGTGGTATTTTTATAAACAAGGCCTAATATAAGTGGGATCGCCAAAGGTATGGCAAACAGCGCGGTGAGTAATTTATTAGCCTCAAAGGCCCCTCCCAACTGACCTACATACAGGGCTCCTAGTGTAACCACTGCACCAATCAATATCACATTCAGCCTCGCCACGTTCACTAGGGCTTTATCTGAAGCCGCTGGCCTGATGATCCGTTTGTAGATATCGTTGGTCAACACACCGGACATGACGTTAAACTCGGAATTAAGTGAAGACATGGTGGCGGAGAACATGGCCGCTAACATCAAGCCCAACAGACCGGCAGGAAGAAGCTTCACTGCTACGGCCACATAGGCCATTTCAGGGTCGGCCAGGTCAGGAAGAATGCTTTTGGCAGCTATCGCGGGCAGCAGGAATACAATGGGAAAAATGAAAAACAAAATTGCGCTTAGCAGTCCCAGCTTTTTGGCAGAGGACTCGTCTTTTACACTGTAAAAACGTTGAATGAACACCCAGTTGCCATTGTATTTCAGCAGTATCATTAAATAATAGGCCAACAACCATAGCGGCTGTCCCTTAGGGCCGTTAAACCAATTAAAGTGATCGGGATATTGGGTCATTAAGGTGCCCAGCCCTCCCACTTCTTGCAACACCAAGGGGATCAATAGTAGTGAAGAAAATACCAGGATGATAAATTGAAGGGTATCCATAACCACTACGGCCCATACCCCGCCTACGATCGTAAAAAAGGTGATGATAAGGCCGGAATACAGTACTGCCTCGGTAAAACTCAATGACGTGGCCGTCATCAAAAAAATACCAATGGCGTACAGCCGAACCATATTATCCAAAAACCGCATGCTTAATCCTGCCCAACTGAATACCTGCCGGACGGAAGGACTGAACCGGGTCTCCAAGTACTCCACGGGGGTGATTATGCCACTCCTCACCCATCGTTTGCCTAAATAGAAAGCCGCCAATAAGCATGGGAATACGGTACACCAAAGTACCGTTACGCCAACAATCCCATCGGCATAGGCTACGCCGGCATAGGCCACAAAAACGAAAGTACTGAACAGCCCCATGAAGTTACTAATGGCCCCTATCTGCCAGGGGATGGTGCTTCCTCCTTTAAAATAGCCTTTGATATCTTTGATAAACCACCCAAAGAACAGGCCCACACCCGCCATAAGGGCCAGGTAAATGCCTATCGCAAGGTAGTCTAACATGGCTAACTCCTTCATTGGGCTGTATTTTGTGAAATTTTATCCATTGCTTCCCGGGTTTGCCGAATCATGTGCTCAATATTCATTTTTTTATCTCCCCGATACCAGTGCTCCCACGGACTATGAGAAGCCCGGCGTTGAGCATTTTTAACATAGGACAGACCTGTAACAGCTTCATCAAGATGAAAAAGAGCCATTTTGACCTCATTCTCCATGATACGTTCTTTTGCCTGCATTACATGTTTTAGCCACTCCCCTAAGCCTATCATTATTTTGGCCTGTACCTCTAAGTTCGTTTCTAAAAATATCTTTTGCGGGCCGTTCAGTCGTTCGCTGACCGCCTCGGCCATGGCCAAGGCTTCTTTCATTTTCTCCACCTGCAAAACGACCTGCTGCCGGAGTTCCTTGTCATCCAGGTCCTTGCCCTCCAGCATACCGGGCAGGAACCGGCGAGCCCATTCTGCTACCTCCAGATCACGTCTTGGCCGGGATCCGGCTTTATTCTTGTCCAAGGATTGGTCGATTTGATCAAGTAGTGCTAATCCTATGTTTTTTGTATGGCCATCAAGTAGGAAAGGCAAGTCATATTGTCCCCGGGTGCTGAAAGCAGAAAAGTACGATTCATAAGCGGTCTTTGCTTGCTCTCCTTCTTTGCCAAACTTCTCATGGCACCAGGTCGCCAGGAATTTCCCCGGGTCGAAGGATTGCATGTCCAACAGCATCTGCCCGCTGGCATCGATGCCGAGGACAAACTCCCGGACGTTAGAGACGTTCATGATGAGGTAATCATTCGACGCTCTTTCGTAGGCCAAACCGAACATCTCGTAAGTTTTTGCAGGAGGTACCGCCTGTATTAAATGAGGTCCGGACGACCATATTTGGTGATGGTAATACACCCCGTATTGGTGGTCTTTGGCCCGGGGAGTATTGTAAAAATCCCGCTGCCATATCCACCCGGGGCTGTTATCGGCAAATACGATGATGACGTTTTTGGGCACGTTCAAATGACCTTCGGCCATGAACCCCGATCCTTCCGCCCAAAGTGTAGTGCTAATGAAAGGATCATCGTCCTTCACTACAGTTTGAATGATCTCTACCTGTTTTTCCATCGCCTCGGAGATCAGTTCGCCCCTTTCGGCATCGGTTTGAGGGACGTTAGGGTCCGCCATCCACATGGGCCGGTCGGCAATACCCCGCAGCCCTACCTGCCAGATCACGTTCGGAAAGGCCGACCATGCCTTTGAATAGACGCTCCATACTTCTTCCAGCTCCTCCCGGTTACTATAAAAAGAGAACTTGGGTGATTTTCCCCTGTCCTTCCAGTAATTAAAAAAAGAAAAGGCGCTCACCCCCAAAGGCTCTATATGGTGCTGTGAAATGAAAAGCCCTCTTTTATGAGCTTCTTCGACTAACTTGCGCTCAGGGGCGTTCAAAATATCAATAAAACTCGCCGGGATGACCAGGTTAAAACGGGCGCGTACCATGGTTTCCAATACCGGCCTGATAGTCTCCGGGTGGACCACCTGTCCATAAAACGGGTAATCTATATTCCTGCGGCCTCCCCCATTCTTAAATTCTGTGAGAAGATCTTCGTCATTGATGAACCAGCCCCTGAATTTAAAATCAGGCCCATTTTCAGTGATCAAGACTTCATGGAAGATGAGATCTGTCCTCTTGGCAGGCTCCATACTTGTCCAGTAATAATAAGGGTCTACCCCCAGGTAATTTTCGATAAAATGGTAGATCCCGAACATCGTACCCCTGGCATCGCTTCCTACGATGAGTAGTTTAAGTGCACCGGCCTCATCACGAAAAGTCTTGACCACGTAGTTTTCCCATTTACCGGCGAGCGTATCATAAGGCTCTATACCTGGGCCCACTGCCTTTCTAAAAGCTGCATCGTTGATCTCGCCAATGTATATGGAGTAGCTACCTGGCTCCGCTTCGTGTGAAGCTTCCGGGAGACGGGTGCCGGTAATTTTCTCTACGTCGTTAGAAAGGTCTTCAAAGGCTAGCTTGAGCGGAGCCGGGGCATTTGGAGAAAACCAAACGGCAGCCTGCTTCCCGGGACAGGAGAGGACGAAGCCTTTCTCCTCGTTACAGGAAAGAAACAGGCAGCAAATTGCCGCCAGGGGGACAAGTACAATGCGTTTTCTCATTAAGTTAGCCATTTACCTTACCCAAAAACTCAACCGGTGAAGTAAGCCTTGGGACCATCTAGTGTTAAGTTGACCATCATTTTATACTTAACTGTGCATTAGTGTCACATTTATTTTGTTGTATTCCTCCGCACCCCTAACCCCTCAACGCTACTAAGTTAAGCCCTGCGCTCACCCCTTGATCCCCTGAAGGGGAAACCAGCCGCGCGGTGGATTGACTTACCCTCAGGGTACCAAAGGGTAAATTCAGGAACACGTCATTTCAAGCGTGACACGATACTAAGTATCTTCCTACAAGATCCTATCGTTTCATACCTTGGGCGACGATTTGCAGGAGTTTTCGCAAGATAAAAATTTTATATTATAAAATAATGTTTTATATAAAATAATAAAAGCTAATCGGTCTTGCCATTCCGAGTTTCTATTGCAATTTTTTTAAAACAGACCGTATTAAAACTGATATTTTATATTATAAAGCAAGGTAATATCATTTTAAGTGTGTTATTTGGATGTTGATATCGCCCACTTGCCCATTCATCGCCATGATACAGGTAGTAAACCGAGCTTTTGACATCATAGAATTTATCGCCAGCAGTGGGCGTAAGGATATCCCTTTGAAAGAGATCGCTGACGGACTCGAACTCAACCAGGGCACTTGTGCCAATATCATTAAAACCATGGTATCCAGGGGCTATCTTGAAAAATCATCTTCCAAAAAGGGATACTCGCTAGGCCCGATGCTCTATTTTATCACGGGCGATTACTCTTACAGTGTTGACCTTATTAATGCAGCCAAGGAGCCCATGTACCTGCTTACCGAAAAAATAAATGAGAGCTGTATGTTGGGCGTTGTTAGGAATGATATCCGCATCAGCCTGTATGAAGTTCATGCCGAACAGGAGATCAGGGTGGTCAATAAAAAAGAAAAAGCCCTCTACCAGACCGCCTCGGGCAGGTTATTACTGGCCTACCTACCTTTCGCTAAGCAAAAAGAGTTTATAAAAAAGTACGGCCTCCCGAAAGAAGAGGTATGGGAAGATGGTGCGGATGAAGAGGGCTTGTTCATGGAATTGAAAAAGATCAAAAAGAAGGAAATGGCCATCCAGGTAGCCCCATCCAAAATTTTAGGCATCGCCCTACCTGTTGGTGAACCGGGTGATGTAATCGCGAGTTTGGGGGTTTACCTCCCGGAATTTCGCTTTAGCGGGGAAAAGAAGGACCAGATCATAGAGGCGATGAAAGAGGCTACGAAGCAGATTAATGGTGTTTTGCGGAAGCAGGCTCATAAAGTTGCTACAGATAACTCTTGAAGCGTTAACTTGAATCCCCCCTGCCTGGTCTTAGGTTTAGCAAAGCGACCCTAAGACCCCAAAAAACCAAGAGCGTCCGCTCGATCTGGCTTAGTAACGTGAGCTATCCATCAATTTCCTATAGATTTAATAGAGACTTGCTGATCAATTAAGGTGTAGGTTATTTCTTTGTGGAGACCAAAAGATCTTTTACATCTACGTCCAAAACTTCTGCTACTGTAAATAAGGATTCCATTGTCGGTTGCATATCATTTGTACACCACCTCGACACCGTTGTCCTGTTCTTGCCCAACTGGTCCGCTAACCAATTATTCGTTTTCCCCTTTTCGGCTAAAACCGCTTTAATTCTATTATAGATTTTTTTGCCTGTCATTGTGTTCAAAGCGAATTACTAAAGATAAACTTACCTGGTTTTAGGATCGCTTTGCTAAACCTATGACCCAAACCTTAATCTCAACGAACTAGCTTTAATTCTTTAAAAATCTCCTTAAACATCTCTCCCGGATCGATATCAATCGCCAGGGCAATCAGGTAAAGCTCATCGGCTCTTAGCTTAGTTGTATCGTTTGATGTTAATTGGCTCAAACGAGATTTACTTATCCCTGTTCTCCTGGCAACTTCAGCTTTATTGATGGACTTTTTAGCCAAATAAAGGCCTAAACTAGTCATATTGGTTGATTTTGAATACATAAATATAGAGAGTTAAAACTTTTGTATACAAAAACTCTACGGATGTTTTGTTTTTGAATTTACTTTCAATACTTTCGTATAGAAAGTCTACACAATCGTTTAAACTAATGAATCATGAAAAGAAACTACACTAAAGCCGACCTGGAGAAAATCGTATACACCCAACTAGAAAACCTCGATGCCATGCATGACCTGTTAAAGATCATGAAAGTCCAGAATGACTTGCTGGAGCGCATGAATAAAAAGTTTGGTTTTGGACTTAGTGGGGTGAGCGATACGACTGTGAAGTATTCGAAGGGGAAAGGGAGGAAGGGTTGAGTTTGTTCTCAGGGACTGAGATCGGGCTGGAGTCTTTCTTCGATATTACAGAGCGGGCAGTAACGAATGCAACCATTAAAGTATTGAAGTAAACGTTTTGCGAGGTAGATCGAGCGGACGCTCTTGGCCATAATAGGGTCGTAGCTCCACTTCGTTCATGCTACGACCAGGGGCTCCTGCGACGGAGCAGATTCCTGATCTCCCGCGCATCCTACCCACCGCCACCGTCAGGAATGACGATCTTTTTTTAGTATTGTGTTTTTTCTATCAACCTTTCTCGGCCTTTTTATCGTCATTCCTGTCTGCCTTTGGGAGGCCTGGTGCGTGAACAGCCCCATTGGGATCACTACGTGGGAATCCACGCTGTAGTTGGCCGCGACTCAATTCCCCTACCTGGTCTTAGGTTTAGCGAAGCGATCCTAAGACCCCAAAAAACCAAGAGCGTCCCGCTCGACCTGGCTTAGTAACGTGAGCTATCAATCAAAATCCTATAAACTCAACAGGAATACCCATAAACCCAACTAAGCAATAAATTCCAATTTCAACTTCCCCTCTACACCCCTCTCATAATCCGAACAACTACTCCATTCCCATGCTACCGGATCATCTACAAAACCGGCTTCCACGGGATTATTATGAATGTAGTCTAAACGTTGGTCCATCATTTCATTGGTGGACAACTCCACAGGGTGGTTATGCTGCTGCCATAATTGGAAGTCAAGGTTACGCTTATTCTTTTCACCGGCCCGTTGGAACATCCATAGCAACCATTTCTTCCTGCTTTCTCCCGGGTTTTCTTGGATGCATTTTTTTAGCTCCTTCGATGTAAAGCTTTTAAAATCACGAATGATTGCGGATAGTTCTTTTCCCTCTGCCGCACTAACGATCAAATGAACATGGCTAGTCATAATACACCACGCATGGATGGTTAACCCCTTGTGCTGTTGACAATAGTTTAGGCTATCCACCAAGATCTGCCTATATTCATTGCGTATGAATAGATCTATCCAGTTTACTACGGTAAAGGTTACGAAATGACATCCTCGTTGATCACGAATGGCATATTTTCTTCCCATGTTTTTGGTGCTGGTGTTTTACGAGGGAGACCGAGCGGACGCTCTACCCGGTTCTAGGTCTTAGGATCGCTTCGCTAAACCTAAGACCAGTACTTAGACTAGTACTTATACTTTAGATCGGGGACCGCTTTACTTAACCTTGAACCCGTAGTAATTCTTCGAAAAAAGGATCGGAATTAAGGGTTTCTGCTTGGGAAGCGCCGAACGTGGCGGTGTCCCTAAACATATTGACATAGGTTTCCTGTCGGTTATTCATCGGGAGTATAAAGTTGGTTAAGCAACTAAGAAAATTAATTTTTCTTAAAAAGTGAACTTTTTTCCCGCCTATTTTCATGTTCTGCAAAACGATATTGACGCTTGTCAGCCCCGTATTGATGCCTGAAAAACGATATTGATGGCTGTCAGCGGCGTGTTGGCGTCTGAAAAATGGCGTTGACGGCTGTCAGCGCGGTAAAGAGGCCTGCAAAGCTGCGCAGAGCGGTGTCAGTGGCGTAATGACGCTTGTAAAAGGAGAATGAGTAAAGGCAGGGGCGTATTGAGTGTTGCCTGGCTTATCCTGGTATATGAAAAATGTGATGGATTATCACCATCGATGATATGCATTGCAGGAGGCCAGGCATTAATGCCGTTTAATTAAAGCCGACGCATCCCATCATCTAAAGGCGGAACAATGTGCACTTGATTGCACATTTAGGGTTTAAGATATGCTGGATATACTGAATTCAACGGCATTAGACCAGCAATCTACCATCTTATAGATTACTATTTGACTCATAAAAGGCAGTTTTCGTTCAGACTCACAAGAACGCAGACCCCTCCCCAACACTCAATCAGATGCGATCAGGCCCAATGTCCACCAGTCTTTCCGAAAACAGGGTCCCCAAAGAGGTTCCAGCAAATTAAATAGGAACCCCGGGTACAGTGTTATTTTATATGATGCAACAGATTGCACTAAAAAAGCTCAATGACTCTCTGAAAAATTGGAATTCTAAGCTTTTTTAATTAAGGTTGTATATAATAAAATAATATTCCATATTATAAAATAACAACCTATGCAGAAATTATACCTATTGATCTGCTTTTGCCTGTGCCTGGCACAAGTCGCGCAGGCTCAAGTGACTGTCACCGGGAATGTGACAGATGAAAACGGGGCAGGACTGCCGGGCGCTACGGTGGTCGAAAAAGGCACCGCGAATGGAACGATAACAAACGCTTCCGGCCAGTATACTTTAACCGTGGCGAATGAGAATGCTGTCCTGGTACTTTCCTTCCTGGGGTATCAGACCGAACAAGAGCAAGTCAATGGACGGTCTACCATCGATGTACAGATGTATCCTGATATCACCGCGCTGCAGGAGATCGTGGTGGTGGGTTATGGCACACAGGATAAAAGAGACGTCACCGGCTCGTTGGTCACAGCGGACTTAGAGGCTTTTGAAGAAGCTCCCAACACCAATATTCTCCAGGCTTTGAGCGGCACAGTGCCGGGCATCGATATTGGCCAGACCACCCAGGCCGGGTCAGAGCCCAGGATACGTGTGAGGGGGCAAACCAGTATCAACGGGAACCAGAACCCTTTGATCGTGTTGGACGGGGCCATTTACCGGGGACAACTCGGGGACCTGAACCCCAAGGACATAGCGTCCATTGACATCCTTAAAGATGCCAGTAGCCAGGCGATCTACGGAGCGCAAGCGGCCAATGGCGTGATATTGGTCACTACTAAAAAGGGGAAGGGGGCTAAAAAGCCTACGATCAATTATTCTACCTTTTATTCCACGCAAAGCCCGGCCAATGAATTGGAGCCATTGGATCGGAACGGGTTCGTGAGGGCAATCCGCGACGTAGCTTTTGACCCTTCCAGGATCGATGACCCGGACTTTGTGAACAGTTACATAGGCCCTGGCTTTACCCAGGAGAACCCGGATTGGACGGTAGAGAACAACAGCCTTTTGCTAGATCCGCAGGTAAACGGGTTTAACAACGGCACGGATTTCAACTGGTTCGACGCGGTGACGGACCCGGGGTTCATTATGGATCACCAGCTCAGCATAAGTGGGGGTACGGATAAAACATCCTATTTCATTTCCGGGGGGTATACCCAGCAGGAAGGATGGATGCTCAACGATGAATTTGACCGAACCTCGATCAGGATCAACCTGGATACGGACGTTACCGACTGGCTTAAGATAGGGGCCAATACCTTTGGAGCGTTCTCCGATTTTTCAGGCAACACACCGTCACTAAACCGGATCGTACAGATGAGCCCATTAGTGACCCCAACCGATGAAAACGGGGAGTTGGTGGTGAACCCGTTGGGCAATGTTTTGGTCAATCCTTTTTTACAAAGCCAAGCGGATGACCGGGACAACCGGAATAACCTTTCGGGTATTTTTTATGCCTTGGTCACGGTCCCGCAAGTCGAGGGGCTCACCTACCGGGTGAATTTTAGCCATAACTACAGGACTCTCCTGAGGGGTAACTCCAACGTTTTTGGGGCAGGTCTTACCGGGAGTGCTTCTAAAGAAACCTCTTCGGAATATGATATGTTGCTGGACAACATTGTCAACTATAAAAAAACGTTTGGGAATGGGGATCATGCCATTGATGTTACATTGGTGGCCGGTCTTAATTCGAGGTCTTTCGAACAAACACGGGCTGCCGGTCAAAACTTCAGCAACCTGAGGCTCTCGTATAATAACATCCAGCAGGCTGCGGTCCAAACCATATCTTCCTCGGCATGGGAAGAGGACTACCTGTACCAAACAGGACGGATCAACTACGATTACAAAACCAAGTATCTACTGACTGCCACGCTGAGGAGAGACGGGTTTAGCGGCTTTTCGGAAGATAATAAATATGGACTATTCCCTTCAGTCGGGGTCGGCTGGGTGCTCTCCGAAGAGGCTTTCCTGAATTCCGTGCCCAATCTCAACGTTTTGAAGCTACGGGCCAGCTACGGAACCAATGGAAATCTTACCGACCGGTATAGTTCTTTGGCACGTGTAGTGGCGGAAGATGATTCAAGGTATGTTTTTGGGGAGGGTGGAACAACGGTGAATGGCCAAAGTGTAGAGTCATTGGAAAACACCGATCTTACCTGGGAAACGACTACTGGGATCAACCTTGGGCTTGATTTCGAGCTTTTTGAAAGCAGGATCTCGGGAAGTTTAGACCTGTACCAGTCCACTACCACGGACTTGTTATGGGATCTCGTGGTGCCACGTGCCACCGGTTTCGAAGAAATACGCTCCAATGTTGGGGAAGTTAAGAACCAGGGGATTGAGTTAATCTTAAGTGCCAACCCTGTGAATACCGGTGACTTTAGGTGGGACTTCACCTTCAACCTCGCCTCTAACCGTAACGAGATCCAGGAGCTGTTGGGGGTAGATGCTGACGGGGACGGCCGGGAAGACGACCTGATCAGCGATGACTTATTCATCGGGGAGTCCATCGGTAGCATATTCGGCTACCGGACGGATGGGCTATGGCAATTGGAGGACATGGGGAACATCCCCGACGGGTATTTTGTAGGAACCCAACGGATCATCGACACCGATGGCGTGGAAGGCATCACCCCGGACGACCGGGTGATCCTGGGCAGGACGGAGCCCGCATACTCCTTTGGTTTCCAGAATACCATTGCCTATAAGAATTTCACTTTCCGATTTTTCATTAAATCCATACAGGGCGGTTCCGATGGATACCTCGCGTTGAACGATCCCTGGAGAGACGGGTCTACCGACTCACCAGGGAATGCACAGGCGAATAACTGGTTTTCGGAAGTCGATTATTGGTCTACCACGAATACCGATGCCACTTTTAGAAGGCCTGGTGTGGTACCTGCTATTGATGCCCAACGCTATTTTGACAGGAGCTTCATTCGCCTACAGGACATTTCGCTGGCGTATACGGTTCCACAAACCTTGGTGGATAAATTGGGGATGCAAGGCCTTAAAGTTTTTGTGAGTGGCAAAAACCTGCTGACGTTCACCGATTGGGAAGGCTGGGACCCGGAAACAGGACAGGGGTTATCCGCTACGGTTACTAGCAGGGCCCGCGACCCGGAAACTGGCGAAAGTGTACCAACCGGTGGGCTCCCGGTGATGAGAGGTTTTTCAGTAGGTCTTGATATTTCATTTTAATAAAAATGCCATGAACAGAATATTCAAAAACATACCACGCTTACTATTCTTTAGCATGATCTTCATTTCCTGCGAAGATTTCCTGGAAGAAGAGCCGCTTGATTTCTCCAGTAGCGTGAATTCTTTCGAAACGATGAGTGACTTCGAAAGCACTTTGGCCGATGTTTATGCCCGGTACAGGGAACTCCATTACAGCCGGGCGGGGGACAACCGGTATGCCTTTGCTCATTTATATGGTACGGATATTATGAAAGATGCCCGGGAAACCGATGATTTTCGAAGGTTTGGCAACTATGGAACGGTACTTACCTCGGTAAGTGATGTGCCGCAATGGCACTGGGATCGTTGGTTCAAAGTGGTGTCTCAAGCGAACACGATCATCAACCGGTCGAACGACGCGGAGCTGGAAGAAAGCGACAGGACGTTGGTCCAGGCAGAAGCTTTGCTTTTCCGGGCCTTAGCCTATCGTTACCTCGTGTATTTGTGGGGTGACGTTCCTTTACTCCTGGAAGAAGTAGTCACAGTAAGGAATGACTTGGTACGGGAAGACCGTAACGTGGTGTTGCAACAAATTGCTGAAGATGCAGAATTTGCTGCGCAGAACCTCCCGGCCATTTCGGAGGTAGAGGATGGAAGGCTTTCCAACCTAGTGGCCTATCATTTGCTGGCAGAAACTTATATTTCTTTAGAACGATGGAATGACGCCATCACGGCTGCAAGCGCTGTCATTGACGACGCTAATACCTCCTTGATGACGGACCGGTTCGGGACCCGGGCAACGGAAGAGCCCGGCGATGTTTATTGGGATCTTTTCCGCGCTGGCAACCAGAACCGCTCATCCGGTAACCGGGAGGCGATATGGGTGGCTCAAATGGAAGTGGATGTGCTAGGTGGCCTTCTCACCTCCGGTGGCAATGGAGAAAATGGGCTGGAAAGGCTACATTCCCCTGTCAGTTGGACCCTAACGGATCCTGACGGTACCTTGGCCATGTTAGGACCACGCTCAGATACGAATGTAGGGGGTCGCGGGGTGTCCTTTATGCGCCCGACGGACCATTTTGAAAATACCATTTGGGAAAGCGATTTCGATAATGACATCCGTAACGCCAACCACAACTACAGCCGGACGATCATCTATGACAACCCGGAATCTAATTTCTTCGGTATGAGCGCTATTGACCCTGCCAGTCTCAGCCCCAGGATAGCGGCGCAAGATTGGCGATGGTACCCTTATCTCACCAAGGTGACCACCCCGGGCAATCATCCCACCGAGCTTTATTCCGACAATGACCTTCAACTCCTGGCCAATACAGCAGGTAGCACCTACAGGGATCAGTATTATATACGTTTGGCCGAAACTTATTTGCTGCGTGCAGAAGCTTACCTCGGTAGCGGGAATACCACCGGCGCGGCGGATGATATCAACGTAGTCCGGGCCCGGTCAAATGCGGGACCTGTAGCGCCGGGCGAAGTCACGATCGAGTATATCTTAGACGAACGCGCCCGTGAGCTCAGCCTCGAAGAGCAGCGCCGCATAACGCTGCACCGGGTGGGCAGGCTTATAGAACGGGTAAGGCTTTACAATGATCATAACGATGATGACATCCAGGATTTTCATAATCTCTGGCCAATTCCTCTAAATGATATTCAAGCCAATACACAAGCCGAACTGGCACAGAACCGGGGCTACGAATAAAATTGATGACCATTTACAAATAGACCCATAACACAACTTAGCGCCATCTTTGTGTGCTCCTAGCGGTTAAACCGCGGAGCACACAAAGATGGCGCTAAGTTTTCTTGAAAGGACTTTTCACAGGGATCATTGAAAATTCAATTGACGTATGGAGGAGAGACATCCATGAACAGCGCGGCCCATTTGAGGCCTGTGGGTAAGCGGCTCCGATACTTATCGGAGGCTAGAAAGTGCGTTTACCGGGGGAAATGGGCTTTGTTGCTGGCGCCCTTTTCTTTTGTTTCGTCCCGAAAGCGTTCAAGGATTTTATAGAGGGTTTTTATTTTAGTTAAAGGAGGCATTTTGAGAGCCTTGCACCCACTACCTCGTCTAATCGTTATTCCTTGCGGCCTGTGCAAGGGTAGGTGCGTGACAAGGAATCTGCTTTGTCGTCTACCATGAAGCGCTGTTTTAGGTTTCCGTTTCGCGATTTCTCAGATTCCTTGTCACATGCATCCCAACACACGGGCTGCAAGGAATGACGATCTTTTTTATTTTTTGGAATTCAACTAAAATAAATTTTGGCCATTCCTGTACTAATGTATTACGTTCCGGTTCTTTTCATCACGCCCCTATCACTTTTGATGCGGCTGTTTTTTCTCCGATAATTATCGAAGCCAACTTTTACCCCGTCATGATTAATTTTAGCTTAATCTCTTAAACAAGGTTCATGCTGGCCTTAAGCCGCCATTCGCAAGAAAAAAAGTAAAATTAATTGTGGCTATAAATTCCTTGAACGCTTTCGGGACGAAAACTGGACTTAGATCCACAAAATCCCGCTTAAACTGCTCATTGAGAGGTGCACATTGCCCGAAAAATCTTAAAAATACAGTCTAACTTTCCAAAACTAAACGCTCTCCTATCAAAGCTAGTTTTCAAAGGTGCTCTTTTATAGGATCATAGGGCACAAACGAGAACACCCGGATTACAAATCCAATTGCCTCGATAAGTACCCATTACGCTGCGCTAAATGTGCACTAGTTGAACTTTTCACATATCCGTTACTACTTGCTCCCATTTTCCGGGGTCAAATCCCAGCTTTGCTTAGGTGTGGGATCGTATCGCGGCCAGGCATCATGTCCTGGCATGTCCTCTAAAACTTGTAAAAGCCTCTCCTTTTCCTCCCGGTCCAAGGCCTTCTCCCGGCCTAGCAAATTAATCTTCTCAAAAGGATCGGATTGAATGTTGAATAAGGCGATTACCTCTCGGTCTTCATTTACTACGAGCTTATGGGTCTTATTCCCAATGGCCCTGGGGGCAAATTTCGTTCGGGGTACCACTTTACCATCCCGTAGCAACGCCGGCCTCCCTCCCATGGAAAGCACCCAATCACGGTTGGTCTTGTTTGTCTTCCCTTGGATCATTTCACAGAACGATCTACCGTCGCCATTCCACGCCTCTATGCTTCCTCCTGCCAATTCTAAAAAGGTAGGGAAAAGATCCGTAATATCCACTAGCTCACCCGTTTTTAAACCCTCCTGCCGATAGGCCGGGGCATTAACAATAAAGGGCATGGCCATCCCGTTTTGTGAGAGTTTAACTTTGCCGCCCCTTACTGGCTCTCCTTTTAAGTGCCCTTCTATGCTTCCCGAAGTTCCGTTATCAGTTGTCCACACCACGACCGTCTGTTCACGCAACCCGAGCCTTTCCAGTCCCTTTATTAACCTTCCTACACTGTGGTCCATGTAGCGGACCATCGCTTTGTGCTTTTCTATGGCTGTTTCTGCCTCTCGATGGTTAGGAGTTGCTACCAGTGGCGTATGGGTGAGCACCATAGGGTAATAGATGAACATCGGTTCCTGCCGGTACCTTTCCATAAAATCGAGGATAAAGTCCGTGAATACATCTTCACCGAATTGACCCGAGTAGGTTTTGCTACCTTGTAGCGTATGGATATAAGGATCCCAATATCTCTCGGCACTCGGGGGATTGCCGGTTTCATACCCAGTCCACATGCAGTATTCGTCAAAGCCGTGATCTTTGAGTATCCTTGGCTGCACCCTGAAATCATTCACTTGCCATTTACCGGCTATACAGGTTTTATAACCTTGCTTCTGGAGTGCAAGTGCGATAGTCTTGTAATATTTGGGATCAAAATGGCATTGTGCTCCCCACCTGGGCACATCCCAATGGTTGATCCACCCCGTATGAAAGGGGTATTGCCCGGTAAGGAAGCTTACCCGGGTGGGTGTGCATTGAGGCATTACCCAAGCGTTGTCAAACAGGATACCCGTATCGGCCAGCCGGTCAACATTAGGTGTCAATATGGAATCCGCCCCATAGCAGCTTACCCATTCTTTGCCCAGGTCATCGACTAGGATGAACAGGATGTTGGGCGTTCGAGGAGTATGAGAGGGGTTGTTACAGCCGTGTAAAAATGGAATTAAGCAAAAAAGAATAAAAGATCTACTCATGGCAGTGCTTCGGAAAAGATAACCGGTATATTTTTAAATATACAACAAATCGAGATGGATGATCTTTGGATTTGCTAGTGACTTGAACTCGATAATTGTTCATCAGTTTGATGTTATCCAGGGCAGTTTTGGCTCGTAAGCTTGGTGACTCTTGGTGCATTTGCGTCTTAGTGGCTGGGGAAGCTTGGCCACCAAGGCACCAAAGCTCAAAGAATCACAAAGGAATCTTCTTTACGATTTAATTATTTTTATAACTCACGTTAGTGACATGGGTTATCCCCTGCCTAGTGTTAAGTTAAGCCTCAAATAACGTAACGCGTACCGTATGAACTGGTTGAAGTATCGATGAGTTAACAATCAGCAAAGGGCAACAGGCAAAAAATAGAGGATTGCCGACTGCTTATTGCCAACTGCCGACTTTAAGAACGGGATGGAAAAAAATAGCTCACCGTCCAATTACACTTCACTTAACACTAGAACAATTTTTTAAAATGATCGACGGTAAATGCTTTCACAGTCATTTGGACTTATTCTCATGATTAAAATACCGGGCGGACCTAAAACCAATCCGCCCGGGTAAACAAGGTTTTATTCTAGCACTACCAGCTTTTTAATGATCCTTTCATGGGCAGATTCTATTTTTACCATATAAACTCCTTCCTGCATACTTCCTTTTTGGAACCCGATGGTGTTATCGCCTTCTTGCAATTGCACCAGCCTGTTTTTTATAACAAGCCCTTTTAGGTCGGTAATTACGATCTCGGCCATGGCCGACTGCGGCGTTTTGATGCGCACATAAAAGTTGGCCACCACGGCGTTAGGATAGATCACCACTTCGGAGGCTTCCTTTAGGTCGTCCGCTTGCCGGCATCCGGCACACCCGGTGGAAGAAATATTTACCCCGGCCGACGTGGTTATATTCCCGTCATTGTCCGTGGCCACGGCATAAAGGGTATAATTGCCGCTGATCACATTGCTCCAGGTAAAATCAAAGGGTGCCGTAGTGTCCTCGCCAAGTTTTAAAAAGCCATTGAAGAACTCCACTTTTACTACTGATCCATCAGCATCGGAGGTACTGGCGCTGATCACTATATCGCTTCCGGCCGTAAAAGAGCTATTGTTTGCCGGAGAGGTTATGCTAACGGATGGAGCACTTTCGGTATTGGTAAATGAAGACTCGTAAGCGCCCACATCAAACTCATTCCCTTGGGGCCGGGTATTCCCTTCATAATCCGAAGTGAACGTTAAAGCCGTGCCCATATCTATGGCTGGGGAAGTAGAGGCCAAGCGATAATTGTTGTTTAACTCATCTACAAACTGAGGGTCAGTCTGCTTGGAATTGAGGTCAAGGCCTGTACCCTGTTGGAATTCCGTCAACGATCCAAATCGAGTCCCGCCTTGCCCTGATAATCTCAGCCGGGAGGTCCTGGAGCTATTGGTGTTCCAGATGAAAAAACCCATCCATATTGACCCGCTGGTGCGTTGTATGTTGTTGAGTAACGTCCGGTTTACCGTTCCACGGATCTCGCCCCTATTTCCACTTGAGGTTACTCCCGGAAAGGTAAAGCTCCCGGAGGCAACGTTGTCTTTGTTACCGGATGTCACTTTCCAAGGTGTCCCCCAGCCGTAATCCCCATTGCTGCCTCCAAGCGTGCCCGTACCGGTAGGGTAATTGAAGCCTTCGTAGGCTATCCCAGTGGTGCCACTGAACGCTTCGGCAAACGTATTCCCGATCCTGATCTCATCAAACCGTGACTCATGGGAGTTTTGCACAATCAATTGCACAACTGAATAAAAATTTAACTAGTGTATGTTACGCTCCATTTCTTGGAACGTAACAATGCCTCTACGAAATAATAATCCGCATAAATCAACGGTACATCTACTTCTGAATTCTTTGGTTTATTGCCTGTACTATGCATCAAGATAAAGTTGCCATTTTCCCCTGGTGTGGTCATATAAGCGTTTGATGCAAGACTTTTTAAAATATCAAGTGCATAGTCCCGGTAATTTTCATCTCCCGTAAGGTGGCTTAGTTCTAACAACGCCGAAGCCACGATCGTGGCGGCCGACGCGTCGCGAGGAGCATTAGGGATGGCCGGGTCGTCAAAATCCCAATACGGGACCTTGTCTTCGGGAATAGCAGGGTGCTCCATCCAATAGCGCGCAATGGCCTTGCCCTGTTCCAAGAAACGCTTATCCTTCGTCTCGCGATAACACATGACATAACCATAGAGCCCCCAAGCCTGGCCACGAGCCCATTCTGATGCATCGGAATACCCCTGGTGGGTAAGTTTATTCACAGGTTCCCCCGTCTCCATATCGTAATCCAATACGTGCCATGTGCTTACATCATCACGGTAATGATGGGCAAGCGTCTTCTCGGCATGACTTACTGCCATTTGGTAATAGCTGGAGTCTCCCGTGACTTTCGTGGCCCAGAACAAATACTCTAGGTTCATCATGTTGTCAATGATCACCGGGAAGGTCCATTGATCCTGGCCCCAGTCCCACGACTTGATGGCTCCCACTTTTGGATTGAACCTGCCGGCCAGCGAGTTCACTCCTTCTAGCAGTACCTCTTTGTATTGTGGATCTTCTTCAACCCGATAACCATTGCCTAGACTGCAAAACAGCATGAACCCAAGATCATGGGTAGAGCTGTTGTTTTTTTCATTGAATAGGCCTTTGGAAAACTTTCGAGCAGCTTTACCAAGGGCTTCATCCCCTGAATATTCGTACAAGTACCATAATGTTGCTGGGAAAAAGCCACTGGTCCAGTCGGGCGAGGAAACGGTGATAAGTTCACCATTTTCAAAGGTGCGGGGGTAACGATCCATCCCGGGGTTGCTAGAAAGCAGCTGATCATAAGCCTCTACGCTACGGTTCAAGGCGCTATCCACCCAACTCATGTGGTTCTCCTTTTGCTCGTTGCCCGACCCTTGCTGTGAAGGTTGGCAACTGGCCAAGAAAATGTAAAGGGGCAAAAGGGTTATGTAGGGATTAAGTCTCATCATTTTATCCGTTTAAGGGTATTATTTTCCTAGTGAAGACGTTGTCCCTGTGCTTGTCCATTACGTGCGCCCGGTAATAGTAAATACTCCCGGTTTGGTGGCGATTTTTAGACGGTTGCCGCTTCCCAACTGCTCGTTGGACCCCGTGGGCAGACGCACTGGATTGTATGATTAAGACAACAACCGTAGAGCTTTGCTGCGTCCGTTCGAGCCGGGTGATGGGTAACTTCTCCAATCCATTACTATCCATGGTGGACAGCGGCCCGGCGGTGTCGCGCTCTGCTTTTGTACCATACTTTACCACAACGACCCTCGGCAGCTCTCTCACCCCAGAAACAGGCACTATGCCTGTGACAGATCGACTCCCAACAACGGCTTTCCGTACCCAATAACCTCCAAAAGAATGGGGTAAAACATCATTTTCAGTGTTTACTTCCGGGCAGTATTGCCCAAAAGCGTGGGTCGCGGTGCCTTCTGTCGCGCCTTTTATGACGGTTGGCGCGCTGGGGAGCCCCTCACCAGGTTTATCTACGACTGTATTAGCCGAGATTTTTTGAGCGGGTAAGACGACGAAATTACTGGAAAAAACCAGTGATACTATGGGGTGTTTGGGGTCCATGATCTAGAGCAATTTTTGACAAAAAAGAGCAATCGATTGCTTAAATCGTTTTCAATTTTAGTCAACTTTCTTTTCATAGTCAAGGATTACTTTGCATTTGTTGGGCTGCTATGATATAAATCATTTTACCCGGTGGTAGTTCATACGATTGTGCGGTAGACCATGGGTACTCCATGGGGAATGGGGAAAGGATGGGTTGTTTAATGGTTGTCTTTTAGAGTGAGACGTTGAATTAAAAACATCCAGACGCAGGTTTTTTTAAATCTTTGGCCATACCATGTGCAGATTCGGAGAACCTGTTAAATCTCTTAGGTTCAGAGAACCTATTCATTGGATAGCACAGGTTCAGAGAACCTGCGCTATATGGTGGTAGCTATTTAGAGCCACATGGTATGGATTGTCCTTCGACCCTTTGTGATGCTAGAGTTAGGAATTCGGACGAAATGAGAATGGTCCTATCTTAAATGAGCAAAAAAATATAAAAGAGAGCTTTTATATAAATAATTGATAATCAAATCATTGACTCATTTATGATGCAAGCTGATGTCAATTCTATGCGTAACGCTAGGGTTACATCTGTGATGTTAACTAAATTAAACCTACGAATCGACTACTTAATTTTTTCATTTTCAGCGAATTCTTACATACATTTAATCGATTTTTTTTAGACAGGTTACCATGAAGTCCAACGCTATTTTTTTGTTTTTGGCTTCCCTGTGGTTAATGCATGATCAAGCTTATGGTCAATACGAGTATGAATATGTGCCGATGGATTCCTTTGACCTCCAAAAGGAGATATTGATTGATGAAATTAACACAGACATAGCGGCCATACAATCCTCTCTACCAAGGTCCTCACGAGACGAGTTAAAAACTATTTTAAACTACAAGGCAGAATTACTCGCTAGGCGCCTAAAGTCCAACCATTTCATAAACGATGGTGAGCTTGATCAGCTAGTGGGCAAAGTGTATTCAGAGATCACTACAAAAAACCCAAGGGCCGGCTACCCGACGAGGATCATGATATCAAGAAGCCCGGTGCCCAATGCCTCTTGCTGGGGAGAAGGCACCATGATCATCAACCTAGGGCTGCTGAGCCGGTTAAACACCGAAAGTGAACTTGCTTTCATTATGGCGCACGAGATGGCACATCAACTACTGGACCATGTGAATGAGGCCACATTGAGCGCTATAAAAAGACGAAGCGATAGGGGTTTGAAGAGGCAGGCCAAAACCTACGGCAAGCTGGATGTGATGAAAGAAATTGCGTATGATGATGCCCGGTACTCCCGGATAAAAGAACATGAAGCCGATTCTATGGCCGTAGTGCTCTTGCGTAACACAAGTTACCAGTGGCAGGTCTACGAAAGGGTTTTGGACATGCTCGATTCGGCGGATTATCCCGAGACCAGGGAGAGACCGGATTTGAAATCCCGTTTTGACTTCAGCAAATACCCATTTAAGGATAAATGGCTTGAGCCTCCACACTCGGGGTTAGGAAGGTCTAGCAATACCGGGCTTTTTTCTGCCGATTCGTTGAAATCCCACCCAAACATTCCCAAAAGGATCGCTTACGTTGACTCTCTTTATGGGTACAATGCAGGAAAAAAGAGCTACGATCCTTCTCATGACCGGATTGCCTCCTCTTTACAGCAGCGTATCGACCTGGAAATGACATCAAGTACCTTTGTAATTAATGACTATGCCAAGTCGATGTTCTACACCTTGCAGATGTTGGGCCAGTACCCAGAAAACAAATTTTTAAAAACACACCTGGCAAGGCTCCTAGTAGAACTATATCTATCCCGTAAAAATCATACGTACAACAGGTATGTACGTATTTCCAATTATTATCCTAAAATGATGGAGGAACTATTCATCTTTCTCAATAACCTGAGGATGTCGGAAATTGCCAAGCTGGCTTACAATTACATCAACCGTGACGCGGTATTCGATAAGACCAACGAGGAACATTATTTCCTCCTTTTTATCATCAGCACAGGGCTGGATAACCTAGAAGTAAGCGAGAAAGTGCTGACCGCTTATAAGAACAGTTTTCCCAATGGCCAGTACCTGGAAGCCATGAAGTTATGAACTACCCGTTAATTTTTTCAAACTAACACATAAACGATGATCTATAAATTAAAATTTTTCTCCATGATGCTTATGGCATCATGTATGATAACGTGCCCCGGTGCCTGGGGCCAAAGCAGGACTTTCGAAAATATCAGGAGAGTGACCATGAGAAGTACAGGTACCATCTTAGAGAACAACGAGATCAGTGGTTATTATATCCTTTCTGATGTGGAAAAGGCAAAAAAAGGGAACAGGACGTACTTGCTGAAGATCTTGGATGAAAACTTAGATGACTTTAAAACGACCACTTTAGAGGAAGGCAAATATGTCTACTTGGCAGAAAGTGCCTTCAATGGCGAATCCATTATGTTGAAGTTCGTGGATATGAAAGAAAAAAGCCTCATTTTCATGTCTTACAGTAAGAACGGCGATCTTTTAGGCAAAAAGGAAAAAGAACTCACCAAGAGGGAAACCCTGTTCTACCGGGCAATGGTGACAGCGGAAACCGAGGGGAATGCGCTTAATAGTATTCACGGTAAGGGGTTTGTTGATTATGGAATGGATGACAACGCAAAAAAATACATCATTAACTATATCCCTTCCGATCCTCAAAAAAAAGGATGGAGAAAACGCTCTATGAATGTTAAGGGTGTAGAAAATGCCGGTTTTTTATGTAGCTCTAATGATTATGTGTATAGCCTGGTCGTCAAAAGACCCGGCATCCGAAGTATGGATATGCAAACCGCCATTGTTTCCCACGATATTGAGTTAGGTGTAAAATCATTTGAGACTGATCTGAATTCCCAAAAGTACAAGGTCCAGCCCATGAATGGGTATTTTGACGAAAAAACACAGCTGCTGAACGTGATCGGGATATTTTACGAGCCTGGCACCAAGCAGGTGAAGGATAACGGGCTTGGATTGTTTAACTACCAAATCAATTTTAGCGGTGAGATCGTCAATGAAAAGTACCTCACTTGGGCCCAAGATTTTAGAAAGTACGTTCAAGTAGATAACAAAGGAATGATCTCTAACGAAGATCGTAATGGTTTTATTTTCTTCCACAGGATAATTCAAAATACCGATGGTTCTATCATAGCCGTTGGTGAACAATACAAAAAGGCAGCTGACGCTGCTGGTATAGCCGGAAAAGCTTTAGGGGGCGGCACCAGCACTGCTAAAGTAGTGATACAAGATATGGTGATTTTTCATTTCACGAAGGAGTTTGATATTGCAGGAGTCGAGATGGTTGAAAAGTCAAAGTCAGGTTTCGCTCTTCCTGCAGGATATGGTCTTGTAAATATCCACATGCTAAGTAACATTGTAAAAGCCAATGGAGGTTTTGATTATTCTTTTACGAGCCAGAATGATAAGGATGAGTCTACTTCTATCGGTTATGTGGACTATGAGCGAAAAAAAGGAGCTAAGAATGAACTTGTGTTCGGAGCTATTACCTACTATGATGGCGAATTCAGCAGGGATAAAATTCCATTGGGGCATCCGAAAGATAAGGACTGGATACGTGTCTATCCCGGGAAACCCGGTTACGTGATGTTGATGGAATACAGCCAGAAGACAAAAACCCTAGAATCACGACTGGAAAGGATCAATTTTTAACTGTAATCCAGTCTTGAGACATAAAGAGGCTGACCTTTCGGGTCAGCCTCTGCTTTTCAATGTCTTCCTTATTTCCAAGGGTGCGTTACCGGCAGGTCTACTTCCAGGCCTTTCAATTCACTTTTGTAAATTGTACATTACCGATGATCTTTACCTCATCCGCTACTACCACACCGCCAGCTTCCGTCACCCCATTCCATTTCAAACCAAAATCCTTGCGATTGATGGCCCCGGTTACTTCGAATCCCGCTTTGGTCTGCTGGTACATGTCCGTAACCACTCCACCAAAGTCTACCTGTAGCGTCACCGGTTTGGTGATATCGCGAATGGTAAGATCTCCCTTAAGTTCATAATGACTCCCCGCCTTTTCAAATCCCGTGCTTTCGAAAGTTAACTTAGGGAATTGCTCCGCGTTAAAGAAATCATCTGATTTCAAGTGTGCGTCACGGTCTGTAACGCCTGTATGGATACTGTCGATATCTGCAGAGAACTTGATCCTCGCATTTGTAAAGTTTTCGTCTGCGGCTTCCACTTCTGCTTCAAACTTGTTAAAGCTTCCTGTTACGGTAGAGATGACGAGATGTTTTACTTTAAATTGTACCTCAGAGTGCAGTTCGTCAATTTTCCAGGTTGTTTTTTGTGCTTCTACGGTTTCCATTTTTGTATTTTGTTTAAAAGTTCATTGATGATTTTACTTGTTCATTATGTTATTCCAGCTGCCTATCCAAAAGATCTACTTAACTTTTTAACCTTGGCCCGATGATCATCATGCTGGTCAAGACCAGGCTGAGTTCAATGGGATGTGAGTAGTGACTGAACGGCTCTCCTGATCTTAAAAGTACCACGATGGCCACTACGAGCGTGCTGAGTACGGCCGGTATAACATAGCGGAAATAACTTCCCACAGCGATAACCAGCCCCCCAACGGCCTGTATGCCGGCAGCGAAATACCCCATAACTAGCGGAAAGAGGGATACTCCAATGAGTGAACTGAAATCATTCCCAAGTTTCAGCATTTCTTCCTCTCCCCCGAAGAATTTGAAAAGTCCATGTAAAAATATCATTGTTCCTACACTGACTCTCATTATGCTATATCCGAGTGTGGGCTTCATTTGCTTATTAATTTATTCGTTCATTTTTACTTACCACTGGATGCTTCGCTGGCCTCTTTGCCGGTCATCCACTTACTCATAGTTTTAATGTAGTCAATACCTAGGCCGTAAGATCCACCATATTTTTTTGAGATTCTTACCACTTCGTCATATGTTTTATCCCTTGCCCAGTCCCTGTGTACTTCAAGCAGGTATTGTAGCGAAGTGACCGGCTTAACCCCTGCCTGTACCATACGAATGATGCTCATATCATGCGCTTCTTGCGAGATACCTCCACTGGCATCCGCGACCACGTACACATCATAGCCATCTTCCAGTGCGGATAGCGCTGCTGTGAGTGTACACACCTCGGTCCACAGTCCAGCAATTACCAATTTCTTCTTTTTGTATTCGTTCACGGCCTTGACCAACCGGGTATCCTCCCAGACATTCATGGTGGAACGGTCGATGTACTGGCTTTCGTCCGTAAAGACTTCCCTGGTTTCCGGGAAAACCGGGCCGCTGAAAGACTTAGCAGCGACCGTTGTGACCACGGTAGGTATTTCGTACAGCCTAGCAGTCTCGCTCACTAAGCCAAGGTTATTGCGTAGCTCCTCGATCGGCTGGGACTCTACGGCAAACGCCACCTGGCTTTGGTGGTCGATAAGGAGCAACACATGATTGGTAGGATTTAACAACTCTTTCGAAGCGTTGGCCGGATCATTCACTGGGTTCGGGTTGTATTGCTTCCATTGTCCCAATACCGAGGTACTCACTAGCACCAGGACAAACATGATAACTGGCTTTTTCATCTATTCGGTTGAGTGTTTTAATCTCATTGGTTACTTACTGATGAAAACGGCCAAGGCGAAGGAAGGTGATTACAAGAATGTCGGTTAGAGATGCAAAAATTTTGGGTAATGCCGTGAATGTAAAAGAACCTGACGCACGCTCCTGCTTTCCGTAATGTACTACATTATTCTTTTGTTTCAGCAAAAGCAGCACCCTAGTCCTCGGAAGGTTTTACTATTTCACAAAGCTCTTCTAGTAGCCTGGAGATCCACAAAGGCAGGATAGATCATCTTTGTGTAACTCCGTGATGCTTTACCTTGGTAGCGAAGCTTTCCAGGTCGCTAAAGCTAAAAGAATCACAAAGGTATTTCCTTCTTGTTTGATCCTGGCATATTTTGGATCGAACCTAGGTTCCCAATAAGAAGACTTTTGTAGCCGGTGCTGTGCTTACTTTTTATGGCTTCGTCTACAACAAAACTTATAGTGACCTAACACCATCACCTCACACATAACTTAACACCAATAAAATCATTCTCTCTCCGAACCATGGGCTTGTATTATGCCAGCCAATAAAAAAACCAGGGGCGCATTCCAATTGATGGCAACTTCATTGCTAGCATAACTACACACATCATCTGTATAGGAGAGCGCCGGCAGGTCGCTGGGGTAGGTACACTTGTCCTGCTGTCCTGGGTTAGGCCCCCCGACCAGGAATCCCGGCACGGGAGCTGTTACATGATCAGAAAAGGAAGGCCGGTGGTGAGGATCTAAGGGGCTTTTTTTGCCAAAACCGGTTACAAAACAATAATTCAGCGGGTTGCGGCCTAGCAGGTAATCCATATTGGCCATGGCTGCAGATAAATAGTGTTTATCTTCCGTCAAGTAATAGGCCGCCAGCAGTACAACGCCCTGGTTGGCGGCCAGCCCGTTGCTGCCCCATACAAAATCCGAAGCTGCACCTCCAAAAGGCATCTTGTAAGGAGAGTCCCGATAGGTAGCAAGCAACCGGCCGGCTAGGTCCAAAAGCTTTTTCTTTGCTTGGGATCTCTCTCCTGCGGGTACCAGGTGGTGGTGCCTGGCCAGGGAAATAAGGCTTAGCGTGCTTACATTTCTCCATGAAGGTACGGTTGCGGTGATCGAGGGAATGTTGATAAACGTGTAAAAGCTATCCCTCCGGATAGTAACGAATAGTTCTGTTGCCGCCCATTGAAATTCATCTGAAAGTACGTCATCCCCGTATTCACCGGTGGTTACGTCTGCAGGTTGGTCATAAATTCTTGCAGGATTAATACGACTCCATTTCCATGCTTTTAAAGCTGCTTCACCACAGGCACGGCTAAAACCCGGGAAGTCCCGCTCATATGCTGCAAAAACCCGGCTGGCCTGGGCCATGACTGCCGCAAAATTTAACGTAGCGGCTGTAGTTTTGGGCATTACATATCGTTCTTTGATCGCCTTTCCCGGGGTTACAAAGCCTGAAAACTCTTTAGAGGTAAGTTTATGGTAAACCCCTCCGTCGTGGGGATCCTGCATGGTGAGCATCCAGTCCAGGTTCCATTTTACCTCGTCCAGTACATCGGGAACTTGGTTTTCGCTTTCGGGAATAGCCAATGACAAGGTAGCGAGGGTCTCTCCAAAGTACTCAAGGGCTGCCAAAAGGGTATAGGTACTTATCCCCGAATTTACGACGTATTTATTGTAATCACCCGCATCATACCATCCTCGCGGGGCCCGCAGCGTGGTCCCGGCTGGCCGCTGTTCCGTGGCCGCCTTTGGATGAACAAGCACACGGTCGTCAGGATGAGCAAGGTCTCTTTTGTACTCGCCGGCATGTATCGGCAACAATTCGGTAGAAGCTCGCTGGTAATAATACGATTTGATCGACGCTTTTAGCAAGCTTTCATAGATGTGACTTCCTATCTCAAAGGGATGCGAACTCTTGGAAGCACTTGTGATCTTGTATACCCCCGGGCTCATAAAGTCACTAAAATTGGCTTGGCCCACATTTTCTTTGGCTAGCTCCCAATAGCCGGCGGTACGAATTACCCCGGTGCACACCGTGTCATAAGCCACTTGGTCGATAATATAGAAGGACTCTCCCACGACTCCCCCGGGAATAATGGCTATTTTCTCTGCTTGCGGGTAAAAACCTAATTGACCCAGTTTAATATCTTGTGCGTGGCCATAACAAAGGGGCACCAGGCAAAAGATAGCTCCCAGGATCACCGAGTTTTTCATCTTTTCATACCATTTTTTCCACGTACAACAGGATGTTCTTCTCATCAAAAAAGGATTCACCATTGTCATACATTATTCAAAGAAAACTGCTCATACTTGCACTCTTACCTACCTCCGAGCAGGGCCGGCGTGACAGGTGGAACTGAACATTTTGTAAATTGGAGAAAATCATCATTCTTAGCCGAGAGGATGTAATGCTGGCCTTTGATCTCGATAAAGGCCAAGTCTTTCACATCGCCCGGGGTAAATAAGCCGCTCTTAGCAGGCGGTACAGGTTCGAAGTTCCCGCTGCCGTTCCCTTTCAAAAACAACCCGTAACCTGCATCAGCCCGGGGAGTTTCTACTTCCGAAGCATAAAGGTTTCCTGCCACGACCAGGTCCGAATACCCATCAAGATCAAAATCCTTTGCCAGTATTTGATTGATGGGCGCCAGTTGCGCTTCCACCGGCAGTTGATGTATGATAAACCTACCGTTGTCATTTTCAAGGTAAACGCTGGCAAACGAACTTACTTGGTAATGTAACCCTTCTTCCAACATGCTTTCATCGTATATCTCCGTAAGGGTGGCGGTAGAAAATTCATTATAGGTCTCAAATTTCTTTTTGATGGAAGGCACTTGCTGTGAGGAACATTCCCTGCCCCTAACGGGGTATTTTTTACCTTCATTGAAATAACTCAATACAATATCGTTGCGTTTATTGCCGTCAAAATCATTAAAATGAATATCAAAGGTTTCATGTTTATTCGCCTTGTATTTGTAATTCTGGCCCAGGTTACCGGCTATAATGTCCACATCCCCATCGTTGTCAAAATCACCAGGCGCCAGGCTGAACCACCAGCCTACGGTCTCTACCAGGTCCATTTTCTTGGAAACATCTACAAATTTGCCCTGCCTGTTCCTGAAAACCTTGATGGGCATCCACTCCCCGGCTACGATGAGATCGTCCCAGCCATCCTGGTCAATATCTGTAAAGGCTGCGGATGTCACGAGGCCCAACCTATCGAGGAAGGGAGCGGCCTCGCTGGTTATATCTTGGAATTTCGGGACTCCCTTAGTACTGATGTTTTCAAGTAAATGGCTATTGGCAGGGTAAGGATAGTTGCCAGGCACTAGGCGGCCGCCTATGAACAGGTCCAGGTCGCCGTCTTTATCGATGTCATTGGCGTATACGCGGCTCCCGCTGGTCAGCATTTTTGGCAGGGCGGCGGGGTATTTCACAAAGTTGCCCTGCCCATCATTTACATACAGGCGATCTTGGAGCATTGGCGAGTCATGTTCAAATTCATTACCGCCACTAATGATATACAAGTCATTGTCACCATCTTGGTCAGCATCGAAGATGAGAGCACCCATATCTTCAAAATCGATATCTTGCAAAAGAAGGGCCGTTTTCTGCTGGGTAAAGCTTCCATCACTGTTTTGAAAGAACATGCCCCCGGGATAACCGGAGGCAGCACCGATGTAAAAGTCGTCGCGTTGATCTCCATTTAAGTCCCCCACCGCTATACCAGGGCCGAAATTGGACATTTTATGAGGAAGTAATACCTCGTACTTAAAGTCGTCGAAGACATTTTCTTTGTGTTTATAAACGCTGTCTAAGGCGATATCATGCTCGAAAATGGTGGCTTGCGGGGCATAACCTGCTTGCCTGGCACCTGGTCCTGACTCTGCATAATTTAAGGTGATCCTGCGGTTTGTAGTTAAATCGGTAAGGATTTGCTGTTTACCATCTGGCCAGGTGACTTGTAGCTCCTCCACCCTTTCGAAGTCACCGAGTCCAAAATGTAATTCCGGGGCTACGGAAGATTGAAAACCCCGGGTCAATGTAAGCTCTTGGTATTGTAGAAGCGTGTCCGTTTTTAAGGTGACTTTGGCACCTATTCCAAACCTGTTCTTTTTGGTGCCTTGGAAATTCACGACGAGGTACCTGCTTTTTTCGGCGCTTTTGTTTTCAAACAGTACCGCTTCCTCATCAATATTGTTGATAATGATCTCCAGGTCGCCGTCGTTATCCAAATCAGCATAAGCGCTGCCGTTGGAGAATCCTTCATGGCTGATCCCCCAATATGGGTTGGCTTTTTCAAAGGAGAGGTCGCCTTTGTTCCTAAAAACGTAGTTGTCGATTTTCTCAGAGGGGATCCGCAACGATTTAGCTAGGAGGCTGTCTTTATGTCTCTTTTCCCCTTCTAGCGCTTTGAAAT
Source organism: Fulvivirga sp. (assembly GCA_028280565.1). Classification (GTDB taxonomy): domain Bacteria; phylum Bacteroidota; class Bacteroidia; order Cytophagales; family Cyclobacteriaceae; genus Fulvivirga. The sequence continues at coordinate 40,712 of JANQLQ010000312.1, forward strand.
AGTCCTTATTATTGATCTCCCTGCGTGTTCCGTTGGAAACAAATACATCTTTCCATCCATCGTTGTCCAGGTCCGCAAAAAGCGGACCCCAGCTCCAGTCCGTAGAAGATAACCCTGCAAAACGGGAGACATCACTAAACCTCGGCCCACCATCGATGATCATACCTGTATTCACCTGCAGGCTGTTTTGCATATACTGCGTTTGGAACCCGGCCTGTTCGATATCTGAAAAGAGCTTTGGGTCCATGCTGGCCATATTGGCCTTGGACCGCCGGTTGGATTCGGCGTCCATGTCCATTTGTAAAATATCTACAAACCCGTCATTGTTATAATCGGCGATATCTACCCCCATACCATAAAAAGAGGTGTGGGAAGTCGCTGTTTTGATATGATCTGTAAACGTACCGTCACCATTGTTGATGTACATACAATCCGGGCTGTTGAAGTCATTGGAAACGTACACGTCAGGCCATCCGTCGCGGTTAAGGTCTCCCACGGTAGCGCTCAGCGACAAGCTGTACCTTAAAACGCCGGCTTCTTCCGTAACTTTAGTGAAATGACCGTCATCATTTCGATACAGGTGATCTGAATTGGTGTCATTGACGCGTTTCATCAACTGGGTGTACTGGAACGTGGTGGCGCTGAACGGAGTTATGGGATAGTTGGCCACATAAAGGTCCAGGTCACCATCCCGATCGTAGTCGAAAAACGTGGCATTGACGCTACTGCCGGTATCATTGACCCCATAGTCGGCAGCTTGCTCTTTAAACGTAAGGTCACCCTGGTTAATGTACAACTGGTTTTCTCTATCCCCGGACTGTCCTGCCACGGAAACGTAGATATCCAAGAGGCCATCATGGTTAACATCTGCCATGGTCGAGCCTGTATACCACCGGCTATCCCCGCCCAGCCCGGCTTTCTGCGTGATATCTTCAAAAGTAAGGTTGCCTTTATTGAGGTATAACCTGTTAGATACCATGTTACCAGTGAAAAAGATATCTACCAGGCCATCATTGTTGATGTCACCTACCGACACCCCTCCTCCCATGTACAAATAGGGATAGGTGAAATAGTTGAGTGTATCTGTCTCGTTGAGGTCATTGGAGAAGGTAATGTGGGTAAGATCGGACGCCAGTTTTTCAAAGATCACTGCGTGTTGGGTATGGGTGGCGCTGTCTTCCTGTTCTACTCCTGTTTTACAAGCAAAACAGCAAAGGAGAACTACAGGTGCCATTAAGATCGAACTCCCCCACTTCTTGGCAAGAGTTTTGATAACGGTTCCTTGGGTTGATGCTCCCGGATCACCTTGCCGGGCACAAATCGGATCAATTTTTATCATTCTAGTGTAATGTTAAAGGCAGAAGATCAATTCTGCCTTTATTCAAATGTTCATTGTCTATTTCAAACCTTGCTTATCCACCACCGAGTGTAGGATTAGAATCTATCTCCAATTGTGGAATAGGGAAAAAACGCTTATCAGCGGTATAGCCTGCTTTAACGTCTGGCAACTCTTGTAGATCCAAGCCCCAGCGTTGCAGGTCCACCACTCGCTTACCCTCCAGGCACAGCTCTATCATCCGTTCATGAACGATGGCTGTAAATACTTCTTCTTGCGTATTCACCGGGTAAATGGCGTTCATCTCGGCAGTACCATAGTTGGGCATCATTACACTCGGGCGATTACGGACCTCGTTCAGGTAGCTGACGGCTTGCGTGATGCTACCGCCACTTCTAAAGAGTTCGGCTTCTGCTTTCATCAAAACTATATCTGCGTATCGCAGTATCCTGGGGTTCGTTCCTCCCTCCACGGCATGCTGATCGTTTTCCAGGTAATCCGAATATTTTTTCGAAGTTAGGTCTTTGTCATCCACAGGATTTGGCCCGGCAAATCCTGTTCCACCGTCATCCGGGTCAATCCCCCAGATCCGGCCCGAGCTGCCGTAGGTAGCTCCTTCTACAAACCACGAATCCTCCAAACGCGGATCATCGGGCTCATATTCATCTATCATCTTGTCCGAAGGCACGCTATTGGACCAGCCGGAATAGTCCGCACTGCGAAACGAAATTTCATCGCCCCCTTCACCATTCACGGAGTTCCATGCTTCATCCTGTGTCCCTACTCTACGGTCAAATCCAACCTCGAACAACGATTCGGCATTGTATTCCCCGGCTACGTTGAAGTTGTCAATGTAATTGGGTACCAGCGAATAGGAAGTGACTTGATTCAAGGCAGCCATGGCACTGTCATATTCTTGATTAAAAAGATATACCTTGCCTAAAAAACCGTAAGCAGTCTCATCGGTAGGTCTGCCGGGTTCTTGCTGTCCCCGGTTGGGTAAGTTCTCAGCGGCAAACTTAAAATCTGCTTTAATGAGGCTGTAAACCTGCTCCGACGTAGCCAGTGGCTGCGGCGCTGGGCTAGGCTCTGTTACTAAGGGGACTTCACCAAACCGTGTTACCAGCAGGAAATAATAATACGCCCTGATGAACCGGGCTTCTCCGAGCAAATGGCTCGTGGCTGTCTCATCGAAATCAGCAAATTGAGATTCGCTACTGATCACTACATTACAATTACCAATCCCTTGGTAGCACTGCCGGAAGTACTCCGTAGAAGCCGTGGAGTTTGCCACCAGCGAGTAATTGGAGATCTGGAATATATCGGGATCAGCCGAGTTGGTAAAAGCTTGTAGCTCATCGGACATATGATCTTCGAGCCAATGCCCGAACCTGCCGTATAGCCCACGGTGCTGCAGGTTGGAATATGCTCCATTGACCAGGGACTGGGCGATGGTGATATCCTCGCCGATCAGGTCTGTGTTGAGGGTATTCCGGTTGGTGATGTCCAATATCTTATCTTCATTGCAGGACCAACCTAATGCCACCAGTATCATAGCCAGTGACAGTATGTTTATTTTATGCAAGTTTCTCATCATTTTGCCTAGGTTAAAATTCTACTTGTAAGCCCCCGATAAACGTGGTAGGGTTAGGGGCAAAGCCCTGGTCCACTCCATAGCCTATGATACTCCCTGTTATGCTGTAAGAGGGCCTTATTTCGGGGTCTGGCCCCGAGTAGCTGGTTAACGTGACCAGGTTTTGACTGCTCACATACACCCTCAGCTTGCTCAGCCCACCCCCGAGAAATTTACCGAGCGTAGTCGCGGGCAACGTATAGCCTAACGTAATGTTTTTCAGCCGGAGATAAGAGCCATCTTCTATAAAACGATCTGACATCCGCGAATTATTACCCGGGTCACCCACGGCATATCGCGGTACGGAAGTATCGGTATTTTCCGGTGTATAGCGGTCAAGTATTTCTGAATCAAAGCTACGCAGCCCGGTAAAAAACCTTGCTTGTGCACCTGCGGCATTGACTACATCCACTCCATGTACTCCACTGGCAAAAAGAGATAGGTCAAACCCCTTGTAGGAAGCATTGATATTGAACGAGTAAATAAAATCAGGATTGGGATCTCCTATGACCATACGATCATCGGAATTGATGATGCCATCGTTATTAATATCCCTATACCTGATGTCTCCCAAGGCGGTACCGCCGGCGGAATTCACCGTAACGGACTCTATCGGTATGATCACACCGTTGTTATCCGTAAAAACCGCGTTGCCGTTAGCATCGAAAGTCCTGGACACTGCCCCCCCAAGCGATCCGTCAGGGTTTTGAGCAAAAAATTGTTGCTCTTGCAAAGGAGCCGTCAGCAGGTCGTTTTCTGTGGTGAACAAACCATCAGTAACATACCCAACGATACCGTAAAGAGGTTCTCCTCTTTGGATCAAGTTGAGGTTTACCCCCGGAAAACTGTTCACTTGCAACTGCCTGATCACATCATCGTCGGCATTTACCCTGTCTACAACGACATCCACCATGGACAGGTTACCCCAAAAGTTCAACTGGACATCGCCTATTTTTTGATTGTAACCCAATGTAAACTCTAATCCTTCTGAACTCACTTCTCCAAGGTTTGCGATAGGGTCTTCCGGGAACCCGCTTGAAAGTGCCAAATTATTACTCACTAACAGGTCTTGACTTTGATTATCAAAATACTCTGCAGAAAATGTGATTTGATTATCGAAAAGTCCTAGATCCACACCTACGTTTCTCTTCAGGCTGGTCTCCCAGGTGAGCCCTGTAGAAGCCGGTGAAAGAAGGGCAGTGCCCGGGGTAAGCTCCCCGTTGATGATCGCATCAAAATTTAGCGCTATCCCGGGGTCAAAGCTGAACGGTGGAATGTTGTTATTTCCAGTGGTACCCAAACTTGCTTTCATTTTCAAGTTAGAGATCACGGGGTTATCCTGCAAGAAACTTTCATCGGACAGGATCCATCCCAGCGATGCACCTCCAAAATAGCCACAAGGGTCGTCAAATTTGGAGGAACAATCTCTTCGAATCGATGCAGATACAAGATATTTACCTTTGAAATCATAGTTGGCCCTAAGGGCATAGGATAGTAAGGTTTCGGGAAGCTCCTCCGTAGTAGCGATAAGACCTGTACTCGCGTCTATTTCTTCTACGGCATTACTTACTTCAGAGACTTGATTGATAAATACAGTTTCCAGGGTCCTATCAAAACGTTCTACAATGGCGGCCACATTTAACCCATGATCTCCAAAGGTCTTGTCATAGGTAAGTACGTTGGTAAGGGTGGTTTGCAAGCTTTGGTTCCTATTCTTGATAATGGTTTTTCGATCACGCCCGCCATTGCCCAATACCACGTCATCACCAAACAGGTCCCGCTGGCTTTCTACCGATTGAAAGAAAAGGTCTACACCAAGCTGGATTTTATTCGTAAGTCCTTCGATGATCTCTACCTCGCCATAAAGTGATCCTAAAGCAGTGGTTTTTCGCTCCTCGTTGTTTTGTGTGGCCTGGATCAGCAGCGGATTATTGATCGGGTTGGTACCCGCATCCAGGTCCCTGTCCGCAGCAACAAATCTACCATCCGGAGCCGTAACAGGCAGGTAGGGTATCCCATAATACGTCCATTCTTGTACGGAACGTCCCCCGTCTTGCTCAGGCCTTGAGAACTCACTGAAGCCAAGATTAAGCGTTTGGCCAATTTTTACCCGGTCACTGGCCATGAATTCTGTATTGATATTGAAAGTGTAACGGGTGAGCCCGGTTTCAATTTGGATACCGTCCTGGTCAAATATTCCCGCCTGCAGGTTATAGCGCACGGTCTCAGAGCCCCCAGAAAGACCAATATCATAACTGGCTATGGGCGCTGTCTCATAGATCAAGGGTTGCCAATCGGTGTTGGCAGAGGTGAACCCTGGCTCATCAAATCGTGTGGGAGTCTCTATATTTTGGTCTAGCGACACGTCTTCAACCTGTGCGATCCGGACCAGGTCATCGCCATTGATCACGTCCAGCAGCTTACTCTCGGGCAAGTATTGTGCCCCTGCAAAGGTGTGGAACGTGAACTTGGGAGCCCCTCTTTCTCCCTTTTTTGTCGTTATGATCACTACCCCATTGGAAGCCCTGGAGCCATAGATGGCAGAAGCGGCCGCATCTTTGAGAATATTGATGCTTTCAACAGATGCAGGATTGATCTGTGTTATACTTTCTACGAAAATTCCATCCACTACGATCAGTGGTGCGCCATTGCCAAAGGTATTCAGCCCTCGAATGGCTATTTGGGTCTCTTCTCCCGGTGCACCACCACTGCGCACCTGCACACCGGCAGCTCTTCCTTCCAGGGCATCGTCGATCCGCCCTACAGGGAAAGCCGTTATGGCCTCGCTGTCTACCGTAGATATAGACGTAGTAATGTCTGCACGGCTTTGTGTTCCGTAGCCTACCACCACTATTTCTTCCAATGCCTGGACATCCATCTCCATGGTAATATCTACCACGGACTGGCCACTATAATTCACTTCTTGTGTCTTCATCCCGATAAAAGAAAAAACAAGGAGGGCATTAGGCGCTCCGACGTTTAACGAGAAGCTCCCATTAACATCCGTAACCGTACCAATGGCTTGTCCTTTTACAAAAACATTGACACCTGGCATGCTTTCACCTGTGCCCTTGTCGATCACCTTACCGGTCACCACGTTCTGCTGGGCCTGGGTGGCAGGTGTAAAACCTATCACTGATACCAGTATCAACAGGAGCGCCAAGTATTTTGAAAACAAATTGAATAGTCGAGGTTTTATCATATTGGATGGTTGTTTGGTAAAAAATGAAACTAACAACCAAACCTCTACATATTTCTCATTTTGGCGGCTTGGTATTTAGAACAAAGGAGCATGGTAATTCTTTCACAAACGGTTGCATAGCCAAATTTAGCCGTTTTCGACCCTTTTTTTACCTTGGGGGTATTCTGACGGATTGATGCCAAATTGTTTTTTGAAGCAGTCCCTGAAATACTGCAAGTCATTAAAACCGACCTCGTAGGTTATCTCAGAGATCGTCAGTTGATCTTGTTCAATGAGCTGCGCCGCTCTTTTGAGGCGTACTGATCTTATAAACTCGTTGGCTGATTGCCCAATGAGTCCTTTCAGCTTACGATATAGCTGCATACGACTTAGCCCAAGCTCTTTGCTAAGGTCATCGACATAGAAATCAGAATTGGACATGTTCTTTTCTACGATCTCAACGGCATTTTTCAAAAAACTCTTATCACGGGAAGCGATCTTGACCCTTTTAGGGTCAATGTCCAAGTTCTCCTTGTTTAAAAGGCTATCCTTAAACTGGTCACGGGACTTCAATATATTCCTGACCCTGAGCACCACGAGTTTAGGATCAAAGGGCTTGGTGATGTAGTAGTCAGCCCCGATCTCAAAACCCTCCAGTGTACTTTTGCCAGAAGCCTTGGCCGTCAATAAAATAATAGGAATATGGCTTGTTTTGACGTCTGATTTTACCTTCTTACACATTTCATAGCCATCCATTTCAGGCATCATAATATCGGAAATGATCAGGTCAGGTATGTTTTCAACGGCCAGCTCTAATCCTTCTTGGCCATTAGAAGCCTGCAATACGCGGTAAGTAGGTTCCAGTACCTGCCGGACGTAATTGTTTATGTCCTTGTTATCCTCCACCACTAGGATGACCGGTAGGCTTTCCATTGGACCGGCAGGTTCACCTGTTATGCCCGGTCCAGTTTCTTTTGGCTGGGGGTAGTGCCACTCTACACCATTATACTGTCGGCTGCCGGTATCACCGGGCTGAGTAGTAATATCCGAAGGACTCAAATGCTCCTTACCCAAAGGGAGATACACCCTGAAGGTAGTGCCGTTCCCCTCAATACTATGAAGCTTGATCTCCCCTTTATGAAGCTCAACTAATTCCTTGGTGAGTGACAGACCTATTCCTGTTCCTTTTTTGGTTTTGATCTTTGTATCATTCACCCGGTAGTAACGGTTAAATATGTGCTCCACTTCATCGGCAGGTATCCCCACGCCACTGTCTTGAACGGTGATCACTGCCTTTTGCCCGTCCCGATGTGCTGAAATTATCACTTTCCCAAATTCCGGCGTGTATTTAAAGGCATTAGACAATAAGTTAAAGACCACCCTTTCAAGCTTGTCCCTCTCGAAGTAAACATTGATCGGGTGATGGGGAAGTTCTACCCGGTAATGGATGTATTTATCATTGGCCAAGGAAGAGAATGAATGCGCAATGGAGCGCACAAACTCCACGATATCCTGCAAGGAGGCTTCCAATTTCATATTTCCGGACTCCAGTTGGGAAAGATCGAGCAACTGGTTAATTTGATTCAAAAGGCTTTCGCCATTCCTGATCATCACCGCGAATTGTTCCTTGTAATCCCCTGTGAAATTGCCTTCGTACATCGATTTTAAAGGACCAAGTATCAATGTGAGCGGCGACCTGAACTCATGGGATATATTGGCAAAAAAGCGGGATTTCATTTCATTCAGTTCTTGCATTTTTGAAAGCTCCATGTGTTCCATTTCCAGCCTGGTCTTGAGCCTTTCGCGGTTTACAATGGTGCGAAAAGCCCAAACTAATGCCATTACGATCACCGTTATGTACAGGATATAGGCCAAACGGGTGTCATACCATGCCGGGAAAATATTGATATATACCGAGGCTGTTTTGTCGCTCCACTGCCCGTCAGAATTGGTCGCCTTTACAATGAACTCGTAACTTCCGGCCGGAACGTTCGTGTAATTGGCATTACGCCGGTTGCCTATTTCCTGCCAATCGTCGTCATAATTAACTAATTGGTATGCGTACTGATTCCGCTCCGTCTGGTAAAAGCTGATCACTGAAAATTCAAAGCTGAAGTTGTTCTGATCATAATCCAAGTTGATCTCACGTGTGGTGAAAAGGCTTTCACCCAGGGGGGAATCCTTGCCCAGTTGAACGGATTTGTTAGATATTCTAAAATCTTTGAAATAAACCGGCGGAGCAAACTCGTTGGTCCGTATATCGGAAGGTGAAAAACTATTGAACCCATTTATTCCCCCGAAAAGGAGCTCCCCGTTAGATCTGCGAAAAAAGGATTGTTTAAAGAACTCCGTGGATTGTAATCCATCCGAAACATTGTAGGTATTGACATGGTACGTTTCTAAGTCCATTTGAGACAATCCTTTGTTAGAGCTTATCCAGAGTTTCCCGTTATCGTCTTCTAACATGCCACAGATCACCTCGTTGGGCAACCCTTCTTTTTTCGTGAACCGGCGGAAACTGCCTTTTTCCTGGTCCATCAAGTTTAATCCCGATGAGGTTCCTACCCATAACCTGTTATGGGAATCCAGGGATAGAGAAGTAACAACGTCACTACTTAGACTGGTTGAGTCCCTGGCATCATAAAAGTATTTTTCAAAAAAGCTTTTGTCGCCATTTTCCACGTATTTGTTGAGACCTCCACCTTGGGTCCCCACCCACAAAATGCCCTTGTCATCTTCTAGTACTGTTGAAACCAGGTTACTACTAATGCTGGCCCCATCCCCGGGATCATGGGAAAATTTTTTAACTTCTTTACTTTGAGTATCATACATAAAGAGGCCATCACGAAAAGCGCAGATCCAGATCCTCGCTTCCCGGTCTTCTATCATGCTAAAAATATTACCTTTCCCATTCTTATGATCGGCTACGGGATCTAACACGAACTCTTCGAAGTGCTTTTTGCCCTTAGGTAAAATACTGATCCCTCCATGCCAGGTCCCTACCCACAGTGCATCTTTGCGATCAATCAACAGGCTAAGAACAGCATCGCTGAGAAGTCCTGGCCCCGGGTGGCTTAAATTATCATCATGCGTGTAGATATTTTTCTCCGGATCCCAATAGTTCAAACCGCCTCCATCTGTCCCGATCCAAATGTTATTATTTGCGTCCTCGGCAAAGCTGCTCACAGAATTATGACTCAAAGAATTAGGATTGAAGGGATTCTGCCTGTGATGTGTAAATTTCCGGTTATTCATATCTATCTTCTGCAGCCCTTGGTTAAACGTGCCTATCCAGATGATGCCGGTACGGTCTTCATACAACGACCAGATGGAGTTACTACTCAGCCCGTAGTCCGTCCCAGAGTCATACGTAAAATGGCTTAGCGATTCAAGGTTTTTATCCAGCACGGTGATGCCCCCATTTTCCGTACCCGCCCATAACCGGCCCTGGCTATCTTTAAGAATCGACAGGACCACATTGAATTTCTTTCCTTTGATCTCGTTATTGATCTTGACCCGGTCAATATTATACTTACCACTGGCTCCGTAAGAAACTCTATTCAAGCCATCCTGGGTGGCTACCCACACGTTCCCGTTAGAGTCGTGCATCATGCTGCGGATAATGTTAGAAGACAGTGAACTTTCATGATTCGGTTCATTTAGATAATGAATAAACCTGGAGGACCGGGTATCTAAAAGATTCAAACCACCTCCCCACGTTCCGATCCACAGTGTTCCTCCACGGCCTTCTACTATTCCCGTAATGTAGTTATTCGAAATGCTAAAGGGATCATCCTTGTTTTGTATGTAGTGAATAAATTTTTCGCTACCCTTCGCAAGCATATTCAAACCGCCATCTGTAGTTCCTATCCAAAGATTTTGGAGGTGGTCTTCGAAAATAGCGCTTACCGAGTTGTCGCTCAGTGACCCAATATCCTGTTCATCATGCTGGTATGAGATGAACACATCGTTTTGCGCATCGTATTGATGCAGGCCTCCTCCAAAGGTCCCGATCCATAATAATCCTTCGCTATCTTCATAAATAGTGGAAATATGCCCACTCTGCAATCCTGCCCGCCCATCTTCTTGATGTTCATAAGTGACCATATTCCAGCCATCGTATTTGTTCAGCCCGCTGGTAGTGCCAATCCACAGGAACCCATACTTATCCTGAACTATAGCGGTGACGGTATGTTGGGACAATTGTTGATTAATGGAAGTGAACTGTACATTTCTGAGTTGCTGACCAAAGCAGGGAAACGCAACCAAGAGTATAGCCATATGGCACCACAAACCCTTCATAGTGTATCCTTTTATATGAAAAAGCTAGCCTAATAATTCTTAAGATGCAAAGGATGCAATAATTACCCTTTCCCTTTGTGACAAATACCAAGTCTCGTTGCCGCAGGATACTAGGCGGAGTTAAGAAATATTGGTCTTCACACTCGTGAGCCTTCAAAACAGAACCTAGCTCATTTGACATTGTCTCTGAGTGCTATAAGAGAAGCCTCGATTATTACCGGGGAGAAGCAATAACCTGTCTTAAGGAAAACGGGAAGGAGACTACTACCGGGCTTGCGTTTTATTCGAATACGTATTCCCTGCCTGGCACCTGCATTCGCTAATAATTCGCGGACCCGTTTAATTTTTGGGATACAGGTGGTAATAATTGATTAAACTGGAACGTTTCTTTCCAAGGAAGGTGGTCTAGCGCATGTTGACGCTGCGTGGCTTGAAGTAAACTAGTGAGTTAGGAGTGCTCTTTTACAAACTTTCGTTTTTGAAAACGGAGATATCAGCGTAAACCCGCCAATCGTAAATCTTGTCACCCCTAAATCGATATATATCCGTACACGGCATAGAAAAATCATGACCGTCCGCGATTCGGGAAAAAAAAGAAGTAACCTCTACAATCAATGCATCTCCTTTTTCCGCGATCAAATGTACCTCGTGTCCTTTCCATTGCACCCGTGAGTTTTGCCATTGCATGTATTCCTTCAAGCCAACAATCCCATTTTTTGTGTTGAGGTTGGCTACGGTATACCTGAAATCGTCGGAAAAATATCCATTAAGCTGGTCCCACTTTGATCTTCCCACGTCTTCTTCCATCTTTTTTACAATAGTGAAACGGGCAGGTAATTTATCCATGATTATCGGGGTTGAAAGAATGGCGCTGGTTCAAAAAGCATAAAATTTCCAAGTGGGCTACGTTAGACAAACCTCCTGGCTAACGGTACGAAAATGCAATAAACGATAGGAATAACCCAAGGACCGGGCGTTTTTTGTCCTCTAAACTATTGTGCGCACGAGAGGAATCGAACCTCCACGGCCGCAATGGCCACCAGGCCCTCAACCTGGCGCGTCTACCAGTTCCGCCACGTGCGCATCATCTAAAACTGGCAAGGCGGCAAAGTTAGTAAGCTTTTGGTTTTTAGCAAACAACTGCTTAAAATCAGGAATAAGAAAACGGAAACCAGGAAAAACCAACAGCACAATAGCTACTTGCCCTTGGAATGAAGAGTATTTTCTTTAACACTCACTTCTCCCACACCGAATCCACAAAATAGTGTCGTTGATCAAAAAAGTTCTCTTTGACGGAAAAGCCCACTTGACTGGCCATTTCACTGATATTGGAGAGGCTATATTTTTGCGATGTTTCTGTATGGATAGCCTCCCAGGCATGGAAGTGTATGGCGGAGTCCATGATCTCGATCGTCTGTTCCTCTGTACTTACTAAAAAGCTCTCCGTAGTACCTGTTAAGGGATTGTAGCTGGGACAGTGTTTAAAAGTGTCCCTGTCAAAACTTCCTTCCAACTCGTTATTGATCCGGTCCAACAGGTTCAAATTGAACTCTTTTGTTACACCCTCACGGTCGTCATAGGCATCCAGGATCACTTGCGGATCCTTTTTTAGATCGAACCCAATAAGCAGCAGGTCGCCCTTTCTTAGGCTGGCATACAACTCGGATAAGAAGGCTATGGCCCGTTCGTAAGTGAAATTACCAATATTAGAACCCAAGAAAAAGATCACATTCCGGGTACCCCCGTTTTCCAGTTGTTCAAGGGCTTTAAAATAGTCGTTCTTTATTCCTTGGACCTCCAGACCGGATATTTCTTCCTTTAATGAACCTTCTAGGAGTCGTAAAACATTGCCGGAAATGTCTATCGGCACATAGCGAAAGTTTGCTCCTTCCGATAAAAAGTGCTTGAGTAATACCTTGGTCTTGTAACCATCTCCTGCTCCAAACTCTACTAAGTTGAACTTATGAGATGAGTTGGCAAAAACTTTTAATAAGTCACTTTTATGGGTTTGGAAGATCTCGTATTCGCACCGTGTAAGGTAGTATTCCTCTAATTCCATGATCTGCTGGAAGAGCTCGTCCCCCTTTTTATCATAAAAATACTTAGACGGTAATGTTTTTGGAGTGGCATTCAACCCCTCCAAAACATCAAGGGCAAATTGGTTTTTCATGAGGTCAGTGATAGGTAATCAGAGATTTTTAGCCAAGCGAATGCCCGAAAACATCCATCTTAAATGAGGGTGAAAAAAGTTTCTATAGGTACTACGGATATGATCGGAGGGTGTTGCACAAGAACCTCCTTTTAGTACCATTTGATTGACCATAAACTTTCCATTGTATTCTCCAACGGCTCCTTCGGGTGCTTGGTAAAAGGGATAGGGACGATAAGCACTCGCAGTCCATTCCCAAACGTCACCATATAACTGGTTATTACCGTCTATTTTAGGTGTCGGGGAATAATGGTCAGAGTCCATGAAATTAGAATCTTCGCTTATTAGACCGTACTGGTTGCAAGCCACTTCCCATTCAAATTCAGTCGGAAGCCTAAGACCACGCCATTTTGCATAGGCATCCGCCTCAAAAAAGCTGACATGGGTCACCGGGGCGGCAGGATCTATCTTTTGAAGTCCCCCGCTCAAAGAATAGTAAGACCAGGTCCCTTCTACCCAATGCCAATGATATGGCGCTTTGACTTGGTGGGTCTTTACCCACTCCCAGGCTTCGGAGAGCCAAAACCGGAAATCCTGGTAGCCTCCATCGTCTATAAATTCAAGGTATTCGGCGTTGGTAACGAGCCTGTCTTGTAAAGCACATTGATGGATAAAAACATTATGCACTCCTAGTTCATTGTCAAAATGAAAGCCATTTCCTTGGTACCCGATGGTATGTACGCCTTCTTCCAATGTAAGGTAAGCCGGGGCTCCTGTTTTTTGGGAAGACGGTGCAGAAGCACTGCTATAAGATGGAAACAAAGGATTATTCCCAAGAATGTACTTGATGTCATAAAACAAGAGTTCTTGATGCTGCTGCTCGTGTTGTAACCCAAGCTCTACGAGTTGCAAGATCGAATCCTCGAGGTCCCCCTCCAACAATTCTTCCATTTTATCGTCCACATACGTACGGTATGCTAAGATCTCTGGTACAGTGGGTCGTGTCATATTCCCCCTGTTCGTACGGATCACGCGGGCTCCAACTGTTTCATAGTAGCTATTGAAAAGAAAGCCATAGTTTTCATCAAACAGTGTGTACCCCTTGCAATGTGGTTGTAAAATAAAGGTTTCAAAAAACCAGGTGGTATGCCCTAAATGCCATTTTGGAGGACTTACGTCCACAATAGGCTGGACTACATGGTCTTCTGGTGTTAATGGGGAACAAATTTGTTCCGTTCGGGCACGTACATGGGTATAGCGGTCCTTTACATGAACTTCTTCAATGACCATCAGGTTGAGTTTTGTGAATGAACGTTAAAGATAAAGACTTTTACGGTCCATTAAAACGCAACCGGCATTAATTAAAGTTTGGACTGGATTAATTTTCGATATTGCCGGTCAGCGGGCTCCTGGAACTTTTGATCGCGATAACGCGCGTCAGATGCCATAGCTACCTTGTAGAAGAAAAGACTAAAAAAAGCGACAATAGATAATAAGCACAAGTAATACATATTCAATCTCCGTCAAATTGATCGTAACTACAAATATTATCGCTAAACTCCATAGATGGAACTCACAATGACCGGTTGTCTGACGGTTGTAAGGTTTTTGCAAAAAAAACAAAAAGACAATGTACCCACCGATCACATAAATCATAATAAGATTCTGCTTCGTTTGGCGTATCTTCACATTTTTAAATACAAATCAATAAAGATGAAAAGAGTGAGTCGGATATTGATCGGCTTTTTGGCGTTGTGTTCTCCCAGTATTTATGCACAACTGATGATCGCCGATAGTAGCAGCCTGCCCGCACAGGAATGGTTGGTAATGGATCCCGTAGAGGATAAAATGCAGGGTGTGAGTGCTGAAAAGACCTATAAAACGCTGTTGAAAGGTAAATCTTCAAAGACTGTTACAGTAGCTGTGATCGATTCCGGCGTGGATATTGATCACGAAGACTTACAAGGTAAGATCTGGATCAATGAAGATGAAATCGAAGGGAACGGCATCGATGACGATAAGAATGGTTATGTAGACGACCGGTATGGCTGGAATTTTATAGGAGGAAAGAAGGGGAATGTAGAACAGGATACTTACGAGCTTACTCGCCTTTATGTAGAGTTGAAACAAAAATACGATGGCATAGAGGAAAAGAAGGTGAAAAAGAAGAATAGGGATGAATACGCGCAGTGGGTGAAAGTAAAGATGGACTTTGAAAAAACCCGGGACAAGGCGGAGCAACAGTACGGCTTCTACAAAAGCTTGCAGAGTAACATCACCCGGTACAACAACTTACTAAAGGCCTATTTAGACGTAGAAAAACTGACCATAGAAGACCTTGAAAAAATCAATACCCAAGACTCAACCGTACTGGCGGCAAGGGGCATGATCGGGATGATCTTTCAAAATGTAGGGCCTGAAGCTGATTTCGGGCTGTTGGCAGAAGAGTTGGAAGAAGCGGTGGAATATTTTGGCAACCAAGTACATTATGCTTACAATACGGAATTCGACCCTAGGGACATCGTAGGTGATGATTATAAAGACCTGTATGAGCAAGGTTATGGCAATAATGATGTAAAAGGTCATGACCCTAGTCACGGTACCCACGTGGCAGGGATCATCGCGGCCAATCGTGACAATGGGATTGGCATCAACGGGATTGTGAGTGATGTAAAGATCATGGTCATACGTGCGGTACCGGATGGCGATGAAAGGGATAAGGATGTGGCTAACGCCATCATTTATGCCGTAGACAATGGCGCCCAGGTGATCAATATGAGTTTCGGCAAATCTTATTCTCCCGGCAAGGAAGCTGTAGACAAAGCCGTAAAGTATGCCGAAGAAAAGGGGGTACTTTTGGTGCATGCCGCAGGAAACAGTTCGAAAAACATCGACAAAGGGAAGAATTTTCCCACTAAAAAGTATACTGAAAGCTCTTCTGCCTCTAACTGGCTAGAAATAGGGGCATCTTCTTGGGGCGATAATGAAAATTTTGTCGGCTCTTTTAGTAATTATGGAAAAGAGACCGTGGACGTTTTCGCTCCCGGGGTACAGATCTATTCTACTACACCTGGGGATACCTACAAGTCTTACGACGGCACCAGCATGGCTGCCCCGGCTACCAGTGGTGTGGCCGCTCTGCTCATGTCCTATTACCCCGAGCTGTCGGCTTTCCAGGTCCGTGACATTATCAAGAAATCGTCCCGGAAGTTTGACAATTTAGAGGTAGTTAAACCGGGAAAAGATAATGAAAAGGTGAATTTTAATGAATTGTCCATCACCGGGGGGATTATTAACGCCTATGAAGCGGTGAAGATGGCCGAAGCTCTATCGATAGAGAAAGGAAATTAAAGGAGCCCTTTGTACTGAAGGCAAACCAGTCTAACTTTAGGCTGGTTTTTTTATTTAAGCTTTATGGAAATTCTCAAACACGCACATTCCGGCCTTCGCTGGATTGTCCTCATCGCCATTGTGCTGGCTATCGTAAACGCTATAGGCAAGACCAATGGTTCTAAACCTTTTGGAGAAAAGGATAGAAAACTCGGGCTATTTGCACTCATATTTACCCATACCCAATTTCTGCTTGGTCTCATATTATACTTTATAAGCCCAAAGGTGGTATTTTCAGGTATTGCCATGAAAGATAGTGTATTGCGCTTCTTCCTCGTGGAGCACATCAGCATCATGGTGGTAGCGGTAGCACTGATCACTATTGGTTATAGCCGGGCTAAAAGAGCAGAAGATGATGGCAAAAAGTTCCGTTCTATTTTGATCTTTTACTTGATAGGGCTTATCCTGCTCCTTGCCGGTATTCCATGGCCTTTCCAAAACTACGGGGCCGGGTGGTTTTGATGTGTTGACGGGGACGGGTTGATCGATATTGTTTAAATCGATGTTTTATAGGCGGCAGTAGGCAAAGGGCAGCAAGCAGAACGTTATCAGTCATTGATTAGTAGGCTCGCATGCTATATTTTGGCGATTGCCGGCTCAATACACCAAACATGCTAGATCAACGAATACAAATTATACAAGGTGATATTACCCGTTTGGATGTGGCGGCTATTGTTAACGCGGCTAACCCGGGTTTACTGGGGGGTGGAGGTGTAGACGGGGCCATTCACCGCGCCGCCGGACCCGAACTCCGGGCATTTAACAAAACGCTGGGAGGGTGTAAAACGGGAGAGGCTAAGATCAGCCCGGGTTTTAGGCTACCGGCGGAGTTTGTCATTTCTACGGTAGGCCCGGTATGGAAGGGAGGAAATTCCAATGAAGCTGGGCTACTCGGACAGTGCTACTACAATAGTTTGAAATTAGCTTCAGCCCATAACATTACGTCCATCGCTTTCCCGGCGATCAGCACAGGGGTTTACGGATTTCCTTTCCGCCAAGCTTGTGAAATTGCGCTGTCGAGCTCGAACCAGTTTCTAGTGCAAAATGATAATATCCAAAAGGTATTGATGGTATCTTTTTCGGAGGCCGACTTTAACACGTACCTGGGCATTTATACCCAAGTAAATAGCAGGTAATATTGTATATTAGTCAAGGTCAACGGATCAACGCGTATGAAAATCTATCTTACCGTGCTAGCTGTTTTTCTTACCCCGGTCTTATATGGGCAAGTGGAGCATAACTTTACCATGGGGCCTAACAATACGACCTGCGACAGCTTGGACACCCAAGACATGGATAATGCACAACTCATTGAAGAGGTTAGGAACACGAAATTCAGGTACCAGGAACAGCTGAAAATTTCAAGGTATAAAAGCCCAAGGCAATTGTGGTTTTATTCCTGCGATGGCAAAACAGGGTACCTGGTCGCCAAGGAAACGGAGGATGAGGAGATCATTTACCCCAATGTCTCGATCGGGGACTGGAACGAATTGTTAGAGTCCACAGACCCTATTTTAGCCTACAAAAGGATCAAGGACTCTATGGAATGATTTCGTGTGAAGTCACATTCCATTCAAAATGATCTTGCCCTTATTTTGGTTTTGTTCCATGTAGCCGTGGGCTTTTGGGGCATCTTTCCAGTCAAATATACGATCGATGACCGGCTTTAACTCACCAGTTTCAAACTGGGTTAAAAATCGTTTTGTAAAATCTTCCACCAGCGCAGCCTTGTAGGCCAAATCACGGGCCCGTAACGTGGAGCCGCTCAACGTAACACGTTTGATCAAGATCTTTGCCAGGTTAGCGTTCGGCACTTTTGCACCGCCCATAGCCGCTAGCAGCACCCACCTGCCATCCATGGCGATGGCGGAAAGGTTAGGCTCAAAATAGCTAGCCCCGATCGGGTCTATGATCACGTTAACTCCCGACCCGCCAGTATACTCCTGTACCTTGCTGCTAAAGTCGGGTTCACTTTTGTAGTTGATCCCATAACTGGCTCCTAGCTGCCGGCAAAATTCTATTTTTTCGGGTGACCCTGCAGTAACGATCGCTTTTGCGCCGACAGCCTTACACAGTTGGATAGCCGCAGTACCCACGCCACTGGCCCCTGCATGGATCAATGCCGAATCACCTGGTTTCAATGCAGCAACAAAAAATAAAACTTGGTGGGCGGTAAGGAAAACTTCTGCTACTCCTGCAGCCTGTTCAAAATCCAGCCCCGGCGGAATAGGCATGACCAAGCGTTCGTCCACTACAACATATTCCGCATAACCACCGCCTGCCAGTAACGCAAACACCTTATCGTCTTTTTGAAAACGGGTGCAAGCGCTACCCACCTCTTCTACCACCCCGGCAACCTCCAAGCCGATGATCTCGGACTCCCCCTTGGGAGGCGGGTACTTTCCTTGCCGTTGTAAAATGTCCGCCCGGTTCACTCCACAGGCTTTTACTTTGATCAAGAGCTGGTCCGGCCGGATCGTTGGCGTATTGGCGTCACCCAGACAGAGTTGTGATGCATCACCGGGGGATTTTACTAGGATTGCTTTCATAGTGGGGTGAATTTAGGGAATGTCAAGGGAATTTTGGTGTATATGGAGGGTGTAATGGTGAAATTGGGTGCATCCCTCAAAGTACCTTATGGAAGGTAAAGCATATCGCGGAGAAAGAAGACACGCTGGATCATGATACCCTAACAAATACAAAGACCTTCACCTAACGAGCATGAAAAGATCACCTTTGTGATCAATGCCTTTGTAAGATATATGGAACCAAAATAGCATATAAAGTGGCGCGTTGAAAAAGCCCCGCAATAGCGGGGCTTTGATTTTCTATTCCGGTGGCCACATTTGAATACCCTCCATGTTTGCATTTGGTGGATATATTACTTCAAAATCTAAACGTTGTAAATCGCCTAAACTTAAATCATACCGCCTTAGAATATTATAATCCTCTATGATTTTCTGCCACTCGTATTTAGCCAATGTATCTGGGTGAAAAATATACAACGATAGGGTATCTGACGAAATAAATTCAAAAATCTCCTCCTCTGTACAATTACAGTCATAATAGCCAGAATGACCTTTTCGAGCTTCTGGAAATGGCGGGGTTAGAGTTACTGGTAATGTGGTATCAGGATACAAGATGCCACCTTCTCCTCCGAACGCAAAATAATAGTTTACATCCGTATCAGAGTTATTCATTAAAGTGATTGAAGACTGCGGAAACGTATCCTTACAACCTTTGGATAACAAAATCAAGAGTACACTTACTATAGTCATTAAATATGTTAGATTTCTCATTTTGTGATATGATTAAGGTCGTCTTCTTGGGTATCTCCTTCGGGGCGGCTCGTAAATACTCCAATCAACCCCGTAATGCTTCCCGAAATACCTTGCTGCATATTGGTTATCATTTCGCTCGTACCACCTTACGCTATGGTTGTTATACCACCAGGAAGAGGTCTAGAGGTGGCCACACTAATAAGACTTGGTAACCTAACAACTGGAAGGTAAAACGGCCCGAAAATTTGGCTATCAAAAGTGTGCACGTATTCGTGCATAAACAAAGGATCACTAATTACCTATCCTCAAAACTTCCAGTAATTTCATCCCTAATATTAAGATTGATAAAATTACCAATGCTGACACCATTCCTTGTGTCTTTATTCTCAGCAATTGAAAAGGTGGCTCCACCAAAATAGTCTACCCCATCGATACCGCCGAAAGCATTTCTTACTTGAGAATAGCCATAACTAATAGTAGATTGTGGCAATCCCAACTAAAGCGTCCAATACCCTGAAGTGTCTGTCCAAGGAAATTGCGCTTACCATCCAAATAGAAGTTACCTGCAAATAGTTTCCCGTATTTTGCAGTCTATCCCAATCACCATTAAAATTCCATCTCCCAGCCCACTAAGAGTACCTGCAGCCAAAGTTCCACCATAAACAATGCCAGCCCCTTTGATTACTTTTCCTAAAACAGGAACTCCTAAACCTGTTGTCACCCCGGCTGTAATTGCTACACCTGTTACT
Organism: Fulvivirga sp.; assembly: GCA_028280565.1. Taxonomy (GTDB): domain Bacteria; phylum Bacteroidota; class Bacteroidia; order Cytophagales; family Cyclobacteriaceae; genus Fulvivirga. The sequence continues at coordinate 60,733 of JANQLQ010000312.1, forward strand.
GCTCCACTACCAAAGGATTCCAATCCATCCCAGAAATTGTCAATTTCTCCGTTAGCTGCTTGTACTGCCACGTTTGTCGTACCAAATACAGCTCAATCACTACAACGGCCAGGAATGGTAGTTCTCCATCGGGATCAACGTTCATGATTGGATTATTCATAACCCCAACGTATGGAGAATTATATGGCTTCAAGTACCCTTGGGGGTCTACCGCCATAAACCGCCCCAAAGCCGGGTCATACGGCCTCGCATGAAAATCATAAAGGTTTAACCCGGACTCTGCCATCCACTCCTTCCCCTGGTAGAGATAAACGTTATGCAACTGCCCTGTACTAGAAGAAGCCACCCCAACAATAGCGGGGATCCTTAAAAAGTTACATGGATATACTTACCGACATTTTTATTTGTCCACCGCTTACCTAATCTAGGGGCAAGATCGGTCAATTTATTAACGCAAAAAAGCCGCCTCGACTATTCGAGGCGGCTTTTTCTAAAATTATATCAATAGTCTTTGCCTTAATCCCGCGTCCAACCGCTCGTCCAATCAGTATCTCCTATCGCACCAACGAATGGGGCGGAATCGAAAAAAGGATCGATACTAGAAGGATCAAAATCACTTGCTATGGGCGCATCAGGCACAAAACTTCCGGATTCAATGCCTTCAGCAGGATCCGGCGTACCCATTGGTTGGATCACGTTTGAATAAGCAGAGGCATTCGTTTCGTAGACCAATATTGCATCATCTCCATCCCTCGTAGGCTGATCAGCAATTTGAAAGATATAACTATGTGCAAGTATATAATCACCATCCGGCTCCATATTAACATTATCAGTATTAAGATCAAACCTAAATCCGTCATCAGGAAATTCAGCCATCAGGATATTGTAGAATTTTGTAAAACCAGCGTCATCACGGATCCTGACAGCATCAGCCCCGCCACCAGCTATACCAGGACCTAGTATGGTAACATTAGAAAGTGTTACTTCTGCATCATCTCTTACTTCCAGCTCTCTAAATGCATCAGTCCCACTCTCTTTGCTGGTAAAATCAGAGTTTTCTAAAACAAGGAACTGGCCAAAACCTGAGTAATCCGTATCCCCATTATCGTATTCAATATTCATCCTTGCATTGTTTGTAAAAACCATATGCTTTAGGTTGACCGTACCCCCTCTAAGCTCAAGGCCAATATTGGCACTCTCATAAATCTGCACATACTCTATCTCGGTGCTGGCATCTACGTCGTCCAGTCGTAATGCCGGCTCATCGAGCCCTCCATATTCTATTCTTACATAACGGAGAACCCCTGAGCTTACCCCGTCAGCCCCGTTGATCTTTATACGTGCCCATTGGCCCCCTTCGCCTGCACCGGCAATTCCCCTGTCAGAAGTAAAAACGACCGGTCTTTCAGCCGTTCCCTCGGCCACTAACCTGCCGCCCACTTCTACTTCCAGTTGTAAAAATTCTCCTGTAGTAGCTGTATCAGAGCTAAAAACTACGTTGGTAAAAGGAGGAATGGTGAGTGTAGCCCCATTGGCCACCTCTACGTCTTCCGTTATTAAATAGTTGAAAGTAGAGTCTAATCTTAAATCTGAATCTACCACCGCCGTAGGAAAAGGAATAGTTTCTTTGATTACAATGATGGAGAATTCTCTTTCCAATACCCTATCTAACTCGTCGGTAACTATAATCGCCACTGGGAATTCTTCCTCAAGTTCAGCGTCTACCGGTACAGTAACAGAAAACGAAATGGTCTGTTCTTCGGAACTAGGTTCGAACGTTAAGTCCTCACCATTTGCTTGTACTGAGACAGTGTTTGCGCCATTTTTCAAGACAAACTGTATATCTACTTCTTCTTCTCTTTCCGCCGCTGTACTGGCTCCGCCAGGGAAGATTATATTCGGCCTTACCGGCTCAAAATCGTCACGATCATCGGGTGAGCATCCCCATAATCCAAACAAGAATGCTCCTATGCCTATGTATAAGTTTACTTTCATAACTCGCTATTCGTTTTATGGTAAAGGAGAAAGGTCAATTACGTAGTCGCCAGTCGTTCCTTTGGTCCGCCCAATGGCAGAACCTTGTAAAACGAAACGCAACGTTAGTTGGCTTGCCCCGGTGGTGAAGAAGAGATCTACCGGAACGCCGTTCATAAGGATGCGACTGGTATTTCCTTCAGCAAACTCCCACGTGCCCTGGCTACCAAATGCCGGGGCACCATCTTCCGCTGTCCAAGTACCGTCTTCTCGAAACTCCAGTGTGAAGTTTTCAAAATCTTGGAGTGTGACATCCACGCCATCGAATAAAATACGGTCCCCATTCCAGGAACTAGTAAGTCTCTCGGCCTGGTCCCTTAACTCATTGGCATTTGAGCCTTCGTCATCATAGCTATCACAGCCGGCCGTAAAAACAGCAACAATAAAAAGTATGGATACTAATATTTTATAGATTTTCTGACTTTTCATGCCTTTCTACCTTTTAATTAATCGATTCGTAAACGTATTCCCTCGTACATCCGTAACCCTGACAAAATAGAGTCCATTGTTAAATTCACTGATATCTATGGCTCCTGTAAGGTTATCCCCTTCGAAAGACCCTATGGTCAATCCACGAACATCCAGTATTTCTATGTGTCTTACCGATTCCCCTTCTAAAACCACTTCAAAGTTTTCTTTGGCGGGGTTAGGATAGAGAAGCACCGGATGATCTTCCCATACCCTGTCAAATCCTGTAATTACATTGAACTCTTCCAATTCCCAACGTGGGTCACCTACAGGACCACCGGTACTACTGGCGACAGCCGCCGGTGATGATGGTGAATAACTAAAGTCAAAAGGAAACTGCCAAGGGAACTGTATGGTAGCATCGTTGACCAGGAAAAAGGGAGATGTGTTAAAATTCCAATTCGGAGCCGACCCATTATCTAGGTTGTCTGCAAAAAGCTGGTCGAAAATCATCCCTTCTATGGTATTCTGGGGTAATGGGGGTGGGGTTTTAAATTGAACCGGGCCCATAAATGTGAAAGGTTCAGCGATAAGATCAAGAGAATCTATCCCTGTGAAAGCGACTAAGACTGAATCGTAAAGAGGCACTGAACTAATGGAATCTGCCCATACCTCCAAAACGCCTGGGGTAGTATGGAACCAGTTATTGGTAACTTCAGCACTCTGATCATCTTGGTCGACATCTACCAGGTCAGCATTAGCGGGTGTTAAGGGTACCAAATCGAGCATTTCACCTCCCCGGGAATTCCCTAAAAAGACCCCATTAACTACCAAATTGTCAACGAACCTGGACTCAGCACATTGCTCAAAATCTGCCACTAACTGGGCTACATTCACAATAGTGTTATTACTGATATTTGCATACCTGACAGCCCTACCGGCCGAGACACGCATCAAGCGCTGGGTGATGTTGAAAAACGTATTATTTACCAGGACCAAAGAGTCAGCATTGGTACGAAAATCAATCACACGCCCGTTGTTCGGCACAAAAGTCCGGCCTATATGACTAACGATACAGTTTTCCATGTAAACCTTAGCGCCTACATTGTCAAACCGAACTACCGACTGCCCGGAGCCATCGAACCAGCAATCCCTAAACGTGATACGTATATTATCGGCTTGAGCCCTAACAATCCGGTTAATATAAGTCCCCAGGTCATCTATTGATGTTACGTAAACCCCTTCCAATGTCAAATTTCCCAGGGCCGTGAATGGCCGGACTGAAATACCTCCTGTTACCACAGCGGGTTGGATTATGGGCATTGAGCCCGCACCTTCTTCCGCCCTGATCGTGAGATCAAAGCCCGGGTTGCGGATTTCCCCTACGGTTTTATAAACCCCATTTCGCTTAAGAATATATATGGTACTTGAGTCTACACGAGCACCAGTTTCCGTAGTATCTCCCAGTATGGCAAAGTTGAGCGCCCCAATGGAATCAGGAAGCACTTCTACTGTACGAGTTTGACCAAAAGCAATAGCACTCGTCATCACACATGCTATTACAGCGATATATCTGAGTATATTCATTGAATTACAACTTTATTGATTAAACCTATACCTTACACCAAGATCAAAGGTGAACCCGAAGTCTTCCCTGAAAGATTCAAAAACGAAGAAATCACTCACGTCGTTTCGATTGTTTATGTTATTAAAGTTAGCATAGACTTGGAATCCCTTAGGCAACCGTTGGCTCACACTAGCATCGTAACGCACGAGTAGCTGTGTAAACTCATCGCCATCTGCCCGAGCTCCTAATTCATCGAAGGTGTCATCTTGCATAAGTAGTGAAAATCTACCCGAGAACCCTCCTCTTTCATAACCTAAGGATACATTGGCCACGAAGTCAGGTTGGCCAGGAATATTTCCTTCTCTTTCGGATTCTTCGAACACGCCATTGAATAATGGTGCTCCACTATCCCCGACTTTTTCAAACAGTGGGTAAAACGTTTCCGTCTGGAGGAAGGTGGCATTGGCAGACAAAACTATACCGTTCCAAGGTGAAGGTAAGCTGGTCAAATTGGCTTGAAAATCGATTTCAACTCCTTGTATGGTAGATATTCCATTGATATTGATTGGAAAGTCCGCCTGGAAACCATTGAAATTAGAAACAGGATCGATGATCGTTTGGGTTGCGTCTACATCGATGTTCTCCAATTCCTTGTAAAAGAGTCCGACGGTGAATAATCCCCATTTGCTGTAGGTAGAAAGGAAAATATCATAGTTCCATGCGGTCATGTGCCTTAAATCAGGATTCCCTTGCCGCAATGCATTTTCTTGTGCATTTACTGCCCTCCATGGCACAAGGTTTTGGTAATTAGGCCGGTTCAATGTTTTCGTTACGGCCCCCCTGATATCAAACCAATCGGTAAGTTTATACCTCGCGTGGAACATGGGAAGAGCTTCTAAGTACCATACATTATTCGTACGCTCGATCACGTTGATCTCGGCTTCCACGTCATCTTCATCATCTGCCCCGGCAGCGGTTTCAAAACCCACATAATCTCCGTTAAAATACTCTAACCTGAGCCCTCCCAAAAACATGAACTTATCCGAGTTAATTTCTGTCATGACGTATCCAGCAGTAATAGACTCTTCCGCCTGGTAGTCTTCGTTATCGATCAGATCCCTGCGAAAATAAAACTGGTCTGAAAAAAGCGCGGCCATCCGATTCGCCTCGGTTTGACTTAGGGTGGGTCCGAAATCAGCCCGTCCATCTAAAAATTCACCCGACTCTGCATTTTCTATGAAGTCTAACATTCCATAATCAGAAGGCTGGGCAGTGGATCTTGAATATTCATCAGGAAAGGCTTCGATCATTTCAATCAACCCTTGTTCAGGGCCATTACCGTTATCCCTAAATTCGATAGCATCTTTGTCCCGATCAAATAACCTGTATTTTGCACCGGCTTTGACATAACCACTCCATTTGGAAGAGAGACTGTACTCTTTTTTCAAATCAAAATTGGCGGTATAAACTTGTTCGCTAATGTCATCTTCACGAAGTCTTGCCCCTCCTCGACGCAGGAAAGCGGCATCATAATCACGGATCCAGAGGGTATCAAGGGCATTAATACCTCCTTCCGGTGTCACATCGATGTTTGTAAATGCACTTTCTTGTCTAAACCTGAGCTCATGAGAATATGGTAATTCCTGTTCAGAGCGAGAGTAAGATACCCGCCAGTCAAGCTGCCAAGATTTATCGAATAATCGATGTTCACCACTCAGGAAATTAGAAAATACGCGGGTTCGCTCTTCGGAATCCAATATCTCATAATCCACCCAGCCATTCGCTACGGATAATCGATTCCTCAACCTCAGGCGATCATCAAATCTTTCATTGAACGAAGCATTAAGCAGGATAGAACTCGAAGGACTAAACTCGTAATCCATAGCAATGCTTCCCCCGAAACGTTGCCTGATCTTTTCATCGTTAATGACATTCGTACCCACATATTGCACATTATCTGCCCCTTCTAATATGAGACCACCTCCGCTAATGGTGAAATCATTTTCCAGTACTTCGGCCGTCCTGTCGGCACGTTGATAGTTACCGGTAAAGAGCACCCCCAGTTTATCGTTTAAAAACCGATTGCTCACGCTACCGTTTGTGCGCCACTGCCCCCATTCGTCCGTCAGACCGTTGAAACCATTTTGGAGCCTTAAATCTCCTTGGAGCCCACTTTGTGCTTTTTTCGCGGTAAAATTGATCGTACCGCCAATGGCATCTCCGTCCATATCCGGTGTGATCGCCTTAAATACTTCAATACCTGCTAATTGGTCCGGAGAAAGGAAACTCAAATCGACCGACCTATCTACCGCATCCGTAGAAGGTATCCGCTCCCCATTAAAGGTGATGTTATTGAATCGCGGGGATAATCCACGAACCACCACTTTCTGACCTTCCCCTCCATCACGCTGTATTGATACCCCGGGCAACCTACCTACGGACTCTGCCGCATTTTGATCCGGTAGTGATTCTATCCTGTCTTTAGAGACGACGTTTACGATGGTATTAGAATTGATCTGCTGGTTGATAGCAGCCATTTGACCTATCAACTGGCTGGAAACCACGATTTCTTGCATGGTCAAAACATCCGATTCTAATGATACATTTAATTCCACCAATGTACCTTCCTGTACATCTACCTCTACCTGTTTCACTGTGTACCCTAAGAAACTTACTTCCAGCATTTGGTTTCCAATAGGAATGCTGAGCAGATAGTCACCATAAAGATCAGTGACCGCGCCCGTAGAAGTACCTACGAGTCTAATCGTAGCCCCGGGAAGGCTTTCTCCAGTATTGGCATCCGTAATCCGACCTGTTACTCCCCCTACTCCTTGCGCAAACGTTTGCAGCGCGGATAAAATAATAAGCAGGGTAATTAAGCATGCCCGATAAGTGCGTAAAAATTTATCCATACTATATCATAGTTAAAATTTAAGTAATCTATCCTTCTTTATTTTATTAGTCAATTTATTCACTGATTTTTTTAAATTTATTTGCTTAGCAATCAAGGGGTTGTGTATGCCTATTAACTCTTCAAGCAGCTGTTTGTTCTCTCCAACTTCCGACCAGTCCTGTATGCGCTTGCATTCATCATCGCTACACTCGTGAGATACGTATTTTGCAAGTAAGTTCCAGTCTAAATCTGTCATCTTCAAGATGTTCGTCGTTGGTGCTATGACGAACACCCGTTTGGCTACCCCTACACATTTATGTATTCGGTCAGTTCTCCCCTGAGAAACTTTAAGGCCCTTCCCATTTGTGTTTCCACGGTTTTAATGGATATACCCAGTGTATCGGCTATTTCTTTGTATTTCAACCCATTGTCGCGACTCATCCTAAACACCTTCCTTCTATCCTTGGGCAAAGCCTCTATGGCATTTTCAATCTTTTGCTGGAGCTCTTCAGCAATTGCATGCTGTAAAGGCGTGGAAGATGATGAATCCAGGTCGATCAAAACCGAATCATCGCATTTGTCTACCCGGTTCTCGACCCTGAGCTGGTCTAAACATCTATTTCGTACAGCGGTAAATAAATAGGACTGGAGCGAAGTGGTTACCGAGATCGAATCTCGTTTTTTCCAGAGCTTGTAAAACACTTCACTTACCATATCATTGGCCAGTTCGGGACATTTCATGTAGCGGTAAGCGTAGTGTGTGAGAATGTAATAAAACCGTTTGTATAATTTTTCGAAAGCGACGTAGTCACCAGACTCTTTGATCACCTCAAATAATTCTTCGTTTGATAACTCGTCAATTTGCGTATTAGGTGGAACTATTTGGGTTTGTAACATGGTGATTAAACGTTAGGTTGTACTTGATCCGATCACTAGTCTAAAGAAAAATTCGAATTTTTCACATGATTTTTTTGGAAATATCGAAATTTTTTTTATGGGACCGTTCCCGGGATCGTTCCCGGAAAAAAAGTTTGGCCGAAACCGTTTGCAAAGCCCTGGTTCATTGATTTTTGGAAAGCTCTTAGTATCTTTTGCCCACATAGTAAAACCATGGCAGGAAGAAGAATTACTATTAAAGACCTCGCTCGGCGGCTGAATCTTTCAACCTCGACGGTATCCCGGGCGCTGGCCAATCACTCCGACGTGAGTGAGGACACGAAACGCCTTGTCACCCAATTGGCTACAGAACTAGACTATCACCCCGACCCTAATGCTGTCAACCTAAAACAGCGACGGACCAATGTGATCGGGTTGATCATACCGCGAATTGTCAATCGCTTTTTTTCTAAAGCTTTAGGAGGGATACAACAGGTGGTCAACGAGCATGGCTATACGATCATTCTTTCCCAAAGTGGCGAATCCCTTGCAAAAGAGAAGGAGAATGTTGAAACCATGCTGACGAATCGCGTTGATGGCCTTATTGTATCACTATCCAAAGAGACGGTCAATGTGGATCATTTCAATAGGGTCGTTAATACAGAAACCCCTATTATATTTTTCGACCGCGTGAACGAGGAATTAAATACCTCTAGGGTGATCATAGACGACTACGAGGCTTCGTACAAAGCCGTGGAGCATTTAGTGGAACAAGGCTGCAAGCGGATAGCCCATATTGCCGGGCCACCCAACCTTTTTACCAGTAGAAAACGATTAGAAGGTTATAAGGACGCGCTACGCGACCATGGTCTACCTGTGCATAAAGAGTTGATCGCTTCCTCTTTTTATGAAAGTCCCAATGTAAAAGAATATACGGACTACCTGCTTTCCCTGCCCACTCTACCGGACGGGATCTTCGCGATCAACGATCCATCGGCCATCGAGATGATGTACTACATCAAAAAAAATGGGCTCAGCATCCCGAAGGATATAGCCATAGTGGGTTTTAACAATGAGAGCATCGATTCTTTCTTGGACCCACCCCTGTCAAGTGTAGAAAGTCCCGCAGAGCAGTTAGGCCGCTCTGCCGCACAGCTTTTGTTCAATCATATCCAAAACCGGGATCTGCCGGCTCAATGTGAAGTGATCAAAAGTAAATTGATCATACGGGAGTCCTCTCTAAAAAGCCGCTACCTGTAGCTGCACGGATGTAAGGGCACAGCCCGGCGTGGGCGTCAATGTAGTAAATTAAATTAAGCTGCATTGATGAAGAATGTAATTTTCGCTCTTATTGCCACATCCCTATGTCTTAAAAGTTTTGCACAGGATCCTTTATTGCATAATGCTTATCACCGGGCATCTACCAGCCTTAATGGCAACTGGAAATTTGTGATCGACCCGTATGAGACCGGGTATCGCAACCATCGTAATTGGATGCCTTTCGACGTTATGGAATCCACTAAGAACTCTGCACGGCCTTATTACACGGACCGGGTCATCGAGGAGCGCTGGGACCGGGTAGAATACAATTTTAACACCTCTGATGAGATACAGGTACCCGGCGATTGGAACTCGCAAGATCGTATGCTTTTGTATTATGAAGGTTCCATTTGGTATCGCACGCTTTTTGATTATGACCTAGAGGGTGATAACCGGCTGTTTATCCACTTTGGTGCGGCCAATTATCAGGCAGACATTTACCTCAATGGCAATAAAGTAGGCCAGCATCTCGGGGGTTTCGATCCTTTCAACTTCGACATTACCGATCATATTAAAGCTAAAGGCAATTCGCTTGTGGTGCGGGTAGATAACCGAAGAGAAAAACACCGGGTCCCCAATTATACCACGGACTGGTGGAACTATGGCGGCATTACTCGAGATGTGGATCTTATCGAAGTACCTTCTACCTACATTCAGGATTATTCTATTCAACTGGACCCTGCCAATCCACGAGAGATCAAAGGCTATGTAAAATTGGCCGGGAAGGCACTTCATCGTAAAGTAACCATTCGCATAGCAGAGCTCGGCCTTCAACACGAAGTGGATACCGATGAAACTGGCTTGGCTTCCTTTACCATTTCCGCTAAAAAGATAAAAAGATGGTACCCAGAAAGGCCTAAGCTATACGCAGTATCTTTGGAAGCGGGCACAGACATACTTAAAGATAGAATTGGTTTTAGGACCATTGAAACGAAGGGCGCCGACATTTTACTCAACGGGAAATCCATTTTTTTACGTGGTATATCTCTCCACGAGGAAAATCCCCTGCAGGTGGGCAGGGCTCGTTCGCTGGAAGACGCTAAGTTGCTGCTGGGCTGGGCTAAGGAGCTAAATTGCAATTTTATACGGCTAGCTCATTACCCTCACAATGAGAATATGCCAAGGCTCGCCGACGAAATGGGCCTGTTATTGTGGGAGGAGATACCGGTATATTGGGGGATCGACTATGAAAATCCCGTCGCCTTTGACCAGGCGAGGAGCCAGCTGGAAGCGCTGGTACATCGTGATAAAAACAGGGCCAGTGTTATCGTATGGTCTGTAGCTAACGAAACCCCGGAGGTACCTTCCAGGCTCACTTTTTTGAGAAAGCTGAAAGAGATTGCTACTGCCATTGACGATACGCGATTCATCAGTGCAGCCTTAGAACGTAACGAAAAAGACCAGCAAGACGTAGTCAAGATCCCTGACCCTTTCGCTTCGGAAGTGGATATGATCAGCTGTAATGAATATATCGGCTGGTATGCGGGATTACCTCAAAAATGTGCCGAGGTCACTTGGCAACTCCCCCAAGACAAACCCTTCTTCGTAAGTGAATTTGGCGGCGGAGCACTTTACAACCACCATGGAGATTCTCTTACACGCTGGACAGAGGAGTACCAAGAGTATTTGTACAAGGAGCAAATCAAAATGTTGAAAAAAATACCGACACTGCGAGGCATGACTCCTTGGATACTTGCCGATTTCAGGTCACCGAGAAGGAATTTACCCGTTATACAAGACGGCTGGAACCGCAAGGGACTGATCTCTGATGGCGGCTTTAAGAAAAAAGCATTTTATATCCTGAAAGCATACTACGATGAAATGGAGAAAAGGTATGCTTACAAAATCGATAACTAGTAAACAATGAGGGCTTCGCTCATCTTTTTACTGATCTTAACGGCCTGCCAGGGCCGGGAGCGCTTAACACCGGCCGGTAAGGTGGCGAGTGCCGTAGGAGATAAAATATTAGCCACGGTAAGCCTTGGCTTAACGCAAGATACAATAGACCATCGCCAGGAGGGGATCTATACGTTATATGTCGATGGTCCTTCAAGTGGATACGAAATTAAATCAACACTTAGTGAGCTGGTACCGGGACAGTACTTGGCTCTTGCAGCGAATACCGGCACAATAGTCGTCAGATTCAACGGCAAAGTAGTTATTACAGGAGCCACCCAAACCAAGGTGATCCCCGAGAGGCTGGATTATGAGCTTGTGCAATTTGAGTATAGGGAAAAGTTAGACAGCGATCAAGGCGAATTAGAAATCGAATATCGCCCGGCAAATAAGGGATTATCTGCGGTATTTGTTTGGATCACGGATGAACACGGCACTATTATTAAAAAATGCCGCCTTGAAACTACTCATAATCAAAAAGAAGCAGTTTATGTCTACCGGCCGGTAGGCTCCAAACCCTGGCAAGAGCCTATAAAAATGACGACCCCGGTATTAACTGCGCCACTGGATATGGCCGATTGGCGTTATTTCACCGGGATTTACCTGGACGCCTTGTGGCAAGCCGGGGACCATTTCGAACGAACAGATTACAGGTCCTTTGTCAATCGCTATATGGATTTCCTGGGCCAGGAACTTCCACAGGTAGCATACGAGAGAAAGGAAAAAAAGCTCTTGGAAAGTGCATTTGGCCATTATTTCCGTTACCAGTTGCTGGATGATTTTGGTACTCAAACGTTGATTTTCTTGCGCGATACCGGCAACAATGATCACCAAAAATATGTAGATAAGGCACTAGAACATATTCAAAGTAGTGCTTTACGCCTCACGGATAGTACTTTTTGCCGGCATACGCCCGACTCATCAACCGTATGGGCCGATGACCTGTTTATGGGCATGGCATTACTCAGCCGTGCCTACTCACAAAACAAAGCGGAGCATTATTTAAAAGAAGCGATCCATCAAACCTTGCGATTCGATCATTACTTAAAAGATGACAAAACCGGTCTTTACTGGCACGGGTATTTTGATCATACGAAGAAGAATTCATCGAGTAAGTGGGCTCGTGCTAACGGTTGGACCATGATGGCCAAGACCGAGTTACTTCTCGCCATACCTCCTGGTCATGAAAAGAGAGCGGCTATCCTGGAGATCTTCCGATCTCATGCCCAGGCTCTCAAAGAATACCAATCCGGTGATGGGCGCTGGCACCAAGTATTGGATAATCCTAGCACCTACTTAGAAACCTCGAGCACGGCGATGTTCACCCGGGCTTTTGCAGAAGGTATATTGAACGGCTGGCTCGACGATTCGTTTATGACACCTACAGTCAAGGCCTGGAAAGCATTGACCCAACAAATTGACAGTGCCGGGAATGTAGCGGGAATTGTCAAAGGCACCCCTATTTTATTTTCAGATGAAGCCTACGACCGCCAAAAAACCCGGTTGAACGACCCCCGGGGGCTTGGTGCCGTGCTGTACGCGGCAATGGCCATGGACAAACTATTAGCGAAACACCCTACCCTGCTGGAGATGGGTCCATAAGCGTTGTAGCGATCATTATTAGCTTGGTATGGGTAAGGTTGGATCCCTCAACACCATTGGTCAATTGTCTAATTATAGGAATACAATCGAAACTGTACAGGATAATCCCATGCTTTCCGTCTTAGTAAAACAGCGTGTGTTTGGGGTAGAGTAAAAATTCTTTATGTATTGTCAAAGCGAGCCTTTTTACAGGGTTGCCACGATTTTTCTACACCAAGCCTTCGTCACGATGCTTACTTGATCGTTTCGAGCACTTTAAATTTTCTTTTACCGAACTGACTTTAAAATAAATAGCAGGAGAATGAAAAGATTATCGTTTATCACTTTATTATTATGTTCAACTGCCCTTAGCTGGGCCCAGTCGTACCGCGATTATCAACTACGACTGGAGCCTGTATGGTCACGCGTGGCAGATGCGTTGGGTGAGGCCGGTTCCGTAGAAAGTGCCGAGTTTTCCCCGGGTGGAAAATACATTGTAAGCGGGACCAAATTCGACAACGCTGTGATCATGTGGCGTACTTCGGATGGTACGGAGCTTTGGCGGCAATATACCCAGCTGGAAGTAGAGCGTGTGGGGTGGTCGGCGGATGGCAGGTATGTAGCTTCCTGTAGCGAAGACTACCTGGTGACACTCTTTGATGCCAAAACTGGCGAGGTTTTGAAAACTTTACCTCACAAAAACGGGATAGACGGGCTCACATGGTCCAATACAGGATCACTTTTAGTGAGCGGCGAAGAAGAGACCAAAAAGAAAGATGGTTCTTCCCAAGGATTTATCAGGATTTTCGATATGCCCTCGGGCAAAGAGATAAAAACCATCGATTTTGGCAGCACAGTAAACGAACTTTTCTTTTCAAGTGATGATCAATATCTATTGGCCACCGGGCATGGTGGGCTGAAAGTATATAACACCAATGATTGGTCATTGGCTCAGACCTTGGAGGCAGATACGTATTTAAAGTTTATCACAGGGGTATTCTCCCCAAGCGATGAAATGGTCTTTGCCGGCGCCGGTAATGGCCAGTTATTCCTTTGGAATTGGCAAACCGGTAAGCTCGTGAAAAAATTTAGTCATACCGGCAGAAAAATAGAGACGGTCTCATGGCATCCTAATGGAGATTATGTAGCCTTTGCCGGTCATGATCCTTATATCCGGGTGTACCGCGTCAAAGAAATCGTGAGCTACAAAAATGACAGGATACCACTGGCTCACAAGGTTTGGGCTGGTGATCATGCCGAGTACATTGATTTCAATGCCGACGGAAGTTTCCTGGTCAGCGCACATCAAAATGGGCTGATCAAATTATGGGCATGGATGGGAGAAGACCCCGCGTTGAATGAAAAAAGGCATAAGGGGGTCAAGGAGAATCAAAAAAAGTATAACGAAAAGGTAAACGATTGATCTTATGAATAGGAAGCTATTTCTAAGGTATTCAGCGGTAGGTGCGGCAGGGTTGTCGATGCCGCTGGTTACACAAGCTTCGCCGGGCAACGCTACGGACCAAAGAAGCGCTGCAGGTACCGTGAAGATAACCGATGTAAAAGGCTACCAACTGGCCAAAGCTCATTTTGTTAAAATAGAAACTAACGAAGGAATCTCAGGCTGGGGAGAAAGTGATGGTGCAAATCGAAAATTCAGTACGGAATACCTGGAAAAAGGACTCAAGAAATACATTGTAGGCAAAGACCCTTTCGATAGCGAGGAAATATGGCAGGAATGTTATCTTAAAGGCCTTGAGTCTGGCATTGGAGGCCTTCATCCCGGTACATTGGCCGGGGTAGACAATGCACTGTGGGATCTTAAAGGTAAGGTATTAGGCCTGCCTGCGCACAAACTGTTAGGTGGAAATGGGTTAGACAAGATCAGGGTTTACGGCTCTTACGGCAGGAACCAGGGTGGCAGGTACGAGACTCCCGCCGAAATGGCCAAAAGGGCGGCTGACTTTGTAAGTCAAGGGTACAAAGCGGTAAAAGCCCGGATGCAGATCCGGCAGGAAAATGTAAATCCTTACCCTGATGATATCTTCGAATGCACAAAGGAGATCCGTGCGGCCATCGGAGATGACATTAAGCTTTTCATCGATTTTAACAACGGCTATACCCCGGCCCAGGCGGTGGTCATGGGAAAACGGCTTTATGAACATTTTAATATCGCCGCCTTGGAAGAGCCTGTTTTTCAACAAGACTATACAGGACTCCGGCAAGTAGTGGATAGCCTAGATATTCCAGTTATGGCGGGTGAGCACGAATATAATAAATGGATGATGAAGGACCTGATTACCATTGGGAACGTTGATGTGATCAACGCTGATGTGATCAAGTGCGGCGGGATCACTGACTGCCGGAAAACGGCCGCCATAGCACATGCTTTTGGTAAGCAGATCATGGTACACAATGCCAAACCTACATTAGCCACAGCCGCCAGCTTAAACTTACTTGCCAGTATCCCCAATGGCGCAAGATTCCAGGAGTATGCAGGCAAACGAGTGAGCCAGGGGTATGGGCCATTATTAGACCTATTCGAGAACTACTTTGAATTTGAAGATGGCTACCTTAAAGTACCGTCAAATCCTGGCCTGGGACTCATAGTGAATGAGAAAGCCGTAGAAAAGAACAGGATCGGTTAGGAGAAGCTAATAACTAATTAACGAACTTTAAAAATTAAACCACCACCGGTATGAGCGCAAAAAAAATAGTATTCTTAGTAGGTGATTTTGGTGAAGACTACGAGACTATGGTACCTTACCAAATGATGCTGATGGTAGGACACGAGATCCATGCGGTTTGCCCTGACAAAAAGAAAGGGGATTTCATTGCTACCTCGATACATGATTTCGACGGTTTCCAAACTTACTCTGAAAAAAGGGGACATAACTTTGTGCTTAATGCAGATTTCGATGAAATTGATCCCGCAAACTACGACGCACTTATGATTGCGGGCGGCAGGGCCCCGGAATACCTGAGAATGAACCCTAAAATTATTGACATAACCCGGCATTTCGCCGAAAACGACAAACCTATTGCCGCTATATGTCATGGAATACAGATCTTGACTGCGGCCGATGTCGTAAAAGGAAAGAAGCTTACGGCCTATCCTGCCGTAGGTCCTGAAGTGACTTTGGCAGGAGGAGACTACGTAGAGGTACCCGCTACGGAAGCAGTAGTAGACGGCAACTGGGTAACCTCCCCAGCATGGCCAGGGCACCCCAGCTGGATACGGGAATTCCTAAAAATATTAGGAACCAGCATATCACTCTAAAAAGACTAGAGACCGGCCCAAATGGGCCAAACGGTCAAAAAAGAGCCATAAGATGTCGTATTAGTAAAAGAAGTTTATTTAAAAATTGAAAACCAGGCGAAAAATACTAAATTTGTTAGGTGGAATACCAACCCCTAGATAACGATCAAAATAAAGCAGAAGAACCCGACCTGGCAGGGTATTATACAGCTAACGATTACCTCTCCTGGACGTTTGAAGGATTGGTAGAGCTTATACGAGGCAAGATCCATAAAATGTCACCTGCTCCCTCTAGCAGCCACCAGAGATTAGTGGGCAGGTTACATACATCACTCGTTCATCAATTAGGCAATAAGACCTGCGAGGTGTGGTTGAGTCCATTTGACGTCTACTTGGTAAAACCCGGCCAGCACTATAAAGAAACCCGGAACATTGTAGAGCCTGATCTATGTGTCATTTGTGATCCTTCAAAGATAAGATCATTCGGGTGTGTTGGCAGCCCCGATTTTGTGATTGAAATATTGTCTCCCTCTACCGCCCAAAAAGATACTGGCGCAAAACTGCAGCTTTACCAAGAGTATGGAGTAAAAGAATACTGGATGATAGACCATACCAAAAAACAGGTATATGTAAACCTGTTGAATGGCGAAAAAGTATATCACCAGCAGCCCCCAAAGTCTCCTCCTACCCTACTATCGCCGAAAGAGTTCCCTGGGATAAAGGTGGATACATCAGCATTATTCCAAAATTTATAGATCAAGGTAGCATTGAAAATTCAAGTGGCGTATGGAGGGCAGACATCAAGGAACAACGCAGCACATATGAGCCCTGTGGCAAACGGCCTTTAGAGGGCTGGACATTGCATTGCGTTTTACGCGGAAAATGGGCTTTGTTGCTGGTGTCCTATTTTTCCTTGTGAATAAAATATCGCGAATTCGGGATAAGAAAGATTAAATAGTCTCAACACAATCAAAACACGTCTTTGCGAGGCTTTTGGAAGGAAGCCACGGCTAACCGGACTACCACGCCTTTTCCAATGCATTTGCCTATAAAAAGGCCCTATTGAAATGCTTTTGTTTTTTCGTCATCGCGAACCCAGGACTAGTTTATAGGGCAAGCGGTGAAGCAATCCCCTGCTTGAGAAGCGGTAGCAAAGTCCATGTGGTGTATCCCATGGAGGGGATGGCGTCGTAGCCCCCGCGCTATCACCGCCAGCCTACCTATGACATACCTTGCTCCTATCGTCATCGCGAACCCAGCGTGTTGGCTTCGGCAAGGCGTGAAGCGATCCCCCACTCGCGGAACGAG